>JAEZEB010000330.1 GCA_023438115.1 Pseudomonadota bacterium | reverse complement strand
TTCCCAGGCCACGCGCCCCGGCAGGGCGGCGGCGTCGGTGCTGCCCTCGCCGCCGGTCAGCACCAGCTGGCCGGAGCCGTCCCAGACAGTGCCGCGCGCTTCGGCCAGCACCAGCTGCCCGCCGGTTGCGGCAGACAGGCCCGCGGCGAGCCAACGGGCCGGCGCGAAGACCACGACGGCGACCAGCAAGCCCGCCAGCGCGCCCGCGACCGCCCAGGGCCACGGGATGTCACGAGGGATGCGGGGAGGGCGCGCCACGGCTCGCGGGTCAGCCCGCAGGCAGCGTCAGCACCAGCGTGCCGTCCCAGCCGCCCGAGGGGTTGCGGGCGAGGCGTGCTTCGCCGGGAATGGCGCGCGCGTTGGTGCGGACCTGCGAGAGCCACTGGGACAGGGCCGCGGCGGGCGTGTTGGCGAGGGTGATGGTCACGCGCTCGCCGGCGATGGTGTAGCGGGCGGTCAGGCCCAGCTGCTCGCGGATCGTCGCTTCCAGCTGGCGCAGGGATTCGGCCTGGCTCTGGCGCGGCTGCGACTTCATGGCCTGGGCCTGCGCCTGCAGGCGGCGCATCTGCAGCAGCTGCGCGTCCAGCGTGCGGTGCTGTTCTTCCGCCGCACGCAAGGTGCCGATGGCGGGCGCCAGCGCGACCCACCAGAGCAGCGCCAGGGCCACGAGCACGCCGGCCGCGGCGACGAGGGCCTGCTCGCGCGGCGCGAGCGCCTCCCAGCGGGCGCGCAGGGTGTCGGCCTTCATCGCGCATCCTCCGCGGTCATCACCAGCACCTCGCCCTGCAGCGTGGCGGCATAACCGAGCGGCCGCAGCTGCGTGGACACCGCGTTCATGTCCCCGGTCGAAAGCGCGAGGCCGCGCACGCGCAGTTCGCCGGCGGCGTATTCGAGCGCCGCGGGCGTGCGGCCGGCCGGCAGCGCGGCGGCCAGCGCGGCCAGCAGCGCGTCGAGGTCGCGCGCGGAGGCGACGCCGGTCTGCTGGCGCAGGGCCGCCACCTGGCGCTCCATCTGCACCGGCGCGTCGACGATCACGCGCACCTCGGGGAAGGTTTCGTTGAGGGTGCTGCGGATCGCCTCGCGCTTGGCTTCCAGGCCCGCGCGTTCCTTCCAGGCCCAGGCGTTGAGGCCCACGAGGTTCACCGCCACCAGCAGCACGGCGGCCCACCGCGCGGGGCGCCAGGCCGGTGCGCGCAGCACTTCGCTCCAGCCGCCCGCCAGGCGCTTGAGCGCGCGGGCGCGGGTGGAACTGGCCAGCTCGAACTGCGCCAGGTCCCAGCGGCTGGCGGCTGCCTGCACCCAGCGCTGGGCCTCCTGCTGCAGTTCCCAGCGAGGCTCCAGCAGTTGTTCGGCAACGGAGGCCGCCGCGGGTTCGGCACGCCGGGGCGCGCCTTCGGGCAGCGCCGGCAGCAGGGGCAGGGCGGCCGGCGTGAGGGGCAGGGCCAGCAGGCCTTCGTCGCTGCTGGCCACCACCAGCGGCTGCTGCGCGTCGCCCAGGACATGGAGCGACGGCGTACCTTCGGGGGCGAATTCGGGAACGATGCGCGTCACGGCGCGGCCGGCCGCTTCGAGCTGCTGCAGGGCGCCGCGCAGCCAGGCGCGGTCGCACACCGCCACCCAGGCGGCTTCGCCGCCGCGGGCGCCCGGCTGCAGCGCGAGGTGCACGGCTTCGGTGTCGTCCAGCAATTCGTCCTCGAGCAGGCCTTCGAGCGCGGCGCGCAGGCGTGGCGTGCCGGTGGCCATGCCTTTGGGCAGTTCGACGCGGTGCCAGGCAAGCGCCTGCACCGGCACGACGGCCACGGTTTCCGCGCCGGCGCCGCGCGGCAAGGGCAGCAGGGCCGCGGGCGTCTTGCCGTGGTCGGAAACGGCCCGCCCGTCGGGCGTCACCGCGTAGGCCCACTCGGTGGCGCCCGTGGCGGGTTCGAGGGGCAGCAGGACGAGAAGCGAACTCATGGGGTGCGGCGCATTGTAGGGAAGCGGCCGCGTCAGCGGCGGCCCGGCGTGCCCGCGAACACCTCGAAGCCGCCGCGTTCGCGCTGCACCGTGACGATGTTCCGGCCCACGCGCTGCACCACGGAGCGTTCCTCGATCACCACGCCTTCCACGCGCAGCCGCCCGCGCACCTCGAAGAACTGCGTGTTGAAGGACACGCCGCCGTCCGGGAAGCTCGCGCCCTCCGGCAGGTGCTCCCGCACGTCCGCGAGGTTGCGGAAGTGCTGGCGCTCGCGCTGCGCCACCAGGCCCTGCGCGTCGGCCAGGCTGAAGCCGCGGCCGGCCGCGTAGATCACTTCGGCCGGCGCCGTATTGAGGTTCACCGGCGTGGAGGAGAGCGGCAGGATGGTGACGTAGGGTTCCAGGGCGGCAACGGTATCGGCGGAGAGGCCCAGCCACACGAGTTGCTCCACGCGCGTCGGCGGCAGCGGCGCGCGTGCCGCATTGAGGTTGTCCGCGCTGATGTCGAGGGCGAAGCGCAGATTGGCCACCAGCGGTCCCAGCTGTGCCTGGGACAGGCCAAGCACTTCGAACAGGCGCCGCAAGGTTTCCACCCGCGCTTCCTTGACCGAACCTGCTTCCACCAGGCTGGCGACGTTGAAGCGCCCCTGCAGGTCGGTGATGGCGCCGGAGAGGAACACGTTGTCGGCGTCGCCCACTTCCAGCGTGTTGCTCGGGTCGGCCGCCAGGAAGGTGGTGAGGCGCGCTTCCTGCAGCGGCACCGCCCAGGGTTCGCCGAAATGGTCCGCGGCGGGGCGGTCCTCGCGCAGGATCAGCCGCGCCCAGTCCAGCGCGCCGGTGAGGAGCCACGCGGACTGGATGCGCTGGCGTTCGGCGCTTTCCACTTCCACCGCGCGCCATTGCTGCCACAGCGCACCGGCGGCGAAGGTGGCCACCAGCATGACGGTGAGCATGGCCGCGAGCAGCGCGGCGCCGCGCGCGCGCTTCACGAGCGGCCTCCGCCGATGGTGGGACGCACCCAGTCGCGCTGCAGGCGTCCGCTGATCGCCTGGCCGGCCGGCAGTTGCAGGACGAGGCGCACGCCTTCGGGCAGGGTGCTGGCGCGGGTGCCGCCGCGCCCGGGCCGCGCGCGCGTCGCCTCGTCCTCCGCGTCCGCGTCGTCGGCGGAGAGCGGATTGGTCCAGCTGTCGTTGCGGAAGAAGTAGATCTGCCAGTCGTCCAGCGGCACGATCGCCACTTCCTGCTGCCGCAGCGCGTCGCCGGGGTTCTGGGCCCAGAAGTCGGCCAGCTGCCAGGCGGCCTCGAGTTCGCCGCGGTTCGTGATGGGTTGCGATTGCCAGCGCAGCCAGCGTCCTTCGCGCCGCGCCCAGCCGACGACGCGCACGCCCTCGGTCGGCGCAAGGCTGCTGCGGCGCGTGAGGCGCAGCACGCGCCCGTTCCACTCCAGGCCGTGCAAGGGCGCGAACTCCACGATCGCTTCGAGGTCGGCGTTCCATTGCGCCAGTCCCGTCTGCAGCGCCAGGACCTGGTCGGCGCGGACCTCGGTCGCTTCGCGCGCGCGCATCATGCCGTCGAGGCCGCGCCAGCTGAGGCCCGCGAGCAGGGCCATGGCGAACAGCGCCACCAGCAGTTCGACGAGCGTGAAGCCGCGGGAGCCGCGCATGTCAGTACCGGCCCATGATGGTCGACAGGCGCAGCAGCGGCACGGCCGCCGTGAACACCTGCGCGTCGACGCGGCGGAAATTCGGGTTGGGCGTGGGCGCGACGCGCAGGCGGACGGTGAACATCTGCCCGGCCTGTTCGCAGGCTTCCTCGCTGTCGCCCACCGGTGGCATCTGCCCCGCCAGCCGCAGGCGCGTGAGCTCGTTCTCCGCGCACAGGTGCGCCAGCAGCACGTCGGACTGCCGCTGCGCATTGCTGGTGAGCGCGGCCATCGCCTGCACACCGGCTGCCAGCGCGATGGCCACGATGCCGAGGGCCACCAGCACCTCGATCAGGGTGAAGCCGCGGGCATGCTTCACGGCGTTCCCGCGATGGCGAAGGGCCGCAAACCGTCGGTGGCGATGCGCACGCTGCCGGGCCGGTCGGCGCTGGCGAGTTCGATGGCCTGCGGGCCGATCACGGGTTCCGGGCCCAGTACCAGCACGCCGCGGCTCACCACGCGCGTGTCGCCGGACAGCCAGGTTTCGGGCAGCGCGTCGCGCGCGAGGCCTTCGAAGCGGAAGCCGGATTCAGTGGGGACCCAGCGCACGGGCTGGCCGGTCAGGCGCGAACGGGCGCGCGCCGATTCCAGCAGCGCGGCAAGGCGCTGCGCCTCGCGCTCCAGCGTGTTCGCCGAGGCGTCGCGCAGGGCGAAGGACACGCCCGCGGCGGCGACGGCGACGATCGCCACCACCACCAGCAGTTCGATCAGGGTGAAGCCGGCGGCGCGCCCGCTACTGCCACGAGCCGATGTCGGCATCTTTGCCCTCCCCGCCGGGCTGGCCGTCGGCGCCGAAGGACATCACGTCGATCTCGCCCTTCACGCCGGGGTTGAGGTACTGGTAGGGCCGGCCCCAGGGGTCGTTGGGCAGCTTCTCCAGGTAGGGCTTCCAGTTGGGCGGCACCGGGCCGGCGCCGGGCCGCGCCACCAGCGCCTGCAGGCCCTGTTCGCCGGTGGGGTAGCGCTGGTTGTCGAGGCGGTAGAGCTTGAGCGCCTGCATCAGGTTGTTGACGTCGGTGCGCGCGGCGGTCACCCGCGCGTCGTCGGCGCGATCGAGGACGTTGGGCACGATCAGCGCGGCGAGCACTCCGATGATGACCAGCACCACCATGAGTTCGATCAGCGTGAACCCGGAGGCGACGAGGCGGCGCGCGCGGGCGGCGGACCGGTGGAAATGGGGGAGAGCCTGCATCGCATCAATGATAATCCGCGCATGTCGCCTGCTCCCTTCGCCGCCTGGACGGTCCGTGGCGCCACCTTCGCGCTGTGGGCGCTGGCGGCGGGCAGCGTGGCGATCTGGGCGCTGCAGCTCGGTGGCCGCTCCGGGGTGTCCAATGCGCCCGTGCCGCCGCCGCGCGCCGTGGCCGCGGGCGACCCGGCCG
>JAEZEB010000243.1 GCA_023438115.1 Pseudomonadota bacterium | reverse complement strand
GTTGTGTATAAGAGACTGGTGCAGGGGGACCTGCTTGAGCTGCTGCAGCGGCGCGAACTGCCGGCCGCGGGCACGGACGCCGTGTTCCACCTCGCCGCCGCCGTGAGCGCCGAGTGCGAAGCCGATTTCGACCTCGGCATGCGCAGCAACATCGACACCACGCGCGCGCTGCTGGAAGGCTGCCGCGCCCTGGGCACGCAGCCGGTGTTCGTGTTCGCCAGTTCGCTGGCGGTGTTCGGCCAGCAGCCGGGCGAGCCGCCCCTGGGCAGGATGCGCGACGACACCCTGCCCACGCCCCAGGGCAGCTACGGCATCCAGAAGCTCATTTGCGAACAGCTGGTGGCCGACTGCACGCGCAAGGGCTTCATCGCCGGGCGCAGCGTGCGGCCCATGACCGTGGTGGTGCGCCCCGGCCGGCCGAATGGCGCGGCGTCGGGCTTCTTCAGCGGCATGATCCGCGAGCCGCTGGCCGGCGAGCGCGCCCGCATTCCCGTGCCGCCGGAAACGCCGGTGGCTCTGGCCTCGCCGACGTCCACCATCGCGGGCTTCGTGCGCGCCGCGCAGGCGAGCGATGCCGAATGGGGCCAGCGCACCGCGATCAACCTGCCATCGCTGCGGACCACCGTCGGCGAGATGGCGCAGGCGCTGGAGCGCGTCGCCGGCCGCGATGCCACGGCGCTGCTGGACTGGGAGCCCGATCCCGCCATCGAGAAGCTGGTGCGCAGCTGGCCCGGCGACGTTGCCTGGGACCGCGCGCGCGGCCTGGGCCTGCAGGCCGACCCGGATTTCGAGGCGATCGTGCGCCAGTACATCGAGGAGAACCGTCCGGCCGTGCGCCTGCCGGTGCGCTGAGGGCCATCGCATGCCGCGCTTCGCCGCCAACCTGTCGATGCTCTATCCGGAGCATGACTTCCTGGCCCGCTTCGAGGCCGCCGCCGCCGACGGCTTCGCCGGCGTCGAGTATCTGTTCCCCTATGAGCACGAGGCCGGCGAGCTCGCCGCGCGGCTGCGCGCGAACGGCCTGCAGCAGGTGCTGTTCAACGCACCGCCGGGGGACTGGGGCGCGGGCGAGAAAGGCCTCGCCTGCCTGCCCGGGCGCGAGGCGGAGTTCCGCGCCGGCATCGCCACGGCCCTGCGCTACGCCGAGGCGCTGGAATGTCCCCGCGTGCACGTCATGGCGGGGCTGGTGCCGGCCGGCAGCGAGCGCGCGCAGCTGCGTCCGACCTACGTCGCCAACCTGCGCTGGGCCGCGCGCGAGGCCGCGAAGCAGGGCGTGAAGCTGCTGCTGGAGCCGATCAACACGCGCGACATCCCCGGCTTCTTCCTGAACCGCCAGGACCACGCGCACGAACTCGTGGCGGAGATCGGCGAGCCCAACGTGCAGGTGCAGATGGACCTGTACCACTGCCAGGTCGTCGAGGGCGACGTCGCCATGAAGATCCGGCACTACCTGCCCACGGGACGGGTCGCGCACTTCCAGATCGCCGGCGTGCCGCAGCGGCACGAACCGGACCTCGGCGAGCTGAACTACCCCTACCTCTTCGACGTGATCGACGAGGTCGCCGCCGGCTGCGGCTGGGACGGCTGGGTGGGCTGCGAGTACCGGCCGGCGCGCGGCGCGCAGCCGGGCGGCACGAGCGAGGGGCTGGCCTGGCTGCGGCGCCTCAGCCGGGCTTCTTGAGAATGCTGATGTTCCCGTCGGATTCGAGGATGGCCATGCGCATGTCCTCGATGTCGCAGTCGGCGCTGCGCAGCGCGCGCTCGATGTCCGAGCGGGGCACGCGCTGGCGCTTGGGGACGTCGTCGTAGATCATGCCGTCCCGGCCCACCAGCACGGGGTTGCCCTGGATGGCCTGGTCGATCTTCTTCGAACGCGCGGTCACCACCGCGATCGTCGCGTCGAGCGCCACCAGCGTGGCCGCGATGACCAGGCCACCGGTGACGGATTCGTCGCCGCCCGTGAGCGAGTTGCTCACGCCCTCGGACAGCAGCATCACCACGATCAGGTCGAAGGGGGTGAACTGGCCCACGGTACGCTTGCCGGTGAAGCGCACCATCAGGAGCAGCACCAGGTAGACGATGGCGGCGCGGGCGATGAACTCCCACCACGGAAGGGACAGGTCGAACATGGATTTCTCCTCGCGAGGATGGCTCGCGGCAGTGGAGCACGGGCGCGCGATCCACGCTGTCGGACGCGGGCGGACGCAGGCGTGCGCATGAGTCTCACGCTTGCCCGGCCCGTGCACAGCGAGCTGGTGATCCGCAAGAGCCGCTTCCTCGGCTGCGTGCAGCCGGTGGCCGGACGCGAGGAGGCGCTGGCGATCGTCGCCGGCTTGCGCGCCGGGCATCCGGGTGCCGCGCATGTGTGCTGGGCGCTGCTCGCGGGCGGCCAGTCGGCCGCGAACGACGACGGCGAGCCTGGCGGCACCGCGGGGCGGCCGATGCTGGAGGTGCTGCGCCACCAGCAGCTCGAAGGCGTGCTCGCGACCGTCGTGCGCTACTTCGGCGGCGTGAAACTGGGCGCGGGCGGGCTGGTGCGCGCGTATACCGACGCCGTTGCGCAGGCCTTGCTGGGGGCGGAGAAGCTGCCGCTGCAGCGCGCGCTCGCTTTTCGCTGCTGTGTCGCGTATGCGCTGGAAGGCGTGGTGCGCAGGGAGCTGCAGGCCGCGGGCGCCGTGCTCGGCGACGTGAGGCACGGGCACGTGGTGGAGATCGCCTTCAGCGTGGTCGAACCGGCAGCGGCCGGCTTGCGGCAGCGGCTGGAGGATGTGACGCAGGGGAGCGTGCAGTGGATGGAGGCGGGGTGAGGGGCGCGGATGGTGGGCAAGCTCCGATTGCCCACCATCATCTACCCCCGAGCTGCCGCAGGAACTCCATCGCCGCATGCGGCGCCCGTTCCTTGGCGCCGTTGATGAAGAACACGAAGGCCTCGTTCCGCTCGCCGGCCGCCGCCCATTCGCGCGCGCCCTGCACCCAGCGCGCGATCTCCTCCGGCGCATAGCCCGTGGCGCAATCGGGCGCGCTGCGCATCAGGCGCAGGTAGGCGAGCCCGCTGCGCGCATGCGGGATGGACGGGAACTTGTCCGAGTCGGTGTACACGGTGGTGCAGCCGTGCCGCGCCAGCAGGTCCAGGTATTCCTCGCACGCGAAGCTGGGATGCCGCACGTCGAGCACGTGGCGCAGCGGCCGTCCCTGAACCTCGCGCGGCAGCAGCCGCAGGAAGGCTTCGAGGTCCTGCGCATCGAAGGCCTTCGTGGGCATCAGTTGCCAGAGCAGCGGCCCGAGCTTGTCGCCCAGCTCCGCGATGCCGCTGCCGACGAAGCGCGCGACGCCCTCGCCGGCGCCGGCCAGTTCGCGCCGGTGCGTGGCGAAGCGGTGCGCCTTGAGCGCGAAGACGAAGCCCTCGGGCGTCTCGTCGTGCCACTTGGCGAAGGTCTTGGGCGTGAAGGTGCTGTAGAAGGTGCCGTTGACCTCGATGGCCGTGAGCTGGCGGCTGGCGTGGTGCAGCTCGCGGCTGTGCGGCAGCCCGGGAGGATAGAAATTGTTCCGCCAGGGCTCGAAGGTCCAGCCACCGACGCCGGCATGGATGCGTGGTTTCATCAGGGCGCGTACAGTGAGGGGATCCGCATTCTTGACCGAAACGCCCCGCCATGAACGCCCCCCTGCACCGCGAGATGCCCGCCACCTTGCTCGACAGCGCCCTGGCGCTGGAGCAGGTCACCCGCCAGTGGGACGGCGACATCGTCCGCCAGCTCACCGACTACATCGCCATCCCCGCCAAGTCGCCCGGCTTCGACCCCGACTGGCAGAAGCACGGCCACATCGAGACCGTGCTGCGCAACGCCGCCGCCTGGGTGGAGGCGCAGAAGGTGGAAGGCCTGAAGCTGGAGGTCGTGCGGCTGGAGGGGCGCACGCCGGTGCTGTTCTTCGAGGTCGCGGCGACCAGGCCCGACGCGAAGCAGACCGTGCTGATGTACGGCCACCTGGACAAGCAGCCGGAATTCACCGGCTGGCGCAACGACCTGGGCCCATGGACGCCCAAGTACGAGGACGGCAAGCTCTATGGCCGCGGCGGCGCCGACGACGGGTACGCGGTCTACGCCAGCATCGCCGCGGTGCAGGCGCTCAAGGCGCAGGGCAAGCCGCATCCGCGCATCGTGGGCCTGGTCGAGACCTGCGAGGAATCGGGCTCCTACGACCTGCTGCCCTACGTCGACGCGCTGCGTTCCCGCCTGGGTGACGTCGGCCTGGTGATCTGCCTGGATTCGGGCGCGGGCAACTACGACCAGCTGTGGCTCACCACCTCGCTGCGCGGCATGGCCGGCGGGACGCTGAAGGTGCAGGTGCTCACCGAGGGCGTGCACTCCGGCGACGCTTCCGGCCTGGTGCCTTCCAGCTTCCGCATCATGCGGCAGGTGCTCGATCGGCTGGAAGACAGCAAGACCGGCCGCCTGCTGCCCGCCAGCTTCCACTGCGAAATCCCCGCCGAACGGCTGGAGCAGGCGAAGGCCACCGCCGCCATCCTGGGCGAGGAGGTCTACAAGCGCTTCCCCTGGGCCCATGCGGACTGCGGCGGCTCTACCGCCTTCGCGCTGCCCACCACCACCGATCCGGTGCAGGCGCTGGTCAACCGCACCTGGTTGCCCACGCTGTCCGTGACCGGCGCCGAAGGCTTCCCGGCCCTGCAGGATGCCGGCAACGTGCTGCGGCCCTACACCGCCTTCAAGCTCTCGCTGCGCCTGCCTCCGCTGGTGGACGCGGCGGCGGCGGTGCAGGAGCTCAAGACGCTGCTGGAAGACAACGCGCCCTATCAGGCCAAGGTGACCTTCGAGTCCGCGGGCGGCGCCTCGGGCTGGAACGCGCCGCCCACCACCGACTGGTTCGAGCGGGCGCTCAACGCCGCCTCGCTGGCGCATTTCGGCGCCCCCGTGGGCTACATCGGCCAGGGCGGCACCATCCCGCTGATGAACATGCTCAGCGCCGGCTTCCCGACGGCGCAGATGATGGTCTGCGGCGTGCTGGGCCCGCGCAGCAACGCGCACGGCCCGAACGAGTTCCTGCACGTGCCTTATGCCAAGCGCCTGACGGCGGCGGTCGCCGAGGTGATGGCGCAGATGCCCTGAGGCGGCCCACCCTCCGAACGGGTCATTGACAGCGGCGCGCCGGGCGCCATCATCTGCCACCGATGAGCGAGCCCGGCGCCGAATCCACCTTGTCCACCTTCACCGCGAGCGACGGCGACAACCTCGCGGTGCAGGACTGGCACCTCCCCGAGGAGGTCCAGCCGCGCGCCACCGTGCTGGTGGTGCACGGCCTGGGCGAGCACGGCCACCGGTATGACGCGTTCGCGCGCCGCCTCAATGGCTGGGGCTTCGCCGTGCGCAGCTACGACCAGTACGGCCACGGCGATTCCGGCGGCGTGCGCGGCGGCCTGCCGCAGAACGGCCGCCTGATCGACGACCTGGCCGACATCGTGGAGAGCACGCGCAGCCGCAGTCCCGGCGTGCCGCTGGTGCTCCTGGGGCACAGCATGGGCGGGCTGGTGGCGGCGAGTTTCGTCGCGCGCGGGCTGGCGTCCGTCGACGCGCTGGTGCTGTCCTCGCCCGCGCTCGCCACGCGCCTCACTTCGGTGCAGAAGCTGCTGATGCGCGTGGTGCCGCGCATCGCGCCCAACCTCGCCGTGGGCAACGGGCTCGATGCGCAATACCTCTCGCACGATTCCGCGGTGGTTGCCGCCTACCGGGCCGATCCCCGCGTGCACGACCGCATCACCGGCCGGCTGGCGGCCTTCATCCAGCAGGAAGGCGAGCGCGTGCGCGCCGCGGCGGCGCAATGGACGGTGCCCACGCTGCTGCTCTATGCGGGCGACGACCGGCTGGTCGACCCGGCGGGCAGCCGCGAGTTCGCCCAGCGGGCGCCGCGCGAAGCGGTCACCGCGCAGGAGTTCCCGGCGCTGTGGCACGAGATCTTCAACGAGCGCGAGAGCGATCCGGTGTACGACGCGCTCAGGCAGTGGCTGGACGCGCGGTTCTAGCCGACGCGTCGGGGTTCGGCTTCGCGCTCACCCCGACCTACGGGTGTGTCCGTGCACATGTCGTAGGT
>JAEZEB010000238.1 GCA_023438115.1 Pseudomonadota bacterium | reverse complement strand
GTCGATGGCGGGCTACCCGCTCGCCCAGGCGGTGATGATGATGATCCCCGAGCCGTGGGAGCAGCACACGTTGATGGACGAGCGCCGCAAGGCGTTCTACGAGTACCACGCGGCCATGCTGGAGCCGTGGGACGGCCCGGCGTCGATCGTGTTCACCGACGGCCGGCAGATCGGCGCCACGCTGGACCGCAACGGCCTGCGTCCCTCGCGCTACTGCGTGACCGACGACGACCTGGTGATCATGGCTTCCGAGTCCGGCGTGCTGCCGGTGCCGGAGAACAGGATCGTGCGCAAGTGGCGCCTGCAGCCCGGCAAGATGTTCCTGATCGACCTGGAGCAGGGCCGCATGATCGACGACGAGGAGCTCAAGGCCTCGCTCGCCAACGCCAAGCCCTACAAGCAGTGGATCGAGAACCTGCGCATCAAGCTCGACGACGTCGAGCCGAATGCCGGCTACATCCCCGTGTCCGAGCCCGCCGCGCTGCTCGATCGCCAGCAGGCCTTCGGCTACACGCAGGAGGACATCAAGTTCCTGATGGCCCCCATGGCCAGCGCGGGCGAAGAGGGCATCGGCTCGATGGGCAACGACAGCCCGCTGGCCGTGCTGTCGGACAAGAACAAGCCGCTGTACAACTACTTCAAGCAGCTGTTCGCGCAGGTGACCAACCCGCCGATCGACCCGATCCGCGAGGCGATCGTGATGTCGCTGGTCTCCTTCATCGGCCCCAAGCCGAACCTGCTGGACATCAACCAGGTCAACCCGCCGATGCGGCTCGAGGTGGGCCAGCCCATCCTCGACTTCGAGGACATGGGCAAGCTGCGCGGCATCGACGCGCGCACGCACGGCAAGTTCCGCAGCTACACGCTGGACATCACCTATCCGCTCGCCTGGGGCAAGGAAGGCGTGGAAGCCAAGCTGGCTTCGCTCAACGCCGAAGCGGTGGACGCCATCCGCAGCGGCAAGAACATCCTGATCATCAGCGACCGCGCCGTGTCGCCGACGCAGGTCGCCATCCCGGCGCTGCTGGCGCTGTCGTCCATCCACCAGCACCTGGTGCGTGAAGGCCTGCGAACCACCGCGGGCCTCGTGGTGGAGACCGGCTCGGCGCGCGAGGTGCACCACTTCGCGGTGCTGGCCGGCTATGGCGCCGAAGCCGTGCACCCCTACCTGGCGATGGAGACGCTGGTCTCCATCCACAAGGACCTGCCCGGCGAGCTGTCGGCCGACAAGGCGGTCTACAACTACGTCAAGGCGATCGGCAAGGGCCTGTCGAAGATCATGTCCAAGATGGGCGTGTCGACGTACATGTCCTACTGCGGCGCGCAGCTGTTCGAGGCCATCGGCATCAACAGCGACACGATCGAGAAGTACTTCACCGGCACGGCCAGCCGCGTCGAGGGCATCGGCGTCTTCGAGATCGCCGAGGAAGCCTTCCGCCTGCACCGCGCCGCCTTCGGCAACGACCCCGTGCTCGCCTCCATGCTGGAAGCCGGCGGCGAATACGCCTGGCGCACGCGCGGCGAAGAGCACATGTGGACGCCGGACGCGATCGCCAAGCTGCAGCACGCGGCGCGCGCCAACAACTGGAGCACGTACAAGGAGTACGCCCAGATCATCAACGACCAGAGCCGCCGCCACATGACGCTGCGCGGCCTGTTCGAGTTCAAGGTCGATCCGGCGAAGGCCATCCCGGTCGACGAGGTCGAGCCCGCCAAGGAGATCGTCAAGCGTTTCGCCACCGGCGCCATGTCGCTGGGCTCCATCTCCACCGAGGCGCACGCCACGCTCGCCGTCGCCATGAACCGCATCGGCGGCAAGAGCAACACCGGCGAAGGCGGCGAGGATCCCGCGCGCTACCGCCAGGAGCTCAAGGGCATCCCGATCACCGCCGGCCAGACCATGGCGCAGGTGATCGGCAGCGACGTCGTCGAGGTGGACATGCCGCTGCAGCAGGGCGACTCGCTGCGCTCGCGCATCAAGCAGGTGGCTTCCGGCCGCTTCGGCGTGACGGCGGAGTACCTGTCGTCCGCCGACCAGATCCAGATCAAGATGGCGCAGGGCGCCAAGCCGGGCGAGGGCGGCCAGCTGCCCGGCGGCAAGGTGTCCAAGTACATCGGCAAGCTGCGTTATTCGGTGCCGGGCGTGGGCCTGATCTCGCCGCCGCCGCACCATGACATCTATTCGATCGAGGACCTGGCGCAGCTGATCCACGACCTGAAGAACGTGGCGCCGCACGCTTCCATCAGCGTCAAGCTGGTGTCGGAAGTGGGCGTGGGCACCATCGCCGCGGGCGTGGCCAAGTGCAAGGCCGACCACGTGGTGATCGCCGGCCATGACGGCGGCACGGGCGCCTCGCCCTGGTCGTCGATCAAGCACGCCGGCTCGCCCTGGGAGATCGGCCTGGCCGAGACCCAGCAGACCCTGGTGCTGAACCGCCTGCGCGGCCGCATCCGCGTGCAGGCCGACGGCCAGATGAAGACCGGCCGCGACGTCGTGATCGGCGCGCTGCTGGGCGCCGACGAATTCGGCTTCGCCACCGCGCCGCTGGTGGTCGAGGGCTGCATCATGATGCGCAAGTGCCACCTGAACACCTGCCCGGTAGGCGTGGCCACGCAGGATCCGGTGCTGCGCAAGAAGTTCGCCGGCAAGCCCGAGCACGTCGTCAACTACTTCTTCTTTGTCGCCGAGGAAGTGCGCCAGATCATGGCGCAGCTGGGCATCCGCACCTTCGACGAGCTCGTGGGCCGCGCCGACCTGCTGGACATGAAGAAGGGCATCGGCCACTGGAAGGCGCGCGGCCTGGACTTCACGCGCCTGTTCACGCTGCCCAAGGTGCCGGCGGACGTGCCGCGCGTGCACTGCGAAGAGCAGGACCACCGCCTGGACAAGAGCCTGGACCGCATCCTGATCGAGAAGTCGCGCGCGGCCATCGAGCGCGGCGAGCGGGTGCAGTTCATGGAGGTGGCGCGCAACGTCAACCGCTCGGTGGGCGCGATGCTGTCCGGTGCGCTGACCAAGGTGCATCCGGAAGGCCTGCCCGACGACACGCTGCGCATCCAGCTCGAAGGCACGGGCGGCCAGTCCTTCGGCGCCTTCCTGGCGCGGGGCATCACGCTGTACCTGATCGGCGATGCGAACGACTACACCGGCAAGGGCCTGTCGGGCGGCCGCGTGATCGTGCGCCCCTCGATCGACTTCCGCGGCGACGCCACGAAGAACATCATCATCGGCAACACCGCGCTCTACGGCGCGACGTCCGGCGAGGCCTTCTTCAGCGGCGTGGCCGGCGAGCGTTTCGCCGTGCGCCTGTCCGGCGCCACGGCGGTGGTGGAAGGCACGGGCGACCACGGCTGCGAGTACATGACGGGCGGCACGGTGGTCGTTCTCGGCAAGACCGGCCGCAACTTCGCCGCCGGCATGTCGGGCGGCATCGCCTACGTCTACGACGAGGACGGCCGCTTCGCCAGCCGCTGCAACACGGCGATGGTGTCGCTGGAGCGCGTGGGCACGACGGCCGAACAACGCGCCGCCTCGGGCCGGACCAAGCTGCACCGCGACGAGACCGACGAGGCGCTGCTCAAGAAGCTGCTGGGGGACCACAACCGCTGGACCGGCAGCCGCCGTGCCCGCGAACTGCTGGACGACTGGGCGAACGCGCGCATGAAGTTCGTGAAGGTGTTCCCCAACGAGTACAAGCGCGCGCTGGCCGAGATGTACGAGCGCGAGGTGGAACTGGCGAGTGTCGGCAACAACCAGGAAGCCGCCATGCAGCACGAGACGGCCGCGGCCAAGTAAGAGACGGAGCGAAGAAACATGGGAAAGGTCACCGGCTTCCTGGAATACGACCGCATCGAGGAGGGCTACAAGCCCGTGCCCGAGCGCGTGAAGCACTACAAGGAATTCGTCATCGGCCTCGATGACAAGCAGGCGCAGGTGCAGGCGGCGCGCTGCATGGACTGCGGCACGCCCTTCTGCAACTCGGGCTGCCCGGTCAACAACATCATCCCGGACTTCAACGACCTGGTGTACCAGCAGGACTGGAAGAACGCCTTCATGGTCCTGGACTCCACCAACAACTTCCCGGAGTTCACCGGCCGCATCTGCCCCGCGCCTTGCGAGGCGGCGTGCACGCTGAACTACAACGACGATCCGGTGGGCATCAAGTCGCTGGAGCACGCGATCATCGACCGCGCCTGGGACAACGGCTGGGTGCAGCCGCGCGTGGCGCGGATCAGGACGGGCAAGAAGGTCGCGGTGGTCGGCTCCGGCCCCGCCGGCATGGCGGCCGCGCAGCAGTTGGCGCGCGCCGGCCACGACGTGACGCTGTTCGAGAAGAACGACCGCGTCGGCGGCCTGCTGCGCTACGGCATCCCCGACTTCAAGATGGAGAAGCACCACATCGACCGCCGCGCCGAGCAGATGAAGGCGGAAGGCGTGACCATCCGCACCGGCGTGATGGTGGGGAAGCTGCCCGAGGGCTCCAAGGTCACCAACTGGGCCAAGGAGAGCGTTTCGCCCGAGGACCTGCAGAAGGAATTCGACGCCGTGCTGCTGACCGGCGGCGCCGAGCAGTCGCGCGACCTGCCGGTGCCCGGCCGCGACCTCGCCGGCATCCACTTCGCGATGGAGTTCCTGCCGCAGCAGAACAAGGTGAACGCCGGCGACAAGGTCAAGGGCCAGATCCGCGCCGACGGCAAGCACGTGATCGTGATCGGCGGCGGCGACACCGGCAGCGACTGCGTGGGCACGAGCAACCGCCACGGCGCCGCGAGCGTGGTGCAGTTCGAGCTGATGCCGCAGCCGCCGGAACAGGAGAACAAGCCGCTGGTGTGGCCCTACTGGCCGTACAAGCTGCGCACCAGCTCCTCGCACGAGGAAGGCTGCGAGCGCGAGTTCGCGATCGCCACCAAGGAGTTCGTCGGCGAGAAGGGCAAGGTCACCGGCCTGAAGACCGTGAACGTGGAGTTCAAGGACGGCAAGTTCGTGGAGGTCCCGGGTACCGAAAAGGAGTACAAGGCCGACCTCGTGCTGCTGGCCATGGGCTTCGTGAATCCGGTGGCGACGGTGCTGGAAGGCTTCGGCGTCGAGAAGGACGCCCGCGGCAACGCGCGCGCCACCACGGATTTCAACGGCGGCTATGCAACGAACGTTCCCAAGGTGTTCGCCGCCGGCGACATGCGCCGCGGCCAGTCGCTCGTCGTCTGGGCGATCCGGGAGGGTCGCCAGGCCGCGCGCGCGATCGACGAGTTCCTGATGGGATTCAGCGACCTGCCGAGGTGACAGGGTTCTCGCCGCTGCCGCGCGAAAGCCACAGACGGGACTAGGCTGCCCAAACGGGGGAACGCTGCTCAGCAGCAAAACCCCTATCATCGCTCCCTTTGGCTTGCGGCCGGCAGCGATGCCGGCGGCCTTTCCCGGATGACGGACCCGGACACCAGCGCGCTGGTCGAATGCCGCAACCTCAGCTTCGGCTACGACAAGCGGCGCATCCTCGATGACCTGACGTTCACCGTGCCTCGCGGCAAGGTGACCGCGCTCATGGGCGCGTCCGGCGGCGGCAAGACCACCGTGCTGCGCCTGATCGGCGGGCAGGTGCGGCCGCAGGCCGGCGAGCTGAGCTTCGACGGCGAGAACATCGCCTCGCTCGACCGCGACGGCCTCTACCGCATCCGCCGCCGCATGGGCATGCTGTTCCAGTTCGGCGCGCTGTTCACCGACCTTTCCGTGTTCGACAACGTGGCCTTCCCGTTG
This sequence comes from Pseudomonadota bacterium, assembly GCA_023438115.1. Lineage (GTDB taxonomy): Bacteria > Pseudomonadota > Gammaproteobacteria > Burkholderiales > Burkholderiaceae_C > Ramlibacter. The sequence continues at coordinate 2,923 of JAEZEB010000238.1, read as the reverse complement.
CGCGAGCACGCCGGCCTGCCCGAGAACCTGGTGCGCGACATCGTGCTGATGAAGCTCAATGCGGTCGGCCTGCGCGGCGCGCGCGACCTCATGCCCAGCCAGGTCTCCGGCGGCATGGCGCGGCGCGTGGCGCTGGCCCGCGCGATCGCGCTGGATCCCGACCTGATCATGTACGACGAGCCCTTCGCGGGGCTCGACCCGATCTCCTTGGGCACGGCAGCGCAGCTGATCCGCCGCCTGAACGACACGCTGGGCATCACCAGCATCGTCGTCTCGCACGACCTGGAGGAGACCTTCCGCATCGCCGACCAGGTGATCATCCTGGCCAACGGCCGCATCGCGGCCCAAGGCACGCCCGAGGAAGTGCGCACCTCCACCGATCCGCTGGTGCACCAGTTCGTGAATGCGCTGCCGGAAGGCCCGGTGCACTTCCACTATCCGGGGCCGACCGTGGCGGAGGATTTCAGCGGAGGCCTTCAATGAGCTGGTGGAATCCGTCCGATGTCGGTTTCGCCACGCGAACGCTGCTGGCCGATACCGGCCACGCCGCGCGCCTGCTGGTGCGCCTGCTGTCGCTGCTGGGCCCGACCTTCGCGCGCGGCCGCTTGCTGCGCGACCAGATCCACTTCCTGGGCAACTATTCGCTTGCGATCATCGGCGTGTCCGGCCTGTTCGTCGGCTTCGTGCTGGCGCTGCAGGGTTACTACATCCTCCAGCGCTACGGCTCGTCCGAGGCGCTCGGCCTCATGGTCGCCCTGAGCCTGGTGCGCGAACTCGGCCCGGTGGTCACCGCGCTGCTGTTCGCGGGCCGCGCCGGCACCTCCCTGACCGCGGAGATCGGCCTCATGAAGGCGGGCGAGCAGCTCTCTGCCATGGAGATGATGGCGGTCGACCCGGTGCAGCGTATCCTCGCTCCCCGGTTCTGGGCGGGCGTGATCACGATGCCGCTGCTGGCGTCGGTATTCAGCGCGGTGGGCATCCTCGGCGGCTGGGTCGTGGGCGTGATGCTGATCGGGGTGGACCCCGGCGCCTTCTGGAGCCAGATGCAGGGCGGGGTGGACGTGTTCCAGGACGTCGGCAACGGCTTCGTCAAGAGTCTCGTGTTCGGCGTCGCCGTCACGTTCATCGCGGTGCTGCAGGGCTTCGAGGCGAAGCCCACGCCGGAAGGCGTGTCGCGCGCGACCACGCGCACGGTCGTGATGGCCTCGCTGGCCGTGCTCGGCCTGGACTTCCTGCTGACCGCGATGATGTTCAGCATCTAGAGGAAAGAGTAGTCATGGAGCGAAACAAGAACGACGTCTGGGTGGGGCTCTTCGTCCTCATCGGCGGCGCCGCGCTGGTATTCCTCGCGCTGCAGGCCGCGAACCTGCTGACGCTGAGCTTCCAGCCCACGTACCGGCTGGCCGCCAAGTTCGACAACATCGGCGGCCTCAAGCCCCGCGCGGCGGTCAAGAGCGCCGGCGTGGTGGTCGGCCGCGTGGAATCGATCACGTTCGACGACCAGTCCTTCCGCGCGCACGTCACGCTCGAGATGGAAAACCGGTATCAATTCCCGAAGGACAGCTCGCTGAAGATCCTCACCAGCGGCCTGCTCGGCGAGCAGTACATCGGGATCGAAGCCGGCGCCGACGACCAGAACCTGGCCACGGGCGATACGATCACCAGCACGCAGTCCGCGGTGGTGCTCGAGAACCTGATCGGACAGTTCCTCTACAACAAGGCAGCGGAAGGCCCGGCTCCCGGGGCGCAGAAGAAATGAGATCCGAATTCCCGAAGGCGCGCCGCCTGGCCGCCGCTTCCGTCGCCACGCTGGCGCTGCTGGTGCTGCAGGGCTGCGCCACCACCACGGCCTCGAACCCCCGCGATCCCTGGGAGCCCTTCAACCGCCAGATGACCGAGGTGAACGAGGGCATCGACCGCGTGGTGCTGCGCCCCTCGGCCACCTTCTACCGCGAGAAGGTGCCGCCGCTGGTGCGCACCGGCGTGTCCAACTTCTTCAACAACCTCGGCGACGCCTGGTCGGCCATCAACGCACTGCTGCAGTTCCGCCTGCAGGCCGCCGAGGAGAACTTCGCCCGCTTCCACGTCAACACCATGTTCGGCGTGTTCGGCATCTTCGACGTGGCGAGCGACCTCAACATCGAGCGCCACCGAGAGGACTTCGGCACCACCCTGGGCCGCTGGGGCGTGCCGGCGGGCCCGTACGTGGTGCTGCCGCTGTTCGGTCCCTCCACGCTGCGCGACACCGCCGCCCTGCCGGTGGACATGCACTACGACCTGGTCAACCAGGTCGATCCGACGGGGACGCGCGTCGGGCTGAGCGCGCTGCGCGTCGTCGACCGCCGCTCCAACCTGCTGCGCGCCAGCAGCGTGCTGGAGGAGGCCTCGCTGGATCGCTACGCCTTCATCCGCGACGCCTACCTGCAGCGCCGGCGCGCGGAGATCTGGCGGCCGGAGGGCGAGTCGGTGGAGGTGCCGCCCCCGCTCACGGAAGAGCCCCGCTACGACCTGGAGCCGCCGCCCGAGGCGCCGGCGCAGTAAGCGGAAGGTTGCAGGCTGTTGCGTTCGTTCCGCGCGACGGCTGAACCCGGCCCTGCGGCCGGGTTCCAATGGCAGGAACCCGGGCCCACGGCCCGGCTGAAAGGATGCAGATGAAGAGACGTACCCTCGTCCACGCGGCGGCCGCCCTGCTGGCGACCAGCCTCGCCGGCGCCTGGCCCCTGGCGGCGCATGCCGCCGAGGAGGCGCCGGACGCCATGATCAAGCGCCTCTCCGACGAGGTGCTGGGCGCGATCCGCAGCGACCCGGCCCTCAAGGGCGGCGACATCAACAAGGTCATGGCGCTGGTCGACAGCAAGATCATGCCCAACGTGAACTTCCGGCGGATGACGGCGTCGGCGGTGGGCCCGGCCTGGCGCCAGGC
>JAEZEB010000188.1 GCA_023438115.1 Pseudomonadota bacterium | reverse complement strand
GCATTAGAACTTTAGTCCCGCCCCCAAGCACCTTCCGGCCGCGACCGGCTCCAGCACCCGCGCCCCCCCCCCCGCAACGCATCCACCAGCGTGTCCACGGAACGCGGCACGGCGTCCCCCCGCCACGCCACGTGCTGGTCATCGCGGCACAGCACCAGCTTGTGGCGGTAGGCCGGCGGCACCTGCGCGCCGGGCGGCACGTCCAGCACCGTGAGCGGCATGCGCCGCGCGCGTGCGCCCGCCACCAGCGCTTCGACGTCGACGCTGCCGTCGAAGCGCAGCAGCGTGTAGCCCTGGCCGAACGCGTCATAGAGCGAGCGGCCGTCCGGCAGCCAGAAGTGCGGCGCGCGGCAGCCCGGCACCGTCGACGCGGTGAAGCCGCCCATGGTGTAGGCCGGCGGCGCCTCGCCGTCGTCCAGGATGATCGGCGAGCCCTGGTAGAAGTAGCCGAAGTTCAGGCCTGCGCAGCAGAACTGCTGCACGTTCAGCTCGTAGGCCTGCGCACCCACGCGCGCGCGCACCGCGTCGCCTTCGGGGCCGGGCGCCTCGATGTCCGGCGGCACCGCGCCGCGCGCGCGGATCATCTTCTGCGCATGGTCCATGGCGAAGTGCGAGACCTGGTTGGTGATCGGGAGGCGCTCGGCCTCGTAGGCGTCGAGGATCGCCTCGTCGCCCCACCCCTGCAGACGCGCGCCCAGCACCCAGGACAGGTTCAGCGCATCGGCGATGCCGGCGTTCATGCCGTAGCCCGCGTAGGGCACCCACAGGTGGGCCGCATCGCCGGCGATGAACACGCGCCGGTCGCGGAAGCGGTCCGCCACCAGCCGGCGGCCGACCCAGTCCTCCTTGCTGATCACCTCGTACTCGAAGGTCTCGTCCACCCCGAGGATCTGCCGGATGGACCAGTCGCGGTCCACCGCGTCGAAGGTCTCCTCGTGCGGATGCAGGTGGTTGTGCACCAGCCAGTTGCTGTGGCCGTCGATGGCGAACACCGTGCCGCAGCGGCGCGGGTTCACCGAGTAGCAGCACCAGGCGGGCGGGCGCGTCATCAGCCCGGCCAGGCGCGGCGCGCGGATGAAGGTGGACTGCACGCGCTGGATCACCGGCGTGCCTTCCAGCGCCGCGCCGATCTGCTTGCGCACCGCCGAACTGCCGCCGTCGCAGCCCACGAGGTATTGGCAACGCACGCGGATCTCTTCTTCCGTGTCCAGGCCGCGCAGGGTCGCGAGCACGCCCTCGTCGTCCTGCGAGAACGCGAGGAATTGGGTGCGATTGAGCAGCGTCACGCCGGGCAGCGCCGCGGTGTGTTCCAGCAGGATGGGTTCCAGGTAGATCTGGTTGATGCGGTGCGGCGGCTCGGGCGTCGGCCAGTCGGTGTCGGGCCCTTGCGTGGAGGTGTAGCGGTCCTGCCGGCTCGGGATGGGGATGCGCGTGAGTTCGTCGCCGCAGACGCTGGTGCGGAACACCACGTCGTTGGGATAGTCGGGCGGCAAGCCCGCGTCGCGCAGCTTGTGCGCCACGCCCAGCTTGCGGAAGCGCTCCATCGTGCGCGCCGAGACATGGTTGCACTTCACGCTCGGCGGTTCGGCGTAGCGCCGGATCTCCGCGATCACCACGCTGGCGCCGCGCGCCACCAGGTCCATGGCCAGGGTCAGGCCCACGGGGCCGGCGCCGACGACCAGCACGTCGGCCTGCAATTCTCTCGTCATCGTTTCAATCGAGCTTGATCTGGGCCTGGCGGATCACCTGGGCCCACTTCCCGGTTTCGCTGCGGATGTAGGCCTCGAAGGCCGCGGCCGTCGTGGGCGTGGGCTCGACACCGAGGTTGCGCATGTTGGCCTTCACCTGTTCGTCCTTCAGCGCCGCGGTGATCGCCGCGTTGAGGCGCGAAACGATGGCGGGCGGCGTGCCGGCGGGCGCGACCACGCCGAACCAGCCGGTGGAGTCGTAGCCCGGCAGGCCCGCTTCGGCGACCGTGGGGACATCGGGCAGTTGCGGCAGGCGCTCCGGGCTGGTCACGGCGAAGGCGGTGAGCTTGCCGGCCTTGATGTGCTGCAGCGCGGAGGGCAGGTCCACCACCGCCAGCGGCACGTTGCCCGCCAGGACGTCCAGCGCCGCCGGGCCGGAGCCCTTGTACGGCACCTCGGTGAGCTTCACGTCGGCCATCTGCGCGAACAGCGCGGCGGACAGGTGCATGGCGGTGCCGTTGCCGCCGTGCGCGATCGACAGCTTGCCCGGCTGCGCCCTGGCCATCGCCACCAGCTCGCGCTGCGTCTTCGCGGCCACGGACGGGTGGCCGACCAGCACGAACGGGATGGCCGCCAGCATGCTCACCGGCTTGAAGTCCTTCAGCGGCTCGAAGGGCATCTGCGCATAGAGGCTCGAGTTCGCCGACAGCGCGCCCGCCGCGCCCACGCCCAGCGTGTAGCCGTCCGCCGGGGCCTTGGCCACGACGCCGAGGCCGATGTTGCCGCCGGCGCCGGGACGGTTGTCCACGATCACTTGCTGGCCGAGGCTCTGGTTCACGTGCGGCACGATCATGCGCACCACCGCGTCGGCGCTGCCGCCGGGCGGGAAGGTCACCACCATCCGCACGGGCTTGTCGGGATAGGCCGCGGGCGCCTGCGCCGCGGCGCCGAAAGCCAGGCTGCCGGCGAGGACGGCCGCGAGGGCCGGGGCGAACATTCGCATGGTTTGTCTCCTTGTCGCCCCATTGGAGCCGCCCGTGATTCTTTCGTAAATCGAAAAATCTCGAAGCATTTATGATGAAGATTCATGAATCGCCCGGCCCGGTTCTCCCCGACCCTGGGGCAACTGCGTGCTTTCCACGCGGTCTACCAGCTGCGCAAGCTGCGCGCGGCGGCGGAGCAGCTGTCACTGACGCAGTCCGCCATCAGCGTGCTGATCCGCCAGCTGGAGGAAGGCCTGGGCACGCGCCTCTTCGACCGCACCACGCGCTCCCTGCAGCCCACGGCGGCGGCGGTGGAGGCCGTGGTGGTGGCCGAGCGCATCCTGCGTGACGTCGACTCGCTGGGCCCCGGGCTGCGCGAACTGTCGGCGCTGCGCCGCGGGCGCATCCGCATCGGCGTGACGCCCACGCTGGCCGAGATCCTGCTGCCGCCCGTGGTGCGTGCCTTCACCGCGCAGCACGCGGGCGTGCAGGTGGTGGTGGACGACTGCGCGCCCGAGCAGTTCGTCTCGCGCGTGCTGGGCGAGCATGTGGACTTCGGCATCGGCACCCCGGAGCGCGCCGCCGCCGACGTCGACACGTCCAGGCTCATGGCGGACCACCTCGCGCTGGTGTGCCGCCACGACCATCCGCTCGCCGGGCGCAAGCGCCTGCGCTGGGCCGACCTCGCCGGCGTGCCGGTGATCACCGTGCGCCCGGGCTATGGCATCCGGCCCCTCATCGACGGCGCGGCCGCGACGGCCGGCGTGCAGCTGGACGTGGTGAACGAGGTGTCCTTCCTCTCCACGGCGCTCTGGATGACCGAGGCGGGGCACGCCGCGTCGATCATGCCTTCGGCCTACGCGGCGCCGAGCGCGGCACGCCGCGGCCTGCGGGTGCTGCGCCTGGCGCAGCCGGTGGTCTCGCGCGACATCCACATCGTCACGCGCCGGGGCCGCTCGCTGAGCCCCGCGGCCGAGGCCTTCGTGGATCTGCTGCGCGCCGGGCTTTCGCGTTCGCGCGCGGCCTGATCGCGCCTGGCTACGCCGGGTCGGCCAGCAGCCGCGCGATGGCCTCGACGTGCTCGTCGCGCAAGGCCTGCGGTTTCACTTCGTCTTCCGCGGCGGTCTCGTTCTCGTGATCCTGCAGGGCGGCGCGCATCTCTTCGTCGTCCGCCCACACGATGGTTTCCGTGCGCGGGCACAGGTGGCGCATCGTGTGGTACCAGTAGTAGCCGTCGGCTCCCCCGAACAGCCGGTCGATGCCCGCCAGGTCGTTGGGCTTGATGCCGTGGTTGCGCAGGACGGCGTCCAGCACGGGATGGGAGAGGGTCAGGGGCATGGCTGGCGGCGCGCAGGCGCGCACGTGGTCGGGTGAGCCGGGATTCTAGAGCCGCCATCTCGTCACCCACCGAAGCACAATAGGCGCCCCTCCGCCTCCAAGAAAGCCCGGCGTGCAACGCCCCTCCCCTTCGCCGGACCCGGCGCCCGGCTTCGCCGCGCTCGGCCTCTCCGCGTCCCTGCTGCAGGCCTGCGCGCAAGCCGGCTATGCCGTGCCCACGCCCATCCAGCAGCAGGCCATCCCGCCGCTGCTGCTCGGCCGCGACCTCGTCGCGCTCGCGCCGACGGGCTCGGGCAAGACCGCCGCCTTCGCGCTGCCGCTGCTGCAGCGCGTGGTGGTGGGACGCCAGCACGCCTTCCGGCGCGTCCGCGTGCTGGTGCTGGTGCCCACGCGCGAACTGGCGGCGCAGGTGGGCGAGGTGTTCCGCCGCCTCGGCCCGCCCGGCCCGCGTCCGCTGAAGGTGGCCGTGCTCTTCGGTGGCGTGTCGGTCAATCCGCAGATGATGGGCTTGCGCGGCGGCGCGGACGTGGTGGTGGCTACGCCGGGCCGCCTTCTGGACCTGATGGCGCGCAACGCCGTGCGCCTGGACACGGTGGAAGCGCTCGTGCTCGACGAAGCCGATCGCCTGCTGGACCTGGGCTTCGCGGCCGAGCGCGAGCAGGTGCTGGCGACGCTGCCGCCGCGGCGTCAGAACCTGCTGTTCTCGGCGACCTTCCCGCCGCAGGTGCAGGCGCTGGCGGACGAGCTCTTGCACGACCCGGTGCGCGTCGAAGTCGCCGCGCAAGCCGAGACGGAGCCCGACATCGTCCAGCAGGCGATCGCCGTCGATGCGCCGCGCCGCACCGAACTGCTGCGCCATCTCATCCAGGAGAGGCAGTGGCGCCGCGTGCTGGTGTTCGTCGCCACGCGCCATGCCACCGAAAACGTCGCGCGCAAGCTGCAGGACCGCGGCATCCACGCCGCGCCGCTGCACGGCGAGCTGAGCCAGTCGCAGCGCACCGCTGTGCTGGCGGCCTTCAAGGACGGCGGCTGCGACGCTCTGGTGACCACCGACCTCGCGGCGCGCGGCATCGACATCCCCGGCCTCGAGGTCGTCGTCAACTACGACCTGCCGCGCTCGCCCGCCGACCACGTGCACCGCATCGGCCGCACCGGCCGCGCCGGCGAGTCAGGTCTGGCCGTGAGCTTTGTCAGCGCGGCGACGGAAGCGCACTTCCGGCTGATCGAGAAGCGCAACGGCCTGCGGCTGCCGCGCGAGCAGGTGGCGGGCTTCGAGCCGGTGGAGGCAGCGCCGCCGCAGGCGCCGGGCGCGGGCGGCGTGAAGGGCAAGCGGCCCAGCAAGAAGGACAAGCTGCGCGCCGCCGCCGCGAAGGCCGCGGGCAGCGAAAGCTAGAAGCGCTCGCCCGCGGGGAGGTAGCGCCACTGCCCCGGCGGCATGCCCGCCATGGGGACGCGGCCGATGCGGATGCGCTTGAGCGCAGTGACCTGCAGCCCCACCTGCTCGCACATCCACGGCACCCATTGCGGCGCGATGCCCTTGACCGCGAAGCGCAGCCGCGCTTCGCTCTGCCAGCTCACGCGCGCGGGCGGCAGCGGGCGTCCTTCGAAGGCGAGGCCGCGGCACAGGCGTGCGAGGCCGTTCGGCGCGATGGTGCCCGCCACTTCGACGATCAGTTCCTGTTCGACCAGGTCGGCGTCGTCCTGCAGCTTGCGCACGATGCGCGCATCCTGGCTGAAGACCGCGAGGCCGCTTGCCGCGTCGGGCAGCGCGAGCAAGGGGACGAGCGCCACGCCGTGGCTCTTGATGCGGCGGATGCCCGAGGTGTCGCCGCTCCAGCGCGCGGCCGCGCCGAGCAGCGACGAAGCCTGCGCCGTGGGCACGCCGGCCGGCTTGTGCAACAGGAATGTGACGGGGCCGACCGCCTGCAGGCGCGCCTGCGGATCGATCTCCACGCGCTGACCCGGGGCCACGCGGACCTGCGGCTCCTCGACCACCGCGCCGTCCACGCGCACCCAGCCTTCGGCGATGTACTGCTCGGCCTCGCGGCGCGAGCAAGGCACGCGGGCCGCGACGACCTTCGACAGGCGCTGGGCTTCCTCGTCCATGTCAGCGCGCCGCGGCGGTCAGCCGCCCCGCCAGGTCCTTCGCCGCACGCGCGCTCGCGCCTTTGCCGGTGAGCGCGAGCGACGGCGGCAACTGCAGCATGCGTTCGAAGACCGCGCGCACTTCTTCGGCGCCAATGTCCTCGATGAGCGCGAGCGCCTGCGGCACCGGCGTGACCGTGCCGCCCGCGAAGAGCTCCTCCACCGCGCGCTCCATCGTCGCGTAGGGCCGCTCCGAAGCACGCACCCGCGCGAAGGCCAGCTGGTTCCTGGCGCGATCGAGATGCACGGGATCGATGGACGCGGCCTGCTCGCGCAGCAGCGCGCCCGCCGCCGTGACCAGGGTCTCCAGCTTCTCGGGCGTGGTGACGGCGTGGACCACGAAGTTGGCCCAGGCATCGCCCGCGTCGATGGCGGAATGGGTCGAGTAGGCCAGGCCCAGCCGCTCGCGCACCTGGTCCACGAGCGGCGAGGACATGCCTTCCCCGAAGAGGTACACGGCCAGCGAAGCGGCGATGCGCCAGCGTTGCTGCGCCAGATCCTCGGGCTGCGTGGGCGCCACGGGCCACGCGATGTTGAGGAAAGCCTGGGAGACCTGTGTGAAGCGGCGGCCTGCCGACTGGCCAACATAGGCCGCCGGCACGACGGCGGTCGATCCGTGTCCGCGCGGCATGTGCGCGAAGAGCGTCTCGCCCAGCGCCAGGAAGGCATCGACGTCGAAGTTGCCCGCGGCGGCGACCACCGTCTTCTCCGCCGCGTGGTGGGCCTGCACGTGCCGCACGAGGTCGTCGCGCGTGAAGCGTTCGATGTTGGGCAGCGTGCCGATCACCGGCATGCCCATCGCATGGTCGCCCCAGATGGCGCGGTCCAGCAGTTCGCTGGAGCAGTCCTCCGGATCTTCCTCGTACTCGATCGCTTCCTGGCGGATCACCTCCAGCTCGCGCTGCAGCTCGTCTTCGGGGAAAGTGCTGTTCAGCACGATGTCGGCCGTCATGCGCAGCAGCTGCCCGGCATGCCGGCCCAGGCCGGTCATGAAGTAGCCCGTGATGTCCTTGGCGGTGAAAGCATTGACGTCGGCACCCAGCCGCTCGGCGTCGAGGTTGATCTCCTGGGCTGTCCGCGTGGCCGTGCCCTTGAAGGCCATGTGCTCCAGCACGTGGCCGATGCCGTTGCTCTGCGGCGTCTCGTCGCGCGAGCCCACGCGCAGGAAGATGCCCACGCTGGCGCTTTGCACATGAGGCATGGGGATGGCCAGCAGGCGCACGCCGTTGGCGATCGTGTGGAGCACGGGGGTGCCTGGCGCGGCCGTTGCCGCGAGGCGCTTTCCTTCGATCATCGGTGGATTGTCGCCCGGCCGGGCGGGGGCCCGGGCCCGGTTGTTATGCTTCATGGAGGATGGGGTCCAACCCCCGGTCGCGCCAGGGCCTGCCCACGGGCCGCCCCGGCTTCATCGAACACCCCCACAGAACAGGAATCCGCAGCCATGTTCGGAGCCTTCCGACGCCACATGTCCACCGACCTCGCCATCGACCTGGGCACGGCCAACACCCTGATCATCGCCCACAACCGGGGCGTGGTGCTGGACGAACCCTCGGTCGTGGCCATCCGCCACGAAGGCGGCCCGCAGGGCCGCAAGACGCTCTCCGCCGTGGGCCACGAGGCCAAGGCGATGCTGGGCAAGGTGCCCGGCAACATCACCGCCATCCGCCCGATGCGCGACGGCGTGATCGCCGACTTCACCGTCACCGAACAGATGCTCAAGCAGTTCATCAGGATGGTGAACCCGCGGTCCATCTTCCGGCCCAGCCCGCGCATCATCATCTGCGTGCCCAGCGGCTCCACCCAGGTGGAGCGCCGCGCGATCCGCGAATCCGCGCTGGGCGCGGGCGCGAGCGAAGTCTTCCTGATCGAGGAACCCATGGCCGCGGCCATCGGCGCCGGCCTGCCCGTGTCGGAGCCCTCCGGCTCCATGGTCGTCGACATCGGCGGCGGCACGACCGAAGTGGGCGTGATCGCGCTGGGCGGCATGGTCTACAAGGGCAACGTGCGCGTGGGCGGCGACAAGTTCGACGAGGCCATCATCAACTACATCCGCCGCAACTACGGGATGATGATCGGCGAGCCCACCGCCGAGACCATCAAGAAGCAGATCGGCTCGGCCATGCCCAGCAGCGAGGTGCGAGAGATCGAGGTGACGGGCCGCAACCTGGCCGAGGGCGTGCCGCGCAGCTTCAGCGTGAGCTCCAACGAAATCCTGGAAGCGCTGACCGAGCCCCTGAACAACATCGTCTCGGCCGTGAAGAACGCGCTGGAACACACGCCGCCGGAACTCGCGGCCGACATCGCCGAACGCGGGATGATGCTCACGGGCGGCGGCGCGCTGCTGCGCGACCTCGACCGCCTGCTGGCCGAGGAAACCGGGCTGCCCGTGCTGGTGGCCGAGAACCCGCTGACCTGCGTGGTGCGCGGCTGCGGCATCGCGCTGGACAACCTGGAGCGGCTGGGCGGGATCTTCACCGACGAGTGAGGCGCAGGGTCCTCGCCCGGCTCAGCGCCGTTCGCACGCCATCGGCATGGCGAACGATGCGCCCTTGATGAACCCGGCGCCGTCGGCGGCATCCACCAGTACGACGAAGGCCCGCACCTCGCCCGCGCCGGCCGGCGCGAGCCGGTCGCCCACGAAGAAGGTGTTGCGCCCAGACCGCAGCACCTTCCCGCTCCCGGAGAAGCAGCCGGAATAGGCGCAGACCTCCATGCGGCCGTCGCCGTGCAGCGTGACGTCGAGAGGCGTGAAGGATGCGTTCGAAGTGCAGCGGCCTTCGCTGCAAGTGATCTCCAGGTCCGCATTGCGGCAATGCCATGCATTCGCCGCCGACACCGATCCAGCCGCGAGCCCCAGCAGGAAAACGATCGCCCGTCGCGTCATCAGCCCTCCGCCTGCCTGCGCAGCACCTTCACCAGCTGGTTGCTGGTGTTGCGCAGGCGCTGGGCCAGCAGCTGCGTGAGCTTCACCAGCAGCTTCGCGCCGATGTCGGGCCGCGACTGGATCAGCCTTGCGACCGCCGTCCGGTCCAGCACCGCGGCCTGCACCTCGCTGAGCGCCCAGCAGCTCGCGTAGCGCGGCTCGCCGTCGAACATCGACATCTCGCCCAGCACGCTGCCCGTGCGCAGCACCGCCAGGCGCGTGTTGTCGCCGCGCACCTCGGGCTCGGCTTCGGGCCCCATGCGCTTGCCCACGTCCACGGTGCCGCTCAGGAGCAGCAGCATCCAGTCGTGCACGTCGCCCTCGCGGATCAGGATCTGCCCCGGCTGCGCCCGCACGTGCAGCATCAGCGCGCCCAGCACGTCGACTTCGTCGGCGCTGAAGTCCTGCAGCAGCGGGCTCTGCGCCAAGAGTCCGGGCCATTGCGACAGGCGTTCGCAGTGGCCCACCACCTCCAGGCCGGCGGCGCGCACTTCTTCCTGCAGCAAGTCCGTTGGCATCAGCGCCCGCGCAACCAG
>JAEZEB010000151.1 GCA_023438115.1 Pseudomonadota bacterium | reverse complement strand
TGTCGGACGCGTGCGCACGCCGCTGTAGTCGCGGTGCGGACGCGCGCCCCCGCGTCGTCCGCGCACCCCTTGCAAACCGGGCAAAGCCGCCGCTGCGGCGCGCAGCCGTCCTACAGTTGCGCCAGGGCCCGGCCGCCTAGATTGCAGCTCTACGCAGGAACCAGGACACCATGAAGAGAGCAATCGAGGGAGTGGCCTCCGCGCTGCGGCGCGCAGGCGGCGCGATCCGGCGCCATCCGTGGCGCACCGTGCTGGCGCTGCCGCTGGCGATGGCCGCGTACGTCGCCATCCTCTATCCCTTCACGCCGGGCATCGGCGACATCCGCAAGTCCAAGCAGGAGCAGCCGTCCATCGTGCTCACCGCCGACGGCAAGGAGCTCGCGGTCTTCAAGCGCGCCAACCGAGACTGGGTGAAGCTGCAGGACATCTCGCCCAAGGTGGTCGACGCGCTACTCGCCACCGAGGACAGGCGCTTCTACGACCACAACGGCATCGACTTCATCCGCACCGCCAAGGCCGTGGTGAACACGCTGCGCGGCGACGTGGAGGGCGGCTCCACCCTCACACAGCAGCTGGCGCGCAACCTGTACCCCGAGGAGATCGGCCGCGAGCAGACCGTCACGCGCAAGATCAAGGAAGCGATCACGGCGCTGAAGATCGAGGCGATCTACAGCAAGGACGAGATCCTGGAGACCTACCTCAACTCGGTGTCCTTCCTCTACAACGCGTGGGGCATCGAGATGGCCGCGCGCACCTACTTCGACAAGCCGGCCAGGAACCTCAACGAGGTGGAGGCCGCCACCCTCGTGGGCATGCTCAAGGGCACGAGCTACTACAACCCGGTGATCAACCCCGAGCGCGCGCTGCAGCGGCGCAACACGGTGCTGGCCATGATGGCGGAGGAGAACCGCCTCGACCCGGCCCAGTACGAGCGGCTGAAGGCGCAGCCCATGCGTCTGCATTTCGAGCGCGTCCCGGAGTTCAACGGAACCGCGCCGCACCTGGCCGAGTACCTGCGCAAATGGCTCATCGACTGGGCCGACCGCAACGACTACAACATCTACGCCGACGGCCTGGTGGTGCGCCCCCCCATCGACTCGCGCCTGCAGGCGATGGCCAACCGCGCGGTGCAGCGGCAGGGGGATGCGCTGCAGGCCGTCGCGGACGTGGAGTGGAGCCGCAGCAACCTCACCGCGCTGGGCAGCGATCCCAAGGCTTATGAAGCCCGGGCTTCCAGGGTGTCCGGCTTCGAGTACTTCTGGAACAGCAATCCGAAGCTCGTGGCTTCCTGGATCCGCGCGTCCTCCGAATTCAAGGCCGCGGTGGAGGAAGGGAAGACCGAGGAGGAAGCGCTGGAGATGCTGCGCGAGGACGGTGCCTTCATGGCCGACCTGCGCCGCAGCAAGACGATGCTGCAGGCGGGTTTCCTGGCACTCGACCCGATGACCGGCGCGGTGAAGGCCTGGGTGGGCAGCCGCGACTACGAGCACGACAAGTTCGACCACGTGCAGCAGGCGCGCCGCCAGCCGGGCTCCACCTTCAAGCCCTTCGTCTACGGCGCGGCGTTCCAGATGGGGATCCCGGCCAACGAGACGCTGATGGATGCGCCGGTCGCCATCCAGATCGACCGCAACAAGGTCTGGCGCCCCTCCGACGTGGGCGGCGGCCCGAGCGGCCAGCCCATGACGCTTCGCGAGGGCCTGGCGCGTTCCAAGAACACCATCACCGCGCAGCTGATGATGCGCGTGGGCCCGGACACGGTGGCGCGCCTGGCCCGTTCCATGGGCGTGCGCGAGAGCAGGCTGGAAGCCGTGCCTTCGCTGGCGCTGGGCACCAGCCCGGTCACGCTCAAGGAAATGGTGGCCGCGTTCGGCACCATCGCCAATGGCGGCAGCTACATCGAGCCGCAGATCGTCACCGCGGTGGAGGACCGCGAGGGCAACGTGCTGGGGGCCTTCGCGCCCGGCATGCCGCAGCACGCGCTGTCGCACGACGCGGCCAACACGCTGCTGGACGTGCTGCGCGGCGTGGTCGACGGCGGCACGGCCGCGGGCCTGAAGCCGCGCTTCGGCTTGAGCGGCGACCTCGCCGGCAAGACGGGCACGACCCAGGACAACACCGACGGCTGGTTCATCCTGATGCATCCGCGGCTGGTGGCCGGCGCCTGGATGGGCTTCAACGACAACCGCGTGCGCATGCGCAGCGAGTACTGGGGGCAGGGCGGGCACAACGCGCTGTTCGTGGTGGGCGACTTCATGCAGCAGTCGACCAAGGCCGGTCTGGTCGATGCCAAGGCGACCTTCGCCGCGCCGCGCCTGAAGGACCGCGAGCAGCCGCTGGTGGACCGCATGGGTGAATGGTGGAACAACGTCTTCAACACGGCGCCGGGCCTGCCCGCGGGAACCGAGGTCGCGGCCGTGCCGCCGGCCGAACTGCCCGCCGTGAACCTCGAGCCGCCCGTGCTGGAGCCGCCGCCCCCGTTGCCGCCGGTGGCGCAGGACACCTACCGCGTGGTGCCCAACGGACCCGTGGTGATCGAAGTCCAGCCGGACCGCGTGCCTTCGTTCCCGCGGCCGCTGGAACCCGCGCGGCCCGCGGAGAGCGTCGCCGGCACGCAGGTGTACCGCGTGCCCGAGGCGCCGACGTCCCGCACGCCGGAGGCGGCAGCCACGCCGAGGCCGCGCAGCGAGCCCGCGTACGCCGCATCGCCGTCGGCGCGCAGCGAACCGGCTGACGGCGAGGACACCACCACCCTGGGGGCCGGCCCGGCAAGGCAGCCGCTGCGGACGTACGACAGCGACCTGGGTGCGTCTTCCGCGCCCTCCGGCAGCGCTTCCTCCTCGAGCGAGGACGCCACGCCATCCCGGGGCGCTTCGTCCTTCGGCGGCGGTGATTCCTGGGGCTCCGGTACATCGTCCCCGCCTTCCGATGCATCATCGGTGGGCCAGGCGAGCGGCAGCATCTCCGCGCCGCTGGAATGAGCAAGGGCCGCGCGAAGCGGCCCTTCTCCATGGTGCCCCGCCTGGTGCGGGGCACGCGTGCTTACACGCGCCCGCGCGTGTTGCGCTGCTCCAGTTCGCGCTTGTCGTTGCGCAGCACTTCCTTGGCGTCGCCCAGTTCCTTCTGCAGCTTGCCCTTGGCCTCGCGCGCGTGGCCGCGCGCCGTCAGGCTGGTGTCGCCGGTGAGCTTGCCCACCTGCTGCTTCACTTCGCCGGTGGCCTGGTTGGCGACGCCCTTGACCTGGTGCTTGTTCATGCCCGTACTCCTTCGTGGTTTGACAGATGCCTTCCATGTTGGGCCACCGCACGGCCGCGCACAGGGGCGGAAGGCTGCACCGTGCGTGCTCCGCTTCCTACAACCGCCGGCCTACTGCACGCGCGCCTGCCGCTCGCTGCGCCACCAGGCCATCAGCCGGCCGAAGTCGCCGCCGAAACCCTTCTTCAGCAGTGCCTCGTAGCCGAAGGAGCAGGCGGCCGCGCTGCCGGGATCCAGCAGGCCCCGGTCGGCAGCCTGCGTGCAGCCGGCGAAGATCGCATCCAGGCAGGCGCGCGGAAGGCGCTCGTATTCGGCCAGCATGCCGGCGCGCCCGGCAAGCGGATGGGCCTGCGTCGCCGGCAAGTCGCAGGTGGCGGATGCGTTTTCGGAAGCGACGGCGCCTCCCACGACGAACGCGGTCGCGGTGACCGCAAGAAGGCGCAGCAGGCGGGGATGCATCGTCGGCTCCTTGCCCCGTGGCGGGGTGCGGAGAGGATGCGGCGCCCGAGGGCCTTGGCGCATCGGCCGTTTGCCATGCGCCGGGTCGGCCGGAAGCTAGAACGTGCTGCCGGGCGACTGGGAGAGCAGGGCGCGCAGCCGCTCGATGTCCTTGATGCGCACGTGCCTTTGCCGCACCTCGATCAGCCCCTCCTCGGCGAAGCGCGAGAAGGTGCGGCTGATGGTCTCGAGCTTCAGGCCGAGGTAGCTGCCGATCTCCTGCCGCGTCATGCGCAGCACCAGCTCCGAGCGTGAGAAGCCGCGGGCCTGCAGCCGCTGCACCAGGTTCAGCAGGAAGGCCGCCAGCCTTTCCTCCGCGCGCATGGTGCCCAGCAGCAGCATCACGCCGTGCTCGCGCACGATCTCGCGGCTCATGATGCGGTGCAGGTGGTGCTGCAGCGCGCCCACCTCGCGCGAGAGCTCGCCGATGCGGTCGAAGGGCAGCACGCAGACCTCCGCGTCCTCCAGCGCCACCGCGTCGCAGGTGTGGTGGTCGTTGACGATGCCGTCCAGGCCCACGATCTCGCCGGCCATCTGGAAGCCGGTGACCTGGTCGCGCCCGTCCTCCGCCGTCACGCAGGTCTTGAAGACGCCGGTGCGGATCGCGTACAGCGCATGGAACTTCTCGCCGTTGCGGAACAGGGCGGTCTTGCGGCGCACCTTGCGGCGCGTGCTGACCATCTGGTCGATGCGCGCCATCTCCTCGCCGTTCAGGCCGATGGGGAAGCACAGCTCCCGCAGGTTGCAGTTGGAGCAGGCGACCTTGGCGCCTTCGCGGCTGACGGGGGCGGGGGCTGCGATCGTGTTGTTCATGCTGGGGTCTTGCCTCTGACGTGCATCAAATTGTCCCGGCCGCCCCGGCGCGCCGGTTGACGCAGGTCAAGCGGGGCGGCCCTGACGGGCTGCACAGTAGGGACTCGCAGGAAACCACCATGACCGACACGATCACCCCCGAGCTGCTGCGCAAGTACGACGTGCCCGGACCGCGCTACACGTCCTATCCCACGGCCGACCGCTTCGTCGAGGCCTTCGGGGCGGGCGACTACCTGCAGGCGCTGGCGCAGCGCCGCGCCGGGCCGGCGGCGCTGGCCACGCCGCTGTCGCTGTACGTGCACATCCCCTTCTGCGAGTCGCTGTGCTACTACTGCGCCTGCAACAAGATCATCACGAAGCAGAAGAACCGCTCCGCCGCCTACCTGCGCTACCTGGGCCGCGAAGTGGAACTGCACACCGCCGTGCTGGGCGTGCAGCAGCCGGTGAGCCAGTTGCACCTGGGGGGCGGCACGCCCACGTTCCTGTCCGACGAGGAACTGGCGCAGCTGATGCAGATGCTGCGCCGCAATTTCGCCATTGCGCCCGGCGCGGAGTGTTCCATCGAGATCGACCCGCGCACCGTCGACGCGGGCCGGCTGCAGGTGCTCGCCGACCTCGGCTTCAACCGCCTGAGCTTCGGCGTGCAGGACTTCGATCCCGACGTGCAGAAGGCGGTGCACCGCGTGCAGCCGTATGAGCAGGTCGCCGCGCTCATGGAAGACGCGCGCCGCATCGGCTTCGATTCGGTGAACGTCGACCTGATCTACGGCCTGCCGCTGCAGACGCCGGAATCCTTCGCCCGCACGCTGTCGCAGGTGTCCACGCTGCGGCCGGACCGCATCGCCCTCTACGGCTACGCGCACCTGCCGGAGCGCTTCAAGCCGCAGCGCCGCATCCTCACGGCCGAACTGCCCGGGGGCGGTGCCAAGATCGCGATGCTGTCGCAGGCGCTGGCCGCGTTCCTGAGCGCCGGCTACGTGTACATCGGCATGGACCACTTCGCGCTGCCCGGCGACGCGCTCGCCGTCGCCAAGCGCCAGGGCCGGCTGCACCGCAACTTCCAGGGCTACAGCACGCAGGCCGACTGCGACCTGATCGGCCTGGGCGTATCGGCCATCGGCAAGGTGGGCGCCACCTACAGCCAGAACGCCAAGACCATGGAGGAGTACTGCGACGACCTCGACCAGGGCCGCCTGCCGGTGAACCGCGGGCTGGCGCTGTCGCGCGACGATCTCGCAAGGCGCGCCGTCATCATGGCGCTGATGTGCCAGGGGCAGGTGGTGTTCGAATCCATCGAGCTCGCCTGGCTGCTCGATTTCCGCAGCTACTTCGCCGCCGAGATGGAGCAGATGAAGGAACTGCAGGAGCAGGGCCTGGTGGTGGTGGACGACACCGGCATCCAGGTGACGGCGCAGGGCTGGTTCTTCGTGCGCGGCGTGGCCATGCAGTTCGACAAGTACCTGCAGGCCGACCGCAACCGCGCGCGCTTCTCCCGGATCATCTAGTGGACTTCGCCCTCGCCGGCACCGCCTTCCTGATGGGCCTTGCAGGCGGCCCGCACTGCCTCGCCATGTGCGGCGCGGCTTGCGGCGGCGTGGTGCGTGGCTCCGGCGTGCCGGCGCCGCGCGGCATGTGGAACTTCCAGGCCGGGCGCCTGCTCGGGTACGCGGTCGCCGGCGGCGCCGCGGGCTTCGCGGTGCAGGCGTTCGCCTGGCTCTCGCAGAGCACGGCGGCCCTGCGTCCTGCCTGGACGCTGTTCCACCTCGCAGTGCTGGCCTGGGGACTCATGATGCTGGCGCAGGCGCGCCAGCCGGCCTGGGTGGAAAGCGCGGGCCGCAACGTGTGGTCGCGCGTGCGTCCGCTCACGCAGCGCCGCGGCGGGCTGGTCGCCACCGGCGCCCTGTGGGCGTTCATGCCTTGCGGGCTGTTGTATTCGGCCCTGCTGGTCGCCTCCCTCTCCGGCGGCGCGCTGCAGGGCGCGCTGAGCATGGCGCTGTTCGCGATCGGCAGCGGCATCTCGCTGGGCCTCGCGCCCGCGGCCTTCCGGCGGCTGCAGGCGCTGGGCAACCGGCTGCGCAAGGACTGGGGAACGCGCATCGCCGGCGCGCTGCTGGTGGGCGCGGCCGCATGGGCGCTGTGGATGGACCTTGCACAGCGCATCGCCGACTGGTGCTGAGCGGGCGCCCTTTGCTATAACGTGGGCACTTCTTCAAGGAACCCGTCATGGCCCAGACTCCCCCGCGCTTCGCCGCCCTGGCCCTCGGCCTGCTCGCCGCCCTCGCCGTGCACGCGGCGAGCGGCTCGCCCTATGCCGGCCAGCAGGCCCGCGAGATCAAGGCGCTGTCTCCCGCCGAAGTGCAGGACCTGCTCGCGGGCAAGGGCATGGGCTTTGCCAAGGCCGCGGAGCTGAACGGCTACCCCGGCCCTGCGCACGTGCTGGAACTCGCGCGGGAACTGCAGCTGTCGCCCGAACAGGAAGCGAAGACGCGGACGCTGCACGCCCGGATGGCGGACGAGGCGAAGGCCTCGGGCGCGGCGCTGGTGAACGCGGAGCGCGAGCTCGATGCGCTGTTCCGCGACCGCTCGGTCACGCAGCCACGCCTGGCGGATGCGCTGCAGAAGGTCGCCGCGTTGCAGGCGCGCGTGCGGCAGGCGCACCTGCAGGCCCACCTCGAGCAGGTGCAGCTGCTGTCGGCGCAGCAGGTGGCGCGCTACAACACGCTGCGTGGCTACGACGCGCCCGCGGGTGCGCCGCACGGCCACGGTGGGCACGGCGGCCACGGCCACCGGTAGGCGCCATGCCGCGCGGTATGCTCGCGCCATGTCTTCGCTCGAGTTGCGTGTCCCGCCGCTGGCGGTGGTCGCCGTCGCAGCGGCCCTGATGGCCCTGATCGCCTGGGCCTTTCCAGTCGCCGAGTTCCGCTTCAGGCCGCCGCTGGCGCTGGCCGGCGCCATGGTGGGGCTCGGCGCGGCGATCGCCGCGGCCGGCGTGCTGGCCTTCCGGCGCGCGCGCACCACGGTCAACCCGATGACGCCCGATGCGTCCTCGAGCATGGTCTCCACCGGCATCTACCGGCTCACGCGCAATCCGATGTACCTGGGCTTCCTGCTGGCGCTGGTGGGCTGGGCCCTGATGCTCGGCACGCTGCTCGCGCTGCTGCCGGTCGCCCTCTACGTGGGCTACATGAACCGCTTCCAGATCGTGCCCGAGGAACGCGCGCTGCGCGGGAAGTTCGGCGCCGACTACGACGCCTACGCCAGCCGCGTGCGGCGCTGGTTCTAGGGCGCATCGCCGCCACCCACGGTGGAATACGTCCTCGTCCTCGCGCTCGGCCTCGCCGCCGGGACGCTGGGCGGGGTGGTGGGCACGGGCTCTTCGCTGGTGCTGATGCCGGCGCTGGTGCTGATGTCCGGCCCGCGCGAGGCGGTGCCTGTCATGGCGATCGCCGCGGTGATGGGCAACCTGGGCCGCGTGATCGCCTGGTGGCGCGAGATCCGCTGGCGCAGCTGCGCCGCGTATTGCGCCACGGCGATTCCGGCCGCGGCCCTCGGCGCGCGGCTGCTGCTCACGATCCCGCCCGGCCTGGCGGAGCTCGCGCTGGGCGTCTTCTTCCTCGCGCTGATCCCCGTGCGCCGCTGGCTGGCGCAGCGCGATGTGCGATTGCGCGCCATCCATCTCGCCTTGCTCGGTGCCCCGCTGGGACTGCTCACCGGCCTGGTGGTGTCGACGGGGCCGCTGACCGTGCCGCTCTTCACCTTCCACGGCCTGGAACGCGGCGTGTTGCTGGGCACGGAGGCGGCCGCGTCCATCGGCATGTACGGCGCCAAGGTCGGCACCTTCCAGGCGCTGGGTGCGCTGCCGCTTTCCGTGGTGGCGCAGGGGCTGATCGTCGGCCTCACGTTGATGGCAGGTTCGTTCCTCGGGCGGCGCATCGTGCTGGCGCTGGCGCCCGGTGCGTGGCGCACGCTGATCGACGGGTTGATGCTGTGCTCGGGGCTCACGCTGCTCTGGGCGGCGTTTCGCTGAGTTGTCGCAGCGGGGACCTTGCGTCCCGCGCACGACAGCGGAAGGCCGGATGCGCTGCCTACATTGCCTGCACGCCACCCCGGGAGCCGTCCATGGACATCGCCGAACCGCTCGCGCAGATCCGCGCCATCAACGACAGCGCCGCCTTCAATCGCTGGCTGGGCATCGAGGTGCTTGCCGCCGCCGAGGGGCGGGCCGAGATCGCGCTCGCATGGCGGCCCGACCTCGGCCAGTATTCCGGCTTCCTGCACGCGGCGCTGATCGGCGGCCTGGTCGATACGGCCTGCGGTTTCGCCGCGGCGACGCTCGTGGGCCGGGTGCTGGCTTCGCACTACGCGGTGAACTGCCTGCGCCCCGCCATCGGCGAGCGCTTCATCGCGCGTGCACGCGTGGTCAAGCCGGGCCGCACGCAGGTGTTCACCGCCTGCGAGCTGTTCGCCGTGCGCGACGGACAGGAGACGCTCGTGGCCACCGGGGAGACGCTCCTCACGCCGGTGGTCCCGGCCGGCTGACCTCCACGATTCACGGCGGCGTGTAGCTCTGCGGCGCCGCTACCACAAAGGATTGCACGGCGGTCCTACACATTGACCCCGCGGCCCGCGCGAGGATGGGTTCATCTCTACGATGGGATGTCCCCATGCCCGAAGTCAAGCAGGAGCCCGCCCACACCGCCATGGATGCCGCGCGCAAGCCCGACCCGCCCCGGCCGCCGCTGGACGCGCGCCTGACCGAGCAGCGCAATCCGCGCTCCGGCCACATCGACCAGCTGTCGACGCTGGAGATCGTCGACCTGATCAACGCGGAAGACCGCCTCGTCGCGGCGGCCGTGAGTGACGAGCGTGACCAGATCGCGCGCGCCATCGACCTCGTGGTGGACGGCCTGCGGCGCGGCGGCCGGCTGATCTACGTCGGCGCCGGCACCTCGGGACGCCTGGGCGTGCTCGACGCGTCCGAGATGCCGCCCACGTACCGCACGGAACCGGAGATGGTGCAGGGCGTGATGGCCGGCGGCTTCGAGGCGCTGCTGCGCGCGCAGGAAGGCGCGGAGGACCATCCGGAGGACGGCGCGCAGGCGATGGACGAGCGCGGCGTGGACGGGCGCGACTTCGTGCTGGGCATCGCCGCCTCGGGCACGACGCCCTTCGTGCACGGCGCGCTGAAGCGCGCGCGCGAGCGCGGCGCGCGCACCGGCTTCCTGCTGTGCACCTGGCCGTCGGAGGAATTGCTGCGCACGCACGACGTCGTGATCGCCCCGCTCGTGGGGCCGGAGGTCATCACGGGGTCCACGCGCATGAAGGCGGGCACGGCGACCAAGATGGTGTTGAACACCATCAGCACGACGGCGATGGTGAAGCTGGGGAAGGTCTACGGCAACCTGATGGTGGACCTGCAGGTCACCTGCCAGAAGCTGCAGGACCGCGGCGAACGCATCCTGATGGACACGCTGGGCCTGCAGCGCGAGGAGGCGCAGCGCCTGCTGGATGCCGCGGGTGGCCACGTGAAAACCGCCATCGTGATGCAGCGCCTGGGTGTCGATGCGCAGCAGGCGCGCGCGCGGCTGCAGGAGCAGGGCGGCGGCATCGCCGCGCTGGTGGGCAAGCCGCGCTAGTCGGCGTCGCCCTCCGGATCCTCGGCGTCCTCGGGCCCGGCTTCTGCGGCGCGCGCGGCGGCGAGCGGCACGCCATCCGGTCCCAGTCTGGCGGCGAACACCGCGTGCCTGGAGTCCTCCCAGACCAGTTCGGCGTCGGGATTCGCCTGCAGGCTCTCGAGCAGTTTCGGTTGGCCGTAGCGCTTGAACTTGCGCACGACGACCAGCCCGTTCCGCCGCAGCACGGCTTCGGCGCGGTCGGCGTGGCGCACGCTGAGCGCCTGCACCGGGTCATCCGAGTGCAGGTCCAGCAGCAGGGTCATCAACCGGCCCTTGTAGTAGGCCACGGGCCGGTCGTGGCGGTTTTCCGCCACCCAGCGGGCGAGCGCGTCCATGCGCGGTGAGAACAGGCTGTTGCTGCGTGCCGGCGCCTCCATGTACGTCGGGATGGAGAACCAGAAGGCGAACGCGATGGGCGCGAGCGTCAGCGCCGGCACGGCGGGGCCGGGCACGCGCAGCAGGCTCCAAGCCCGTTCGAAGGCCAGGACCATGTAGAAGATGAAGATCGGCAGGATGGGCAGCAGGTACCGGCCGGGCACGCCGCGCAGCAGCAGGACGGCGGAGAGCAGCGCGAGATGCGCCACGAGGAACACCTTGTCCAGCGACAGGAACTTGCGGTGCACGGCGATGCCCGCCGCGGCCAGGAGGACGAGCGCAAGCGACACCGGACCCGTGCGCACCACCAGGCCGCTGCCGACCGGCACCGCCCAGATCTTCTGCGCCTGCAGCTGCGGGTCCGTCATGAAGTATTCGGCGAACCCCGACAGGTAGCTGAGGAACATGTACGCGCTGCCGGAGAGCAGGCGCAACAGGTCGAACTCGGTCGCCTGCGCGGACGTCCCACCCGTCAGGTTGGCCAGCCGTGCCACGATCCTGAAGTTCGACACCAGGTTGAAGTTCAGGCTCAGCAGCAGGTCGGACACGAGCAGCAGGACCCCGCCGAGCACTGGCAGCGCCGCCAGCTTCCATTGGCGGCGTAGCGCGAACCACAGGAACAGCGCGGCGTAGAGCGCGAGCGCCTCCGAGCGCACCAGGGCCGGCAGCAGGATGCAGGCCGCCAGCAGGATCCGGAACGGTCCTTCCGACAGGCGTTTGGCCGCGAGCAGCGCGAACAGGCAGGTCGCCGCATACAGGATGTTGGGGATGCCGTTCTGCTGGAAGGCGATGACCAGCGGCGTGAACAGCACCGCGAGCAGGAACACGTAGGCCGTCGCGCGGTGCCTGAACTCGTCGCGGAAGAAGTGGAAGGCCGCGATGGCGCAGCCGGCCCACAGCACGCTGTTCAGCAGCGCGAAGTGGTAGACGTTGAAGCCGCTGAACCAGGCGACGACGGCGAGCAGGAAGGAATAGGCCGGCGGCACCGAGGGGAAGCCGGTCACAAGGTAGTCCCAGGGGCGTCCGAGCGCCAGGTTGCGCGCCTGCACGGCGTACTGGCCGAAGTCCCCGGCGTGGTTCTGGTAGTAGCCGAGGACGAACAGCGCGGAGAACAGGACGAAGCCGCCTCCGAGCAGGAGGGGGAGGACGCGATCAACCTTCATGCCGATCGGGCACGGTGGTTCATGCAAGGGGCCGCGAAAGGGGCGGCTGGGGCGAAGG
The DNA here is from genome assembly GCA_023438115.1 of Pseudomonadota bacterium. Taxonomy (GTDB): domain Bacteria; phylum Pseudomonadota; class Gammaproteobacteria; order Burkholderiales; family Burkholderiaceae_C; genus Ramlibacter. The sequence continues at coordinate 10,788 of JAEZEB010000151.1, read as the reverse complement.
CGGGGTGCATGGGGGCTGCTCGGGTCCCTGAGAAGGACCCTGGATTCTAAGCGGCCGGCTTCCGGCCCGACCCTGCAGGTCGGGGTGAGCGCGAAGCCGAACCCCGACGCGCCCTACCATCGACAGCCGAACACCCGCTCCAGTTCCTGCAAGGCCTGCGCCGGCAGCGGCGCCGGCTTCGTGGCCGCCAGCATCCACAGCTTCGCGGTCTCCTCCAGTTCCTCCAGCACCGCCATCGCCTGCGCGGGCGAGTCGTGCCACACGTTGGGCCCCAGCCGCGCCAGCATCACCGCGCGCAGCGGCGTGCCTTGCGCCGCGTAGCGCGCGATGAGGCCGGCGACCGCGTCGCCCACCTCCGGCGCACCGGGGCGGTGATAAGGCACGACGGGCACGTGGCCCACCTTCATCACGAAATAGGGGGTGATGGGCGGCAGCAGCTCCTCGCCGGTGTCCGCCAGCGTCAGCGCCACGCAGTGCGTGCCGTGCGTGTGGATCACGCAGCGCGGCGCGTTGCCGGCGGCGTGGGCCTCGTAGATGCGACGGTGCAGGACGAGCGTCTTGCTGGCCGGCGCGCCCTCGCGCTGGCGGCCGCCGGCATCCACGCGCGCGAGCTGCGCCGGGTCCAGGAAGCCGAGGCAGGCGTCCGTGGGCGTGATGAGGAAGCCGTCGTCCAGCCGCACGCTGATGTTGCCGGCGGTCGCGTGCACGTAGCCGCGCTGGAACAGGCTCCTGCCGACGCGGCAGATCTCCTCGCGGGCCCGGTTCTCGTTCATGCGTGCCTCGCGAAGGCCTTGCTGTAGAAATCCACGCTGCCGAAGTTGCCGGACTTCAGCGCCAGGTGGACGCCGCGGCCGGCGTCCGTGCGTTCCGCGTGGCACCAGGGCACGCCGGGATCGATCTGCGGACCGATGCGCAGCTGTTGCACGCCGAGGGCCTGCACCGCGGCGCCGGAAGTCTCGCCGCCGGCGACGACCAGTTCGCCGACGCCGCGTTCCACCAGGCCGCGCGCGATCCTGGCCAGGGTGCGTTCCACCAGCTCGCCCGCGCCGCCGGCGCCCAGGCGCTGCTGCACGCTGCGCACCGCATCGGGCGCCGCCGTGGAATAAATGAGCACGGGATCCTCGCCCAGGCGCAGCGTGGCCCAGGCGAGCGCATCGGCGGCGACGTCGCGGCCGCCGGCGATCTCCAGCGGATCGATGGCGAAGGCCGCGCCGCCGCGCGCCAGGAAGTCGGCCACCTGGCGGTTGCTTGCTTCCGAGCAACTGCCGGAGACGATGGCGCGCGCGCCCGAGGCGGGCGGCAAGGCGGCCGCCGCCGTGGAAGGATGCAGGCCGTGGTTCTGCGGCAGGCCGATGGCCACGCCCGAACCTGCCACGACCATGGGCGCATCGGCCAGCGCGCGTCCCAGGTGCAGCAGGTCGTCGCTGGCGACCGCATCCACGATCGCGAAGCGCCAGCCCTCGGCCTGCAGGTGCTGGATGCGCGCGTGGATGGGCGCCGCGCCGCCGCGCACCACCTCGTGCGGGATCAGCGCCACGCGCCCGCGCGACTGCGCCTGCAGCACGCGCACCAGGTTCGAATCGGTCATGGGCGTCAGCGGATGGTTGCGCATGCCCGATTCGGCCAGCGGCACCTCGCCCACGAACAGGTGGCCCTGGTAGACCGTGCGCCCGTTCTCGGGGAAGGCCGGCGTGACGCAGCAGAAGGTCGCGCCGAGTTCCTCCAGCATCGCCTCGGCGACCGGGCCGATGTTGCCGTCCGCCGTGGAGTCGAAGGTGGAACAGACCTTGAAGTAGAACTGGCCGCAGCGCCGCGCGCGCAGCCAGCGCAGCGCCTCCAGCGATTGCGCCACGGCCTCGGCCGCCGGGATCGTGCGCGACTTCAGCGCGACCACCACGGCATCGGCGTCTTCCACGGGCCCGGAAGGCACGCCGATGGTCTGCACCACGCGCATGCCGGCGCGCACCAGGTTGTTGGCGAGGTCGGTGGCGCCGGTGAAGTCGTCGGCGATGCAGCCGAGGAGCAGGGGAGCGGAAGCGTTCGTCATGCGGGTTCGGGTTGCGGGGCTCAGCGGCCGGCCAGGCCCTGCCGGATCGCCTCCAGCAGCGCCTCGGGGCGCGCGGGCTTGACCAGGTGGGTGGCGAAACCCGCCGCGTGCGCCTGGGCCACGTCGCCGGCGGTGCCGTAGCCCGTCAGCGCGACAAGATAGCAGTTCCTGCCGTTGCGGTGCGCCCGCACCCGGGCGGCCAGCTCGTAGCCGCTCATGCCGGGCAGGCCGATGTCCAGCACCGCGACTTGCGGAACGAATTCATCCAGGAGCGCCAGCGCGACGCCGGGATCGTAGGCGATGCGCACCTCGTAGCCGGCCAGTTCCAGCAGCGAGGAAGCCGTGTCGGCCGCGTCCTGGTTGTCGTCCACCAGCAGCACGCGCGCCGCGCCGCCTTCCAGAGGGGCCGGCGCGGTGCTGTCCGCCGCTTCGGCGGGGCTTTCGTCCACCGGCAGCCGCACCGTGAACGCGGCGCCGTGGCCTTCGCCCCGGCTTTCCGCGCGGATGGTGCCGCCGTGCATCTCCACCAGGCTGCGCGAAATGGCCAGGCCCAGGCCGAGGCCGCCGCGCGAGCGGTCCGCGCCCTGCGGCGCCTGGTAGAACAGGTCGAAGACGTGCTGCAGCACCTCCGGCGACATGCCCAGCCCGGTGTCGGCCACCGCGATCTCCGCCTCGTCGCCCACGCGGCGCAGGCGCATCGCGATCGTGCCTTCGGGGCCGGTGAACTTCACCGCGTTGCCCAGCAGGTTGTTGAGCACCTGCCCCAGGCGCACCTCGTCGCCGGACACCCACAGGTCCTCGGCGTCGGGCGCGATGTCCAGCGTGAAGCGGCGCAGGCCCAGCACCGGCTGCACCGCCTGCGCCGCGTGCCGCACCAGGTCCGACAGCTGCAGCGGCTGCATGCGCATCTCCAGGCGCTTGCCGGTGATGCGCGAGACGTCCAGCAGGTCGTCGACCAGGCGCTTCATGTGCGAAACCTGGCGCTGCATCACTTCGCGCTCCATGCGCGTGCCGGGATCGCCCTTGCGCGCCATGAGGTGCAGGGCCGTCGCCATGGGCGCGAGCGGGTTGCGCAGCTCGTGGCCCAGCATGGCCAGGAATTCGTCCTTGCTGCGGCCGGCTTCCTCGGCGCGCTGCAATGCCTCCTGGGCGCGCGCGAGCAGCATCTCGCGTTCGGCCTCCGCGGCGCGGCGTTCGGCCGCGGCCCGCCCGCGCTCGTCCGAGGCCTGCTGCAGCGCCGTGCCGACTTCCTGCAGCTCGGCGATGTCCAGCCGGTCCAGCCGCACCGGCTCGCCGCGGCCCAGCGCGGCGGCGGCGGCCTTGAGGTCGTCGATCGGGTCGGTGACGTCGCGCGCCAGGTGCCGGGCCACGAAGGCGGCCAGGCCCAGCGAGGCGAGCAGGCCCGCGATCACGGCGCTGAGGACGCCATAGAAGCCGCGGTCGGCTTCCTTCTGCGAGGTGCCGGTGGCGATCACCCAGCCCGAATCCGGCAGGCGCACGTAGCCGGTCTGGCTGCGCACGCCTTCCAGGGTGACGGTGGTGCCCCCGCCTTCGGGATAGCCGCGCTGCAGCAGCGCGAGCAGGGACGGGGAAGGCCGGTTGCCGGCGTGCGGCGGCATGCGCGCGACGCGGTTGTAGTGCTGGTCGTACACCGCCACCACCGAGGTGCTGGGCAGGCGCTGGCGCTGCAGCACGGCCAGGATGCGTTCGGCCGGCACCACGGCCGACAGCACGTAGACGAGGCGGCCGTTGCGTTCCACCGGCACCCGCACGGCGAAGGCCGCACCCTGTCCGCGCGGCCCGATGGTCGCGGGGCCGATCACCGGGCGGCGCGTGTCGATCGTGCGCTGCAGGCTGTCCTGTTCCACCGCCTGCGCGGGCGCGGCACCGAAAGGGTGGTTGGAGCTCAGCAGCACCAGGCCACCAGGGTCGGCGAGCACCACGGTGCGCCAGCCCAGGCGTCCCGCCAGCCGATGGGCGCGCACGTGGAAGTCTTCCAGGCGCTCCAGGTGCAGCTCGTCGGCGAGCGCCAGGCTCTCCAGCACGCCGATGGTCGCGCGCAGTTCGCTGTCGACGGCCGAGGCCATCGCGCGCGAGACGGCCATGGAGGCCTGCTGCGCGTCGCGTTCGCGCTCGCCGGTCAGGAAGGCGAGCACGACGCCCGCGACGATGGCCAGCGGCAGCAGGCCGCTGGCCGCCAGCAGGAACAGGCGGAAGCGCAGCGGCCGACCGAGGGCCTGGGCGCTCATCTGGATCGGTTCACGCTGCGCGTGGAAGAGGCGGTCACGCGCCGATTGTGCAGGAGCCTTCGCAGCCGCGGAGGCGGGCGGGATGAGGGAAGGGAGGCGGATGCCGACGCAAACGTCGCATAAGGACATCGGAATGCCTTCTTTGCGACCTTTGCGCGGCTTTTGCGACTTTCGCGTCCGGCTGTCCGCCTTGCCTCCAGCGACGCGGGAGCTACGGCAGCTGCCGCGCCAGCAGCACCGCCGCGTGGATCGCCTCGCGCTGCGTCCCGTCGTGGATCTGGTGGCGGCAACTGGTGCCGTCGGCTACCACGATGGCCTCGGGCGCCGCGCGCACGGCCGGCAGCAGGCTCAGCTCGGCCATCTGCATCGACACGGCGTGGTGCTTCGCCTCGTAGCCGAAGCTGCCGGCCATGCCGCAGCAGCTCGACTCGACCAGCTGCGGCTGCACGCCGGGGATGAGCTTGAGCACTTCCAGCACGGGCGATACCGCGCCGAAGGCCTTCTGGTGGCAGTGACCGTGCACCAGCACCGGCTGCTGCAGCGGGCGCAGCTGCGCGCGCAAGGCGTCCAGCCGGCCGGCGGCCGCCTCGCGGGCGAGGAACTCCTCCAGCAGCAGCGACTGCTTCGCCAGCACGGCCGCGCGCTCGCCGAAGCCCATGGCCGTCATCTCGTCGCGCAGCGTGAGCAGGCAGGACGGCTCCAGGCCCACGACCGGGATGCCGCGTGACGCGAAGGGCTCCAGCGCATCCAGCAGCTCGCCCGCCTTGGCGCGCGCCTCGTCCACCATGCCGCTGGCGAGCCAGGTGCGGCCGCAGCACAGGTGGCGCCCGCCGCCTTCTTGCTTCGCCGCGATGTGCACGGTGTAGCCGGCCGCCTGCAGCACGCGGAAGGCCGCGTGCGCGTTCTCCGATTCGAAGAAGCCGTTGAAAGTGTCGACGAACAGCACGAGCGGGCGCTCGGCCGCGAGCGCTTCCTCGCGCGTCGCGCCATGCACGCCGCTGTTGAAGAAGTGTTCGCTGCGCCATGCGGGCAGGCTGCGCTTTTCCGACAGGCCCAGCAGCTTCTCGCCCAGCGCGGCGAGCAGGGGGCTGCGGTTGCGCAGGTTCAGCAGGCCGGCGAAGCGGCTCGCGGTGGCGGCGTAGTCCGGCAGCTTCGCGATCAGGCGATCCTTGAGCGTCCAGCCGTGCTTCTTCTTCCAGGCATGGGTGGACTCGATCTTCATCTTCGCCATGTCCACGCCGGTCGGGCAGTCGCGCTTGCAGCCCTTGCAGCTGACGCACAGCTCGAGCGCTTCCTGCACCGCCTCGCTCGCCAGGCCTTCGGGACCGAGCTGGCCACTCATCGCCAGCCGCAGCGTGTTGGCCCGGCCGCGCGTGAGGTGCTGCTCGTCGCGCGTGACGCGGTAGCTGGGGCACATCGTCCCGGCATCGAACTTGCGGCAGTGCCCGTTGTTGTTGCACATCTCCACCGCCTTGGCGAAGCCCCGCGCCGGGTCGCCACCGGTGCCGGGCGCGGTGGTCCGCTCGGTGGCGGGATCGTTCTGCACGTCCCAGGCGCTCCAGTCCAGCGCGGGCTGCAGCGGGATCACCTTGTAGTTCGGCGGAAAGCGCATCAGCCGCGTGTCGTCCATGCGCGGCGGATCGACGATGCGGTTGGGCGAGAGCAGGCCGATGGGGTCGAACATGCGCTTGATCTCGCCGAACGCGGCGTCGATCGCCGGGCCGAACTGCCAGCGGATCCACTCTCCGCGGCAGAGGCCGTCGCCGTGCTCGCCGCTGTAGGCGCCCTTGTACTTGCGCACCAGCGCGGAGGCTTCCTCGGCGATCGCGCGCATTTCGGGCGCGCCGCCCCGGCGCATGTCGAGGATGGGCCGCACGTGCAGCGTGCCCACCGAGGCGTGGGCGTACCAGGTGCCCTTGGTGCCGTGCTTGCGGAAGACCTGCGTGAGGGCGTCGGTGTATTCGGCCAGGTGCTCCAGCGGCACCGCGCAGTCCTCGATGAAGGACACCGGCTTGCCGTCGCCCTTGAGGCTCATCATGATGTTCAGGCCCGCCTTGCGCACTTCCCACAGCGCCTTCTGCGGGCCTTCGTCGGGCATCAGCACCACGGAGCCGGGCAGGCCCAGGTCGCCCATCAGCTGTTCCAGCTCGGACAGCTTGCGCGCCAGCGCCGCGCGGTCGCCGCCGGCGAATTCCACCAGCAGCAGCGCCTCGGGTTCGCCGATGAGGGCGGCGCGCACGGTGGGCGCGAAGGCGGGGTTCCGCAGCGACAGGTCGATCATCGTGCGGTCGACCAGTTCGACCGCCGTGAGCGTGCCGTCGGTGCCCAGCTTCACGATGTGCTGGGCCGAATCCATCGCCTTGTAGAAGCTGGCGAAGTTCACCACGCCCAGCACCTTGGCGCGCGGCAGTTCCGCCAGGCGCAGCTTCAGGCTCTTCGTGAGGGCGAGGGTGCCTTCGCTGCCCACCAGCAGGTGCGCGAGGTTGACGCCGCCGTCGGCCGTGTACGGCCGCTCGTTCTGGTTGTGGAAGACGTCCAGGTTGTAGCCCGCGACGCGGCGCAGCACCTTGGGCCAGCGTGCCTCGATCTCGGGGCGCAGGTTCCACGCCAGTTCGCGCACGCGTTCGCCCAGGGCGCGCACGGCGCCGGTGCTGTCCTCGAAGCGGCCGAAGTCGTGCAGGGCGCCGTCGGAGGTCCAGGCCTGCGCGCCCAGCACGTTGTGCACCATGTTGCCGTAGGCGATGCTGCGGCTGCCGCAGGAGTTGTTGCCGGCCATGCCGCCCAGCGTGGCCTGCGCCGCGGTGGAGACGTCGACGGGGTACCAGAGGCCCGTCTTCTTCAGGTGTGCGTTGAGGTGATCCAGCACGATGCCGGGCTCGACCGTCACCGTGCGTTGCTCCGCGTCGACATCCAGCACGTTGCGCACGTGCTTGGAGAAGTCGATCACCAGGCCGGCGCCCACGGTCTGGCCGCACTGGCTGGTGCCGCCGCCGCGCGGAACGATGGGCACCGCCAGGTCACGGCAGATGTCCAGCGCGATGCGTGCGTCTTCCGCCGTGCGTGGCACGAAGACGCCGACGGGCATCACCTGGTAGATCGAGGCATCGGTGGCATAGCGGCCGCGGTCGGCGGGGGAGAAGAGCACTTCGCCCTGCGTTTCGGCGGCGAGGCGCTGCGCGAGGCGGCCGGCGACTTCGTTGGAGGCGGATGCGACGCGGTCGTAGGCGTGGCCCGCGGCTTCACGCGTGACCTGCAAGGGCAGCGGCGCGTTCATTAGACCTCCCCCAGGCTTGTTCGCTGCGCGGCCTGCGCCTCCCCCCTGCGCAAGCGGAGGGGGCGAGCGCCTTCGGGCGGCCGGGCGGCGTTCATGCGACGCCCTGGTCCGCGCGCGCGGCGGCGCGCAGCTGTTCCAGCACCACGTCGCGCTTGTTGTGCAGGTGGGTGACCAGCACCGCGCGCATGGCGGCGGGGTCGCGCGCGGACAGCGCCTCGATCATCTGTTCGTGTTCCTTCACGGCGGCCTTCCACTTCTCGCCGTCCTGGTTGGAGCGGAAGCGCAGCGCCTGCAGGCGCGCATTGACCTGGTTGTAGACGGCCAGCAGCACCGGGTTCTTGGCCGCGGCGTTGATGGCGCGGTGGATGCGCGCGTTGATCGCGTAGTAGGTGGACAGGTCGCGGCGCGTGTACGCGGCCATCATCTCGAACTGCATCGCCTGGATCTCGGCCAGCTCCTGCGGCGTGATGCGCTGCGCCGCCAGCTCGCCCGACAGCCCCTCGAGCCCGGCCATCACCTCGAAAGTGTGGAGCACGTCTTCCTCGCTCAGCGCCAGCGCGATCGCGCCGCGGTTGGGCAGCAGCTCCACCAGCCCCTCGGCGGCCAGCATCTTGATGGCTTCGCGCAGCGGCGTGCGCGAGACGTTCAGCAATTCGGACAGCTCGCGCTCGTTGAGCTTGGAACCCGGGGCGATCGCGCCCTCCACCAGCATCTGGCGCAGGCGGTGCGCCACCTGCTCGTGCAGGGCGGCGCGCGGGATGGGGATGACTTCGGCAGGCATGGCGTCGATTTTGTATGCAAAACGAAACCCGTGCAAACCCCTACAGCTGAATGGAGAGGGTTGACAGTCGCATTTTGTATGCAAAAAATGGCGACCATCTTCCCAGACGGATTCCCATGGTCACCCTCGATTTCCATCCCACCGGCCGCCACTTCCTCCAGATCCCCGGACCGTCGCCCGTGCCGGATCGCATCCTGCGCGCGATGAGCTATCCCACGATCGACCATCGCGGGCCGGAGTTCGGGGCGCTGGGCCTGCGCGTGCTCAAGGGCATCCAGCAGATCTTCCAGACCAGGCACCCCGTGGTGATCTATCCCGCCTCGGGCACCGGCGCCTGGGAAGCGGCGCTGGCCAACACGCTCAGTCCGGGCGACCACGTGCTGATGTACGAAACGGGCCACTTCGCCACGCTGTGGCAGAAGCTGGCCACGCGGCTGGGCCTGCAGACCGAGTTCCTGGGCCTGCCTGGCGCCGAAGGCTGGCGCAAGGGCGTGCAGGCGCACCTGATCGAGGAGCGCCTCAAAGCCGACAAGGAGCACCGCATCAAGGCCGTGTGCGTGGTGCACAACGAGACGTCCACCGGCGCGACCAGCAACATCCTGGCCGTGCGCCGCGCGATCGACGCCGCGAAGCATCCGGCGCTGCTGATGGTCGACAGCATCTCCGGCCTGGCCTCCGCGGAGTACAAGCACGACGAGTGGGGCGTGGACGTCACCGTCAGCGGCTCGCAGAAGGGCCTGATGATGCCGCCCGGCATCAGCTTCAACGCGCTGTCGCCGAAGGCGATCGAGGCGAGCAAGTCCGCGAAGCTGCCCAAGTCCTTCTGGGCCTGGGACGAGATCGTGGAGATGAACAGGACGGGCTACTGGCCCTACACGCCCAACACCAACCTGCTGTACGGGCTGGCCGAGGCCTGCGACATGCTGCTCGATCCGCACTTCGGCGGCCTGGAAGGCGTGTTCGCGCGCCACCGCCGCTGGGGCGAGGGCGTGCGCAGCGCGGTGAAGGCCTGGGGCCTGGAGATCCAGTGCACGGAAGCGGCGAGCCAGTCGCCGGTGCTCACGGGCGTGGTGATGCCCGAGGGCGTGGACGCCGACGCGGTGCGCAAGCTGATCTACGAACGCTTCGACCTGTCGCTGGGCACGGGCCTGGGCAAGGTCAAGGGCCGCATGTTCCGCATCGGCCACCTGGGCGACTGCAACGACCTCACGCTGATGGCCGCCCTGTCAGGCTGCGAGATGGGATTGAAGCTCTCGGGCGTGAAGCTCGCAGGCTCGGGGGTGGCCGCGGCCATGGAGTATTTCGCCGGGCATCCGGCACCAGTCGCCCTGCAGAAGGCGGCGTAAGAGAGAACGGGGCTCCGCAAGGAGCCCTTTTTTGTTCGTTCACCAAAGGAGACATCCGTGCAACGCAGAACTTTCGTGACCGGCGTCGCCGCGTCCATTGCCTTGCCCCTTGCCGGCGCGCAGGCCCTGCCCAGCGGGCCTGTGCGCATCGTCGTCGGCTTCGCGCCGGGCGGCGGCACCGACATCCTCGCGCGCGTGATCGGGCAGAAGCTCGCCGACATGTGGAAGACGCAGGTCATCGTGGAGAACAAGGCGGGCGCCTCGGGCACCATCGCCGCCGACTACGTGGCCAAGCAGCCGGGCGACGGCACGCTGCTGCACATGGCGCACATCAACAGCCATGCGATCGTGCCCAACCTGCAGAAGCTGGGCTACGACGCCGAGAAGGACTTCCAGCCGATCGCGCTGGTGGGCGTCACGCCCAACCTGCTGATCTGCGGCCAGATGCAGCCGGGCAAGACCGTGGCCGACCTGGTCGCGCTGTGCAAGGCCAACCCGGGCAAGATCAGTTTCGGGTCCGCCGGTCCTGGCTCGGCGCAGCACCTCGCGCTGGAAATGTTCATGCTGCAGGCCGGCGTGAAGGCCATCCACGTGCCCTACAAGGGTTCCGGCCCGATGCTCACCGACCTGATCGGCGGCCAGGTGCAGTACAGTTTCGACACGATGACGGCGGCCACGCCGCACGTGAAGAACGGCAAGGCCGTCGCCATCGCGCAGACGCGCCAGAAGCGCGCGGCGGGTCATCCGAACGTGCCGACGATGGCCGAGTCGGGCTTCCCGCAGTTCGAGGCGACCACCTGGTACGGCCTCGTCGGTCCCTCGAAGCTGCCGGCGGCGCTGGCGCGGCGCATGAACGAGGACGTCAACAAGGCCCTGCAGATGCCGGACGTGATGGAGAAGCTGGAGGCCTCCGGCGCCGAGGACGGCGGCGGGTCCGTCGAGAAGTTCGCGGAGTTCATGAAGACCGAGCAGGCCAAGTGGGCACGCGTGATCAAGGAGGCGAACGTGAAGGTGGATTCGTAGCGCGGTGGTTGCGTCGGGGTTCGGCTTCGCGCTCACCCCGACCTACGAATCCACGGGTCCTCGTAGGT
>JAEZEB010000128.1 GCA_023438115.1 Pseudomonadota bacterium | reverse complement strand
CATGCTGCGTCGTCGTGAACTCATGCGTCGCTCCTTTCCGTGGCTGTGCGGACCAAGATAGCACTGCATGCCAAGCGCGTGTGGCGCGGCCGCGCGGGTGCTCGGCCTTGGTCCGCTACGATGCGCGTCGTCGTCACAAGCACAAGCAGACATGAAGTTCGGGAAGATCGTCCTGGGAGCCGTCGCCGTCGTGGCGGTGGCAGGCGCCGCCGGCTGGTTCAGCCTCGACAAGGAAACGCGCGGCGTGCTGGCCACCCTGCCGACCAACGCGGACATCCTGTTCTGGAGCCAGGAGCAGCGCGACGCAGGTTTCCGGGCGCTCGATCGCCTGCCGGTGCTGGCCAATTCGCGCGTCGTCGCCGCCGGCCCCACTCCGCGCCCGCTGCCGCCGGGAGCGCCGCTGAAGCTGTCCATGGACGTCGACGCCTTCATGGCTTCGCAGCGCGCGTCGGCGCTGGTGGTGCTGCATGACGGCAAGCTGCGCCTGGAGCGCTACGGCCTGGGCTTCGACGGCGACGGCCGCTGGACCAGCTTCTCGGTGGCCAAGTCCCTCACCGCGACCCTGGTGGGCGCGGCCATCCGCGACGGCCACATCCGCGGCATGGACGACAAGGTGAGCGAGTACATCCCGCAGATGAAAGGCTCGGCGTACGACGACGTGAGCATCCGCCAGCTGCTGACGATGACCTCCGGCGTGCGCTGGAACGAGGACTACGGCAACCCGCAGTCGGACGTGGCGCTCTTCAACAAGCACAAGCCCGAGGAAGGCGTGGATGCGCTCGTGAGCTACCTGCGCCGGCTTCCGCGCGAGGTGCCGGCCGGCACGCGCTGGAACTACAGTACGGGCGAGACCAACCTGGTGGGCGTGCTCGTGAGCCAGGCGACGGGCAAGCCGCTGGCCACGTATCTCTCCGAAAAGGTGTGGCAGCCCGCCGGCATGGAGCAGAAGGCCACCTGGATCCTCAGCCGCACCGGCCAGGAGATCAGCGGCTGCTGCATCCAGGCGGCCACGCGCGACTTCGCGCGCTTCGGCCAGTTCGTGCTGGAAGGCGCGCGCGTCAATGGCCAGGCGATCGTGCCGGAAGGCTGGCTCGCCGAAGCCACCACGGGACAGGTCGAGATCGGCCAGCCGCAACGCGGCTACGGCTACCAGTGGTGGACCAACGCCGACGGCACGTACGGCGCGCGCGGCATCTTCGGCCAGGGCATCTTCATCGATCCCAAGCGCAAGCTGGTGATCGCGTCCAACGGCAACTGGCCGGGTGGCGCTTCGGATCGCGCGTCGGCCGCCGAGCGGGACGCGTTCTATCGCGCGGTGCAGGAAGCGGTGGATGCCGAAGCGGCGCCGGCCGGCACGGGCGGCTAGCCGCCCCGGGATTCACATGCCCCGCGGCCGTCCCTGGTCCGGCCGCTCGTAGTCGCACACGCCCTGCGGGAAGATCTTCGCCAGCCAGGCTTTCTGCGCGGCGTTGAACCGCGCATTGCCGTACGTTCCATCGCGCATCGCGGTGGCGAGCGGCTTGAGCGCGCACTTGAACATGTCGCCGCGGAAGGAATCGCCGGCCACCATGCGCGGGCTGGAGAGGATGGGATAGGCCTGCGTGCAGGCGCCCGCGGGCCGGTCGTCGAGCACGCCGGCCCACACGCGATCGCCGGCGGCGATGCGCGCGCCGCCCGCGCCGAAGCACTGGTCGACGAAGCCGAGCGCGGCGCGCTGGTGGTCGTTCTTCGGCGGGCGCGCGAGGTAGCCGTCGAGGACCGCCAGCGCCTCGCCGACCAGCGCCGGCAGGTCCTGCTGCGCCTGCGCGAACCAGATCACCTGCCGCTTCCAGTCCTGCCCGCCGTGGGCCTGCAGCCGCGCGCGGGCGGAGAAGGACTGCCGCGAGTTGTGCATGTCCAGCTTCGCCTCGAGGTACGGGCGCAGGTCGATCAGCGGGATGTCCAGGCTGCGGCCGGTGAAGACGTGGCCGGATTCGTAGGCCGCGCGCATCGCCTGCAGCTCGCCGGATCGGCGTGGCGAGGGCGCGTCCGGGTCGGTGCGGCACGCGGCGCTGCGTTTCATGTTGCGCGCATCGAAAGGATCATTGCGCATGTCCCAGGGCACGAAGTCGCGCTGCTCCTTCCAGCTGCCGGCGCAGGCGTTGATGCGCAGGAACTCCGCGGCATCGATGGCGCCGCTGCGCAGCGCGGCCAGGCCGTACTGCACGCCCACGTTGTCCCAGGGAATGGGCGCGTAGCCCTGCGCATCCGTGCCGTAGATGTTGGCCAGGTCGTTCCAGTGCGTCCACTTCACGTCCGCGAAGGCTTCGGGGCTCCAGCCGTAGCCGGCCGCCGCCTGGAAGAAGCGCGGGTCGACGAAATGCGGATTCAGCACCAGCGGCGCGGCGCTGCCCCAGCCCTTGATGCACTCGGTCGAACCCGGGGTTCCGGTGAGCGGGTTGATCTCCGTGTCGCTCGCGGCCAGGCCTTCGATGAGCGCGCGCCGGCTCCAGGTGGCCCAGGGCGACGCGGGATTGGCCGTCACCTCCTCCAGGAAGTACTGCTCCAGCAGGTTGCAGTCCGCCACGTAGATGGACTGCGTGATCATGTCGGGATACGACTGGATCGGGATCCCCGCGTCGAACAGGCCGCGGTGGTTCTGCGCGTACACGTACTGCTGCACCGCGCCGCCCGAGATGCCCAGGGCCACCGTGTACTTCGGCGCGCCGTAGGTGCGGACGAAATGCTCCTTGACCTTCACCGCGGTCTCGCCGCCGAGGCGCAGGTTGTAGTGCACGCCGGTCTCGTTGCCGGACGAAGCGGCGACCGCATACCCTTGAGCGAGCAGCGCGGGCACGACCAGCTTCTCCTCGCTCCACAGCCCGCCGGTGAACATCGCCGTGCCCTGCTGGTGGCCGATGCCCACGCCGCCGCGCATGTAGTAGACCAGCTTGCGGTTCCAGGCGCTGTTGTCCAGCGCCTGCGGCGTGCCGGTCGTTTCGGGTTGCGGCGCCAGCATCGCGATGGCATAGGCGAAGCGGTTGATGGTGCCCGCCTCGACCCGGATCACGAACGGCCGAGCGACACCGCCGACCTGCACCATCGCCAGGTCGGGCGGCGGCGACGCGAACTGCGTGGCCGGATCGAAGCGCCGGAAGTCGCTGCCGTTCCAGTACAGGTAGGCCAGCTGCGTCTTCACGCCGCAGCTCTTGCTGTAGCCGATGACGGGACTGGTGATGTCGCCGGGCACCTGGAACACCGGATGGCCGATGCCCGCCTGGTTGTCGACTTCCGGTTGCCCGAGGTTGGACTCCAGCGTGCGGCACAGGAAGGGTTGCTGCTGCGGCCCGCTGTAGGCCGTGGGCTCCGACGGTCCCTGCTCGCCGATCCAGAACTTCAGTCCCTTCAGGGAGATTTCCGGCTCGTGTCCGTGTCCGTGTCCGTTGCCATGCCCGGGGCCGTGACCCGGGCCGTGCGCCAGCAGCGCCGACTGCGCATCGGCGGAGGCGTCGGATCCGCCGCCTCCGCAAGCGGCGAGACCCGCCGCGAGGACCAGGGACAAGGCTGCTGCAACGAAGGGCATGCGCTTCAAGGGAAACCTCCTCGCGGGGCCGCACGATCGCGGTGTGCGCCCGCGATGTTGCGGGGCCGGCGCGCGGCGCGCATAAGTGAATACCCGAGCTCGACGCGGGCATCCACCTGCCCGCTGCATCTTGTTGCAATCGGGAAGTGTCGCGCGCCTGCCGGCGCGGGTGAACCGCTTCAGCGCTGCGCGAGCGTGCGCGACAACCAGGCGAGTTCGTTGGTCCAGATGCCGCCGGCATAGTCCTGCGGAAGCCGCGCCAGGTCTTCCGGCGTGTCGATGCCGGTCGTGAACCTGCCGCCATACGGCCCCACCGCGACGATCTCGCTGCCGGCGGCTTCCATACGCTGCTGGAAGCTATGGGGCCAGCCCCAGGCAAGAAAGCCCATGTTCACGGGCACGAGCAAGACCGAACGCGTGCAAGCCTCGGGAACATGTCCGCTCCAGCCGATGGCCAGGTAGCGCAGCAGGCAGGCCTTGAGGCTGGAGCGCGAGGCGGTGCGCACCTCGGGCAGCGCACGCCGCACCTCGGCCACCGGCTCGTCGCCGCCGTACACGGCCAGCATCCGGCGGCGTTCGACCGGGTACTTGCCCAGGGCAGCCGCGAGCCGCGTGCCTTCGGTGGCGTCGCGGCTCTTCACGTTGACCAGGAAACGCCGCTCGGGAAAGGTCGTCAGCACCTCGTCCAGCGAAGGCATCATGCCCACGCCCTTCCCGCGCAGCGGAAAGGTCCGGCCGCCATCGGCCGTGTAGCCGTAGCCGACGTCCAGGCGCCTGAGTTCCGCCATCGTGTGCGCGCGCGTTTCGCCGTGCCCTTCGGTGCGGCAGTCGAGCGTCCAGTCGTGGAACACGGCGAACTGCCCGTCGGTGGTGGGATGCACGTCGATCTCCACCACGTCGGCGCCGGCCTCGAAGCTCGCGCGGATCGAGGGCAGCGTGTTCTCGATCAGCGCATGGTCCGAAGGCAGCATGCGCTGCGCCGTGCAGGTGTCATTGCGCAGGTTGCGTTCGTCGAAGCGCTGCGCGATGCCGCGGTGCGCCAGCAGGGTTGGACGTGCCCCCGGCCCCGGAGGCAGGCTGCGGTTCCCCCACCAGGCCGCGAGCGGCACGATGAGAACGGCGAAGAGAAGGACGAGGGCGAGCGAGCGTCTGGATCGCATCGCCCCGAGAATAAACGGCCGCTCAGGGCTGCCCGATCATCTTCCAGCCGTTGCCCGACGGATCGCGAAAACCGGCGTCGACGGCGCCGTAGCGCTCCACGGGCTCCTGGGTGAACTCCACGCCCATGCCGCGCATGCGCGCGTACTCGGCGCGGCAATCGCGCACCGCCAGCACCAGCGGCGGCATGGCGCCCTTGGCCACCATGGCCAGCAAGGCCTGCGCCGTCGCAGCGTCGACCGTCGGCGGCCCCGGCTTGAACAGCCCCAGCTGGAACACGGGCTGGTCCGGATGCTGCACGGTCAGCCAGCGGAAGTCGCCGTTGCGCACGTCCGTGTGGACCCGGAATCCGACCTTGTCGACATAGAACGACAGCGCCTCGTCCTGGTCCCGCACGTACAAGCCGGCGGTCTGCACGCCCTGGTTCATTGCACCTCCTGTTGAAGAAGCGCGTTTGTACGCGTTCCCTCCCGCCGGCGGCGCGCGCGTTCGCCATCCTATCGGCTCCCCGCCGTTTCCCGTCAGTTCCAAAAGCGGGGTGCGTCGTCTTCGCAACATCAGGAAGCCGCCAGCGCCCGCATCGCCTGCTCCACCCGCGCGATCCTGAATCGATAGCCCGCAGCCAGGGCGGCCGCAGGCACGGCACGCTGACCCAGGCGCAGCAGCTCCGACATCTCGCCCAGCCCCCAGCGCAGCAGCGCATCCGGCATCCGCAAGACGACCTTGCGCCCGAAGGCGGCGGCCATGGCGCGCGAGAAACTCTCCTGCGTCGGCACCTCGGGCGCGACGGCGTTGACCGGCCCCTGCAGCCGCGAATTGGCCATCGCGAAGCGCACCAGGCCCACGGCGTCGTCGATGTGGATCCAGGGCACGGGTTGCCGGCCGGTGCCGAGCACCGCACCCAGGCCGAGACGCGCGGCCGCCGCGAGTGCCGGATAAGCGCCGCCGTCCGCACCCAGCACGATGCCGAAGCGCAGCCGCACCACGCGCACGCCGAGGGCCTCGGCACGACGCGCTTCGTGCTCGATGGCCACGCACAGGTCGGACTGGAAGCGGCCCGGCTGCGCGGGGGCCTGTTCGTCGAGCGACGCGTCGTGGTCGGGCACGCCGTAGTAGCCGACGGCGGAGGCGCTGACCAGCACGCGCGGACGCTCGTGCATGCGTCCCATCAGGGACAGCAGTTCCTGCATGAGGTTGTTGCGGCTCTCGATCAGCGCGCAGCGCCGTGCGCGGGTCCACGGCGCACCCAGCACCTGAGCGCCGGCGAGATGCACCACAGCCTCGATGTGCGTCTCCGCCGGGATGTCATCGAGCCGGTCCACGACCCAGGCCGCCGGAAAGCTGCCACGCGCCTGCAGCAGGTCGCGGCTGTGGACGATCACGCGCCGGCCCTCTTCGAGCAGTTGGCGCACGAGGGCGGAACCGATGAATCCGGTGGCGCCGGTGACCAGCACCGCCGGGCCGCTGGGATGAACCGTCGACCCTATCGGCTCGGGATGCCGGCCGAGGCGCACGACAGCCAGCACATTCCGCACGGCCCACGCGAGCACGCCGATGCCGGCGACCGTGAAGAACCACGAAGGCAGTCCGTAGCCAGTCAGCACCAGCCCCGCGGGCTCCTGCCACCACTGCACGAACTGCGCGCCCAGCACGCCGAGCAGCACGCCGTAGTTCACGGCCAGCAGCGTGTGCAGCACCGCCTCGAGGGGCGGCAGGCGCCGCGTGCGGTCTTCCTCGACGAAGTCGGCGCAGGTGATCGCCACCTCGGCGACCATCAACGCCGCCGGCAGCAGCGCCCAGGCACCGTGCCAGCGCACCCACGACAGGCCGACCAGCAGCAGGCCGTAGATCGCCTCGCGCGCGGCGTGCAGCTTCAGTTCATGCCGCGCCGACGCGCGCTGCGGCAGGCGCGCGGCGATTTCGTGGTGCCAGAAATTGTCCAGGCCGCCCAGCAGGATCTGGGCGAGCAGGATGCAGAAAACGACGTTCATGCAAGGTCCTCCTTCGGGTCGGCGAACACGCCGGTCTGGTGGAAGGTCCGGCCCCAGAGGGGATGGACCATCGAAAGGGTGAAGCGGAAGCGGCCGGCGCCGACATCGCGGTGTTCCACGCGGCAGGTGCCGGGCGCGAGCCATGCCGGCACCGGCAGGCGCAGCCGGCCGAGCGCGAGGAAGTAGCGGCGGCTGCGGAACACCAGCGCGCCGTCTTCCTCGAAGACATCGAGTTCCATGGCCAGGCCGCCGTCGGTGCGCTCCACGAGCCCGCCGCGCAGGCCGGGTTCCTTGGTGGAGCGCACGATCCGCACGGGCGCATCCGCTGCGGGTTGCAGGTGACGCTCCCACACCACGCCGCCGCGGCCGTTGCCGTACACGCGCACTTCGGCCGCGACGCCTTGCGTGCGCATCGCCGTCAGCGGTCCGCCCAGCAACGCGCTGCAGACGGCGAAGCAGCGGCCGACCGCGGAGCAATGCAGGTCGAGCGCACCCCGATATGCCGTGTCGGCGTGGCCGGCGCCGAAGCGGCGCTGCACGGCAGCGGGCAGCCTCTGCCAGCCTTCGGGGCCGACCAGGGCGGCGAGATCCAGGTGTCGATTGCGGGCGGAGCGGCCTTCGGCGGGAGCGAGGGTGGCGAGTTCCATGCCCTTGCAGGGGCAGCTTGCGTGCCACGGCGCAAGTGCTTGATTCGCAAGGCGTTCGTGCACGCGCTGTGTCCGGTGTTGACAGGCCGCAGCGGCCCGCCTGTCAACGTCGTTTACAGTGCTCGTCCATGGCGATCCACGTCGTGATGGCTTTGGCGCTGGTCGAGACGCTGGTGCTCGCGGGCGTGCTGCTGGTGTGGGCCGGCAGCGTGCGCGGCGCGCGGCTGCTCACCCTCTTCCTGCTCGGGGTCGCCATCTGGATCACGGGCAACGAGCTGCCCAACGTGTTCGGCATCGAAGCGGCGCCGTACGCGATGGTGCTGATGGCGACCATCCCGCTCACGTCCGCCGCCTTCCTGCACTTCTGCCTGGTGTTCTGCCGCGTGCCGCTGCCCAGTCCCTGGCCGCTGCGCATCGCCTACGGCGTGTCGGCGGCGTCCATGGTCCTGTGCTGGGCCTTCGCGCCCGCGCGCTTCGTGCACTTTCCGGCCTTCACCGGCGTCGAATACGTGGCGGTGCCCGACTGGACCGGCTGGATCAACTCGATGGTGTGGGCCGCCCTGGCCGCCGCCGGCGTTCTGGTACTGATGGCGCGCTGGTGGCGTCCGCGCGATGCGCAGGAGCGGCGGCAGGTGGCCGCGCTGGTGGTCTCCTGCGTGTGGGGTTTGCTGTGCATGTCGGGCTACGGCTTCGCCGCGCTGCAGATCCCGGTCTATCCCTGGCAGGTGCTAGCCCTGCCCGCGTACCCGGTGATCCTCGTCTACGGCATCCTGCGCTACCAGGTGTTCGTCGCCAATGCGTGGGCGCGCCGCGCGCTGGTGTGGACGCTGCTCCTGGGCACGGGGCTGCTGATCGTGCCGCTGGCGCTCCTGCTGCCGTTCGAATCGCGCTGGGTCAGCGGCGTGCTGGTGGCCGCGGTGTGCCTGGCATTGAACGGTCCAGTGCGCGCTTTCGCCGAGCGCGTCGTCTATCCGGGCGGCACCGTCTCGGCATCCGACCTCGCGGCATGGCGCAGCGAACTGTTCGCCGCAACCAGCGAAGCCGACCTGGCCGCCCGTGCGTCCACCCTGCTCTCCAAGCGCGTCGGCCTGCAGGTCGATGTGCACCTGCAGGACGCGCCTGCCGGAGACACGCCCGCCCTCGTCTGCGTGCGCGAGCCCTCCGGCTGGCAATCGCGCCTGCACGGATGGGACGCGGCGCCGCCCGGCCCGCGCCGGCTGGCGGAGCTGTTCGCGGGCGTGCTGTCCGAGGCGGCGGCGCAACTGGAACACACGCAGCAGGCCGAGCAGCGCGAGCGCGAGCGGCAACTGCAGGCGCGCTTGGCCGAACTGGGCCAGCTCGCCGCGAGCGTGGCGCACGACCTGCGCAATCCCCTGAACATCATCGCGATGGCCGTGGCCACCGCGCCCACCGAAACGCGACGCGAGGTGTCCGACCAGGTGCAGCGCATCTCGCGGCTGGCGGAGGACTTGCTGGACTACGCCAAGCCGTGGCAGATCCGCGCCGTCACCGTGGACGCCGCGCAGCAGGTGCGCGATGCGGCGCGGCGCGCGCCGGGTGTCGAACTCGGCGCCGGCCTCGACGAGCCCCTGCCCGTGCAGGCCGACCCGCAGCGCCTGGACCAGGCGCTCGTGAACCTGCTCGCCAATGCGCGCACCGCGGCCGGGACGCGCCGCGTGGTCGTGGAGGCCGAGCGCGCCGCCGGCGCCTTGCTGCTGCACGTGTGCGACGACGGGCCGGGCGTGCCCGCCGACCTGCGCGAGCGCCTCTTCGAACCCTTCGCATCGCGCAGCCCCGGCGGCACCGGCCTGGGCCTGGCGATCGTGGCCCGCATCATGGCCGCCCATGGCGGCACGGTGCGCCTGCAGGACCGCCCGCCCTGGAGCACCTGCTTCACCCTGAGCTTTCCCGCCGCCCCATGAGCAACGCAACTGCCGGCCACGTCCTGCTGGTCGACGACGAGCCCGCCTACCAGCGCCTGGGCAGCGGCTTCCTCGCGGGACTCGGCCACCGCGTCTCGATCGCGGGCGATGCCGACGAGGCGGTCGCGGCCTTCGAGCGCGACCGGCCGCATGTCGTATTGCTGGACCTTGCCATGCCACCGCGCATGGAACCGGAAGCGGGCCTGGCGCTGATCCAGCGCTTCGCGCCCGCCGTGGTGGTGGTCCTCACGGGCCACGGGGATCGCGAGCTCGCGCTGCGCGCCGCGGAACTGGGCGCCTGGGATTTCCTGACCAAGCCGATCGATCCCGACATGCTGCGCATCGTGGTCGCCCGCGCGCTGCACAAGGCGCGGCTGGACACCGAGCTGCGCGCGCTGCGCGAGCGCGACACCGCGCAGGACGACCTCGGCCTCGCCGGCCAGGCGCCGGTGATGGAGGCGCTGCGCGCGACGGTCCGCCGCATCGCGCCGACCCAGGTCAGCGCGATCGTGCTGGGCCCCACCGGCACCGGCAAGGAACTCGTGGCGCGCGCGCTGCATGCGTGCAGCACGCGCAGCGCCGGCCCCTTCGGCATCATCCATTGCGGCGCCCTCACCTCGGAGCTGCTGGAGAGCGAACTGTTCGGGCACCTCAAGGGCAGCTTCACGGGCGCCTATCGCGACCAGCCCGGCCTGGTGGAGACGGCCCACGGCGGCACGCTGTTCCTCGACGAAGTCGGCGAGATGCCGCCGCCCATGCAGGTGAAGCTGCTGCGCTTCCTGCAGGAAGGCACCTTCGTGCCGGTGGGCGGGCGCACGGTCAGGCACGCCGACGTGCGCATCGTGAGCGCGACCCACCGCGACCTGGAGGCGATGGTGCGCGAAGGCAGCTTCCGCGAAGACCTGTTCTACCGCCTGCGCGGCATGGTGTTGCGCACGCCGGCGCTGGCCGAGCGCGTCGGCGACATCCCGCTGCTGGCCGCGCGCTTCCTCAAGCGCGTCGCTCCGGATGCGCGCCTCACGGCCGACGCGCTGGCCTGGCTGCAGGCGCAGGATTGGCCCGGCAACGTGCGCCAGCTGCGTTCCGTGGTCGAAGCCGCCGGCGCGCTGATCCCGCCGAATGCGGACACGGTGGACGCAGAGCTGCTGCGCTTCGCCAGTGGCAGCGAGCCCTTCCAGGCTGCCGCCACCCAGCCTTCGACGGCCGAAGGCCTCGGCCCGCTGGACGCCGCCATCCTGGAACTGGAAACGCGCCTGGTCGGCGAGGCCATGCGCGCCAGCAGCGGAAACCAGTCCGAGGCCGCGCGCCGGCTGGGCATCTCGCGCGTGGGACTGATCAAGAAACTGGCGCGCCTGGGCCTGAAGTAGCCTTGTCGATTCCGGCTCGGCTCCTTCGTCGTACCCGGACAGCGGCGCCGCCGCGAACGTGAGGTGACATGACGAAGACAGCAGACAAGGTCAAGGGGCCGGCTTCCTACTTCCCGTCCATCGAGGCGAAGTACGGCCGGCCCGTCGCGCACTGGTTCCAGGTCCTGGCCGCGGCCGGGAACCGCAAACACATGGAACTGGTCCAGATCCTGAAGGCGGAGCATGGCCTCGGCCACGGGCACGCCAATGCCCTGGTGGCGTACCACCTGACCGGACGCTAGCAGCGAAGGCTAGGCCTCGACGGGGCTGGCGCTGTAGCGGCGCACCAGCGCGCCCAGCGTCGTGGCCTGCACCAGCAGGCTGAAGATGACCACGACGTAGGTCACGCCGATCACCATGTCGCGGCCCTCGAAGGCGGGCAGCGACAGCGCCAGCGCGATGGAGATGCCGCCGCGCAGGCCGCCCCACGTCATGATCTTGACGGCGTGGGGCGAGGACTGCCGGAAGCGCCGCAGCGCGGACAGCGGGATCCCCACGCTCGCCAGCCGCGCCAGCAGCACCACCGGCACGGCGGCGATGCCCAGCCAGATGTCGCGCAGGTTGAAGGCGAGCGCGATCACTTCCAGGCCGATCAGGCCGAACAGCACCAGGTTGAGCAGTTCGTCCACCAGGTGCCAGAAGTTGTACAGGTGCTCGCGCGTCTTCTCGGTCATGTGCTTCGTCGCGCCGTGGTTACCCAGCACCAGGCCCATGATGACCACCGCGAGCGGCGCCGACACATGGAGCAGTTCGGCCAGGCTGTAGCCGCCGGTGGCCATGGCCAGCGTGACGAGGATCTCCACCGCATAGCTGTCCAGGTCGCGCAGCAGGAAGGACGCGCCGTAGCCGACGGCCAGACCCACGAGCACGCCACCGAAGACCTCGCGCGCCAAGGCCGTGGAAATCGCGGCGGCCGAGAACTCGGTAGTCCCCGCCGCCAGCCCCACCAGGGTCAGGAAAGCGACCACCGCGGTGCCGTCGTTGAACAGCGCCTCGCCCGCGATCTTGCTTTCCACCGCGGGCGCCGCCCCGGCGTTCTTGAGCACGCCGAGCACGGCGATCGGGTCGGTGGGCGAGATCAGCGCGCCGAAGGCCAGGCACCACAGCAGGCTGATGTCGAAGCCGAAGGCCCGGGCAACGAAGTAGAAGCCGAAGCCCACGACGGCCGTGGAGATGAGCACGCCCACCGTCGCGAGCAGCACCACCGCCAGGCGGTGCTGGCGCAGCTTGGCCAGGTCGACGTGCAGCGAGCCCGCGAACAGCAGCAGGCTCAGGAGGCCGTGGAAGACGACGTCCGTGAAGTCGATCTGCGAAGCCAGGTCCTGCGCCTGGCGCGCGATGTGCACGTCCGGGAACAGCGTCGCCACGCCGGCGACCAGCACCGACACCAGCAGGCCGACGGCGGTGATGCCCAAGGTGTCCGGCAGGCGGACGAATCGGTGGTTGAGGTAGCCGAAGATCGCGACGAGCGTGAAGAGCGCCCCGACGCCCTGGAAAACGGTCATGTTCTTGTCCTTTGCCGGGAAATTGTGCCGCAGCGCAGGACGTCGACCGGCGGGCCGGGCGCGTCAGCGCCGGGACCCGAACCTAAACGCGAAACGTCCGCCCCCGGGCCGGGAGCGGACGCGTTCAATCAGCCGGATCAGGAGTTGCCGGCCGGCGGCACGGTGGTGACCACCTGCCCGTCCTTCACCGGCAGCTGGTTGCCCGGCTTGAAAGACATGCGCGTGGTGCCTTCCTTGCCATCGAGGCGGTAGGTGACGTCGTAGCCGACGACCTTCCGGGTGGTTTCGTTGACGGTCTTGCAGCGCTGCTCCGTCTTGGTGACGACGTCGTTCTGCTGCATCTTCTTCTGGACCTGGTTGCCGGCATAGCCGCCCGCCACGGCCCCGGCCACGGTCGCGATCTTCTTGCCGCTGCCGCCGCCGATCTGGTTTCCGAGCAGGCCGCCGGCCACGCCGCCCACCACGGTGCCGGCGATGCGATGCTGGTCCTTCACGGGCGCCTGGTGCTTCACCTGCACCATCTCGCACTTCTCGCGCGGCGTCACCACGTTCTGCACGACATCCCTCACCGCGACGACATCCGCGAACTGCGGCCCCTGCATCGCCTTGTAGCCACCGACGGCGCCGGCACCCAGCACCACCATTGCGATGCCACCGACGGCGATGCCCTTGACCATGGACGTGTTCATGCGGTCCTCCTCGTTGTTGACCTGGGAAAATTCTCGCTGAAAGCCACCGCGGGTCCAGCCCCGTGTGTTTCCGTTCGGTATCCGCATGTCACCGCTCATCCGGCTTCGCGCCACTATGATGGCCCGATGAACGGGAAGCGGGTCGGCGGTTGCCTTTGCGGAGCGGTGCGCTACGAAGTGCTCGGCGAGATCACGCACGAGACGCTTTGCCACTGCACCGACTGCCGCCGCGCCCATGCCGCGCCGGTCGTCGCCTGGTTCTCGGTGCGGCCCGAGGCCTTCCGCTTGACGAAAGGCTTGTTGAAATCTTTTGCATCTTCGCCCGGCGTGCTGCGCAGTTTTTGTGGCGAATGCGGCACACCGCTCACGTACCAGCGCGATGGGCTGGATGAACTGGACGTCACCACCTGCAGCCTGGACGATCCGGAATCCGCGCCGCCGCGCGACCACACCTTCGTGCGGAGCGCGCTGGCGTGGGCGCCGGTGGAAGATGGCTTGCCGCGCTACAGCGCGCTGAGAGACCCGTCCGGCGATGCGCGCTAGAGTCGGGCCATGCAAGGGCCTGACACGATCACGACGCTGGACCAGCTGCAGCAGTTGTTCGGCATCCCCGGCGAAGCATCGCTGCGCAAGGAACATCCTCCATCCCGCCCGTGTACCGGCGCTGGATCGAGGCCTCTCCCTTCGCCGTGCTGGCCACCAGCGGGCCCCATGGCCTCGATGCATCACCGCGTGGCGATCCGGCCGGATTCGTCGTCGTGGAAGACGACAAGACCCTGCTGTTCCCGGAACGACGCGGCAACAACCGCATCGACAGCCTGCGCAACATCCTTGCGGATCCGCGTGTTGCGTTGCTCTTCCTCATTCCCGGCGTCGGCGAAACGCTGCGGGTGAACGGGCGCGCGACGATCAGCGTCGATCCCGTGTTGCTGGATCGGCTGGCGATGGACGGCAAGCGGCCGCAATGCGTGCTGCGCATCTCCGTGGAGCAGGTGTTCTTCCAGTGCGCCCGCGCCATGCAGCGCTCGCGGCTCTGGTCCACGGGTGCCGAAAGACCTGCCGGCGTGCCCACCGCGGGCGAGATGCTGCAGGCACTCACGGAAGGAGGGATCGACGGCAAGCGCTATGACGAGGAGTTGCCGGGGCGGCAGCGCACGACGCTGTACTGAGCGTTCCCGGCGATAGTCCGCGCATGCGCACGCACAGCGACGTCCCGTCCCGGCTCGACGCCCTGCCCTGGTCCCGCTGGCACTGGCGCGTGGTGCTCGCGCTCGGCGTTGCGTGGGTCCTCGACGGGCTCGAGGTCACCATCGTTGGTTCCATCGGCAGCGTGCTGGAAAGCTCCGAGACGCTGGGCCTGACCGCTGCGCAGATCGGCTGGGCCGGCTCCGCGTACGTGGCGGGCGCCGTCATCGGTGCGCTGGTCTTCGGCCGACTCGCGGACCACCTCGGACGCAAGCGCCTGTTCCTGCTGACGTTGCTGGTCTACATGGGCGCGACGGTTGCCACGGCCTTCACGGGCAGCTTCGTCGCCTTTGCCGCCTGCCGCTTCGTCACGGGCCTGGGCATAGGCGGCGAGTACGCGGCGATCAACTCCGCGATCGACGAGCTCATTCCGGCACGCGTGCGCGGACGCGTCAACCTCGCCATCAACGGCAGCTTCTGGCTGGGCGCAGCCATGGGCGCCGTCCTGAGCCTGGTGCTGCTCGACCCGCGCGTGTTCGGCCCGCAGGGCTGGCGCGTGGGCTTCCTGCTCGGGGCCGTGCTGGCCATCGCGATCCTGCTGGTGCGGCGCCTGGTGCCGGAGAGCCCGCGCTGGCTGATCGCGCAGGGCCGCGTGGAGGAAGCCGAGCGCATCGTGGCGGCCATCGAACAGGAAGCGTGGGCGCACCGCGGCAAGCCGGTGCGTGCCGAGGCCCATGCCAGCGTGGGCTTCAGGCGCACCGGTGCCGTGCCATCCTTCCGGCAAGTGGCCGACGTGCTGCTGCGCCGCTATCCGCAGCGCAGCGCGCTGGTGCTGGCCCTGATGATCTCGCAGGCGTTCTTCTACAACGCCATCTTCTTCACTTACGCGCTCGTGCTCACGCGCTTCCACGCCGTCGATCCGGCGCGGGTCGGCCTGTTCATCCTGCCGTTCGCGGCCGGCAACGTGCTCGGTCCGCTGCTGCTCGGGCCGCTGTTCGACCGCGTGGGCCGGCGCGTGATGGTCACCGCCACCTATGCGCTGTCCGGCATCGGGTTGCTGCTCACCGGCCTCGGCTTCCTCGCGGGCGCACTCGACGCGGCGACGCAAACGCTGGCGCTCTCGGCCATCTTCTTCTTCGCCTCTGCCGCAGCCAGTTCGGCCTACCTCTCGGTGAGCGAACTCTTTCCGCTGGAGATGCGCGCGCTGGCGATCTCGATCTTCTACGCGGTGGGCACCGGCGCGGGGGGCTTCGCGGCGCCAGCGCTGTTCGGCGCACTGATCGAGACCGGCAGCCGCGCGAACGTCTTCATCGGCTATGCGATCGGCGCGGCGCTGGTGATCGTGGCGGCGGCGATCGCGTGGCGGTATGCAGTGGCGGCGGAGGGGAAGTCGCTCGAGGAAGTGGCGCCGCCGCTGGGGGTGGAGGAAGGGAGAGACCTGCCGGCGCGGTGAGTGCGTACGGCTCAGGTATGGCAGACTTGCCTTGAGCCGGACACATGCAGGTACGTCCGGCGGCGCCCGCCTCGCTGCCTTCCACCCCAAGGAAACGTCGATGGACTGGACTTCCCGGTTTTCCTGGCCTGCGTCCACGAGGCGGGTCGCGCTTTCGGTGCTGCTGTCTCTCGTGGTCGCCGGTTGCGGGGGAGGAGGTTCCTCGTCCGGGTCGGGTGAAGACGCGACGCAGGGCACCCGGGAAAGCAGGACCTTCCGCTCCCGCGCCAGCGGCGTCACCTATCCCTTGAGCATCTACCTGCCGCCCTCCAGCGCCGGTGCGCGGAACGAGCTGCCCGTGCTCTACGTGCTGGATGGGGAAACCTGGTTCGGGACGGCCGTGGAGGTCGCCGAATCCGGCGGCCCCCCCGCGATCATCGTGGCGATCCACGGCGCGGGCCGGCGCAACCGCGACTACGTGCCAACGAACCGTTGCACGCAGGACGGCGGCGGGCACGCGGCATTCTTCGACTTCCTGCGGCAGGAATTGCTGCCATCCATCGAGGACACCATCGGCGGGGATCCGCGCCGGCGCGCCTTGTTCGGTCATTCGCACGGCGGCAGCTTCGCGCTCTACGCGATGTTCGCGGAATCTCCCGGCCAGCACACCTTCGCGGCCTACCTCGCCAGCGATGCGTCGGTCAGCTGCCTGGGCGCCACGGCTGATGGATGGGAGCAGGACCATGCCTCCGCGCATTCCGAACTGCCGGTTCGCCTTCACCTGTCGTACGCGACGCTGGGCAACCACGATTCCAATCGCGCCTATGCCGATGCGATTGCCCAGCGGGGATACCAGGATCTGGACTTCGTCGGCAAGGCGTACACCGGCACGCACGGTGGGATCGTGCCGCAAGCACTCAGGGAAGGCATGGCCTTTGCCTTCGACACCGGGCCGTGAGTTCGCCGGCGCATATTCGCTTCGTATCGGAGGAAGACATGGTCCTTGCCCGCCGTTTCGCCCTGCTGCTCGCGGGCCTCGCGCTCGTCGCACTGGTCGGCTGCAGTACTGCCCCGCGCCATCCGGCACTCACGAAGGCGGAAGCCTCCGGAACGCTGCCGCCGCTGGTGCCCATGCGCCGCTTCGTGGCCAATGTCGATTTCGCCGGTGGCTTCTGGCTGTCACCGGACGGCCAGCGCCTGGTGTGGCAGGAGACCGTAGGCACCGACAACGGCCTGGCGGTGCGCCCCGTGTCCGGCGGGCCGAAGCGCACTTTCGCCACCGGCTTCCTGCCGCGGCCCGGCGGCTGGATCTACGGCTGGCTCCATGACAGCCGCCACATCGCCTACCTCAAGGACCTGCGTGGCGACGAGAACACGCAGATCCACGTGTTCGACACCGAGAAGCCGTTCGAGGCCTGGGCCGTGACGCCGTGGCCCGGTGTGCGCTCCTACATCCTGGGCGCGGGAGCCAAGGGCACGCCGAAGTTCTTCTTCGCCAGCAACCGCCGCGACCGCAGCACGATGGACGTGTACGAAGCGGATCCCGCCACCCGCACCGTGCGCGAGGTGGAGCGCAGCGACGGTCACATCCTGTGGTGGATGCTCGACACCGACCACCAGCTCGCCGCGCGTGGCCGCCAGCTGCAGCCGCAGGACGGCTCGGACGTGGCGTACGAGGTGCTGGAGCGCGACGGCCGCTGGCGCACCGTGCGCCTCGTGAGCGGGTGGGACGCCTTGTGGCTGCACCGCTTCGACCGCCGCGCCGGCAAGGCTTGGGGCATGTCCAACGTGGGCCGCGACCGCAATGCGCTCGTGGAGATGGACCTCGCGACCGGAATGGAAACGGTGCTGGCGGAGCATCCCGAAGTGGACCTCCAGCATGCCTACTACCTGCGCTCCGGCGGCGGGCCCCTCGGGTATGCCTCGGAACCCGGGTACCCGTCGGCGCAGTACTTCGATCCCGCCGTCGCCGCCGAAGTGACGCGTGCCGTGCAGCGTGCCCAGGAGCGCGGCTGGCTCGCCGAGGCGCCGCGCATTGCGCGGCCGCAGAGCGTTTCGGACGACGGGCAGGTCTGGGTGCTCGTTGCGGCCAGCGACTTCGACCACGCGGAGTTGCTGCTGGATCGCAGGACCGGCGAAGTCACGCGCCTCGATCCGCAGGAGCCCGAGCGCGCGGTTCTGCTGTCCCGCGAGGAACCGTTCTCCTTCACGACCTCGGACGGCCGCAAGGTGCACGGCTACATCGTGCGTCCCCGCGGCGTGGAGGGTCCGGCGCCGATGGTCGTCTCCATCCACGGCGGCCCCTGGGTGCGCGAGCACTGGTCTACCGCCGGCTTCAACGCGACGCAGATGCTTGCCAACCGCGGCTACGCGGTGCTGACGGTCAACTACCGGGGTTCGTGGGGCTACGGGCGCGAGTTCATGATGTCGGGGCGGGAGCTTTACTTCACGCGCATGCAGCAGGACGTGGAGGAAGCGGCGCAATGGGCGGTGGACCGCGGCTTCGCCGATCCCAAGCGCATGGCCGTGATGGGCGGCAGCTTCGGCGGCTTCTCGGTGTTGGCGCAGTTGATCCGCAAGCAGCAGGACTGGCGCTGCGGCATCGACATCGTGGGCGTCGCGAACTGGGCCCGCATCATCGAGAACTGGCCGCCGTTCTGGCGCAACCGCCACATGTTCCACGCTTTCTACGGCGACCCGAAGAATCCGGAGCAGCGCGCACGCATGCTCGCCAACTCGCCGGTGTCGCACCTCGAGAAGATCGAGGCGCCCCTGCTGGTGGTCCACGGCGCCAACGACATCCGCGTGCTGCGGCAAGACTCGGACGACGTCGTCGAGGGCCTGCGCGCACTCGGCCGACCGGTGGAGTACCTGTCGTTCCCCGACGAAGGCCACTCGGTGCGCCGCTGGCGCAACCGGCTCGAGCTGTGGCGCCGCGTCGAGGACTCGCTGGCCACCTGCCTGGGCGGGCGCAGCGCGGGCTGGGATTTCTACCAGCTGGTGCCGCGAAGAAACTGATGCGGCCGGGTGGTGTGCGCTACCGCCCCACCACCAGCCGGATCGCAGGCAGCACCTGTTCGCTTTCCGTGCGCCGCTCCAGCGCCTGCCGCAGGTTGTACTGCGGCACTTCGGTGTGTTCCGTGGCGAGCGCCTGGGCGCGCGCGCCTTCGCCGCGTTCCAGCGCGTCGAACAGCATGTGGTGCTGGCGGTGCGCGTACACCATCCAGTCGCGCTCCAGGGCCAGTGAACCCTGGATCGGCAGCAGGGCGCTGGCCGGCGCGAAGGGCAGCTTGTTGTTGAACGCGATGGCGCGCTGCAGCGCCCGGTTGCCGCAGGCCTCGAACAGCAGGGCGTGGAAGCGGTCGTTCATGGCGGCGTAGCCCAGGTAGTCCTCCATGGTGGGCTCGGTCGCCTTCAGCACCGCGTCGCCCTCGTCCAGGCAGGACTGCAGTTCGCGCGCGACCTGCCGGCTCAGGCCGTGCTCCGCCACCAGCCGCGCCGCCATGCCTTCGAGGTGGCCACGCACGGCGATCGCGTCGATGACTTCTTGCGCCGTGAACTGGCGCACCACGTAGCCCACCGTTCCGTTCGGCTCGATCAGGCCTTCCTGCTCCAGGGTGACCAGCGCCGTGCGCACCGGCGTGCGCGAGGCGTTGAGGCGCTCGGCCAGCTGCTGTTCGGCAAGGCGCGAACCCGGCGCGAATTCGCCGCGCAGGATCAGGTCGCGCAGTTGCACCAGGACGCTTTCATGAAGGCTCATGGAAGAAACTGTACACATTTTTAGAAAAGCGGGATACAGTGATAGCTCGACCGGGGGCAGAAGCCGGTGGACATGGAGCGAAACACGGAAGGATGCCGATGGATGCGCGCGTGAACACGGCCTGCCTGGCCCTGGCAGGGATAGCCAAGACTTTCGGGAGTGGCGCGGGCCGCACCGAAGCGCTTGGCGAGATCGACCTGGAGGTCCGGGAAGGCGAATTCCTCGCGATCGTGGGTCCGTCCGGCTGCGGCAAGTCCACGCTGTTGCAGATCTCCGCCGGCCTGGCGGCGCCCAGCCGGGGCAGCGTTGTTTTCCACGGGATACCGGTGACGCAGCCACCACCCGGCATCGTCTACCTGTTCCAGCAGTACGGCCGCTCGCTGCTGCCCTGGCGCACCGTCCTCGACAACATTGCGTTCGCGGTCGAACACCGCAAGGGCGTGACGAAGGCCGATGCACGTGCCGGCAGCCGCCGCTACCTGGAGATGGTGGGCCTCGGCGAGTTCGCGGACCACTATCCCGCGCAACTGTCCGGCGGCATGCAGCAGCGCGTGACGATCGCGCGCGCCCTCGCCGCGGAGCCGCGCGTGCTGCTGCTGGACGAACCCTTCAGCTCGGTGGACGCCCTCACGCGCCTGGAACTGCACGCGATGGTGCAGGACCTGTGGCAGAAGCACGGCTTCACCGCCGTCCTCGTGACGCACGATGTGGACGAGGCCGTTTTCCTCGCGGATCGCGTCGCCGTCCTTTCGTCGCGGCCTTCGCGCGTGGCGCGGGTGCTGGACGTGGAACTGCCGCGCCCGCGCGATCGCCTCGAGACGCCGCAGATGCCGCGCTACGTGGACCTGCGGCACGAGCTGCTGGCCATGCTCCTGGACAAGGCCGCATGAGCGCCGCCGCCCTGCCCGCCCCACGGGCCCGTCGCTGGCTGGGCGCCGGCGTGCTGGTGACGCTGGTGTTGCTGCTGGAACTCGCCACGCGCGCCGGCTGGGTGAATGCGGTGCTGGTGCCGCCGCCGACGGTGGTGGCGCAGCGTCTTTTCAGGATCGTTGCCGCGGGAAGCTTCGTGGAGCCGCTCGTGCGCACCCTGTCGCTACTGTTCGTGGCCTATGCGATCGGCTGCATCCTGGCCGTCGCGCTCGGTGTCGTGATGGGACGCTCCCGCGTGGTCCACGGCGTGATGGAGCCCCTGGTCGAAGCCCTCCGCCCGCTGCCCAAGCCCGCCCTGC
This sequence comes from Pseudomonadota bacterium, assembly GCA_023438115.1. GTDB lineage: Bacteria > Pseudomonadota > Gammaproteobacteria > Burkholderiales > Burkholderiaceae_C > Ramlibacter. The sequence continues at coordinate 23,640 of JAEZEB010000128.1, read as the reverse complement.
TGCCGCCGCTGATGCTGTTCCTCGGCCTGGGCGCCACCATGAAGATCACCGCGGTTGCACTGGGTGTGTTCTTCCCGGTGCTGATCAACACGATCCAGGGCGTGCGCGGCATCGACCCGGTGCTGGTGGACACCGCGCGCACCTTCCAGCACCCGCGCGCGGCGCTGCTGTGGAAAGTGGTCCTGCCGTCGGCCATGCCGCTGGTCCTGTCCGGGATGCGCATCGCGCTCGGCATCGCGCTGGTGCTGGTGGTAATCGCCGAGATGATGGCCGGCACCGGCGGCATCGGCTACCTGATCATCGACCTGCAACGTTCCTTCCGCGTGGTCGACATGTACGCGTGGGTCGTCATCCTCGCGGTGCTCGGCTACGCGCTCAACGAGGTGTTCGTCCGCATCGAGGCGCGCGCCATCCACTGGTCGGGCCGGCGGCCCGGCTGATCGCCCGATCTTCTTGTCCGCAACCCAGGAGAAAACGTGATGAGCAAGCTCCCCCTGCGCCGCCGCACCGTCGCTGCCGCGATGGCAGCCACCACGCTAGGTTTCGCCACGCCGCTGGTGCGCGCCCAGGCCACGAAGGTCCGGGTCAGCACGATCCCGATCATCGACATCGCGCCCATGCACGTGGCGATGACCAAGGGCTACTTTGCCGCCGAGGGCATCGAGGTGGACACCACGCCCACGCAGGGCGGCGCCGCCGGCATCCCCGCGCTGGCCGCGGGGCAGGTGCAGGTGGTCTTCAGCAACGTGGTCTCGGTGGTGCAAGCCGCCAAGCAAGGCCTTCCGCTGCAGATCATCGCGCCCGCCAGCACGACGGGCGACGCGCCTCCGGACCAGGCCGCATTGATCGCGAAGAAGGGCTCGCCCTTCAAGACCGGCAAGGACTTCGAGGGCAAGCGCATCGCGGTGAACACCCGCAACAACATCATCTGGCTCTATGCGCGGGCCTGGGTGAAGCAGACGGGCGGCAATCCCGACGCAGTCACCTACCTGGAAGTGCCCTTCCCGCAGATGGTCGACGCGGTGCGCGGCGATCGCGTCGATGCGGCTTTCGCGGTCGAGCCCTTCGTCTCCGGCGCCGTGGCCGCCGACATGCAGGTGGTCAGCTATCCCTACACCGCCGTGCAGAAGCACATGCCGGTGGCGCAGTACGTCGCGAGCCGCACCTACATCCAGCAGAACCCGCAGGTGATCGACGGCTGGGTGCGCGCGTACAACAAGGGCGTGGACTGGGTGAACGGGAACCTCAAGTCCGAGGAGCTCCTGCAGATCATCTCCGGCTACACGCGCATCCCGCCGCAGGTCATCGCCAGGCTGCCCGCCGCACCCTACGAGAAGACCGTGGACCCGGCCGCGCTGCTTCCCATCGTGGAACAGATGCGAAGCAACGGCCTGCTCGAAGGGGAGTTCGATCCCCGCACCCTCCTCCACCGCACGGCGCTCAAGGCATGACCATGCAGGAACAGGTCCTCGTCACCGGGGACATCGTCACGATGGACCCGGCGAAGCCCCGCGCCGAGGCGATGGCGGTGCAGGCCGGCCGCATCGTCGCCGTCGGCACGCGCGATGAAGCGAAGGCGGCGCTCGGCTCTTCGCCGCGCGAAATCCGCTACGGCGAAGGCACGGTCGTGCCCGGCCTCATCGACACGCACAACCACATGCAGTGGACCGGCATGCAGGCGAAGCTGGTGGACCTGGCCGCGGCGCGCTCGATCGCCGACGTGCAGGAAGCGGTGCGCGCCTATGCGCAGCGCAACCCGGACACGCCGTGGATCATGAGCGGCAGCGGCTGGCACGTGGTGGCCCTGCGCGAAGGCCGCTACCCGACACGCCAGGAACTGGATGCGGTGTGCCCGGACCGCCCCGTGTACCTCCCCCGCGTGGGCCATGCCGCCGTCGCCAACTCCCTGGCGCTGCAGCTGGCGGGCATCGGCCGCGACACGCCCGATCCGCCCGGCGGCCGCGTCGAGCGCGAGGCCGATGGCCACCCCAACGGCGTGCTGCTGGAGCCGCCGGCCTTCGAGCAGGTGGCGCGCCTGGTGCCGCCGCCCTCGGCGCAGGAGCAGCTCGACGCGCTGCGCGACGTCCAGCGCGTCTACCACGCGGCGGGCCTCACCGGCATCATGGATCCGGGCGTCACGCCCGACATGATGCGGCTGTACCAGGCGCTCTGGCAGCGCGGCGAGCTCACGATGCGCTCGGTGCTGATGCCCTTGTCGGATTCGAGCCTGCCGCTGCAGCAGAACCTCGACCGGATCGCGCAGGCCGGCATGACGACGGGCTTCGGCGATGCGCGCCTCAAGCTCGGTGGCGTGAAGCTGTTCCTCGATGGTGGCGCGTCGCTGGGCACGGCGCTGATGCGGGAGCCCTATCCCGACGAGCGCTGCAGCTGCGGCATCCAGGTGACGCCGACCGATTCGTTCCGGCAGATCGCCTGGGCGTGCGCGCGGCAGGGCTGGTCGCTCGGCGTGCACGTGGTCGGCGGCAAGGCGATCGACATCGCGCTGGAGATCTTTGCCGAGATCGACAAGGAGATTCCCCTGCGCCCGCTGCGCTTCTGCCTCATCCACGCCTACCTGTGGCCGGAGCAGCGCAACATCCGCGAGGCCGCGCGCATGGGCATCACCGTCGCCACGCAGTGCTCGATGCAGTATGCGTTCGGCCCACTGCTGGTGCAGCGCTTCGGCACGGCGCTGATGGCCACGGCCACCCCCGTGCGCAGCTGGCTCGATGGCGGCGTGGTGGTGGGCGGCGGCTCCGACTCGCCGGTCACGCCTTTCCAGCCGCTGCTGGGCCTTTGGCAGGCACGCACGCGCCACATCGCGGGAACGGACGAGCCGGTCGGGCGCCTGCAGGCCGTGACGGGCGAGGAGGCCCTGGCGCTCTACACCCGCGACGCCGCGTACGTGAGCTTCAGCGAACACGAGCGCGGCATGCTGCGCCCCGGCCTGCTGGCGGACTGGACGGTGCTGTCGCTGGATCCCGTCACCTGCGATGCCGAAGTCTTGCGCGACGCGCGCGTCCTGGCGACCGCGGTCGACGGCCGCGTCGTGCACGAGGCCTGACGCATGCGTGCGCTCCCCCCTCGCTTCTGGGGCGTGCTCCTGCTGGTGGGCCTGCTGGCGCTCTGGCAGGCCTCCGCCATATGCTGCGTGTCCAGCACCAACTGGCCCCCGGTGACGCAGATCCTGCAGGCGATGGCCCGGGGCATGGCCGACGGCGAACTGGCGCAGGTGTTCGGCTCCACCCTCTGGCGCATGGCCGCGGGCTTCGCCATCGCTTCGGGACTGGGCATCGTGCTGGGCATCGCCATGGCGACCTTCCCGCTCGCCGATGCCGCGCTGCGCGCGCTGGTGGAGTTGCTGCGGCCGGTGCCGATGCCGGCGATCGTTCCACCCCTCATCCTGCTCCTCGGCATCGACCACGCGATGAAGGTGGCGGCGGTGGCCTTCGCCTGCTTCTTCCCGGTGCTGCTCAACACCATCGGCGGCGTGCGGGCGGTGGATCCCGTGGCGCTCGACGTCGCGCGGACTCTGCAAGTGGGACGCCTGCGCACGCTGGTGCAAGTGGTCCTGCCCGCCAGCCTGCCCGCCATCCTCGCGGGCCTGCGCACCAGCCTCGCGCTGGCGCTGATCGTGAGCGTGGTCGCCGAGATGATCGCTGGCTCCGAAGGCATCGGCTACTACATCATGACCATGCAGTACGCGATGCGCTCCAGCGACATGTACGCGGCCATCTTCCTGCTGGCGGCGCTGGGCTACGGCCTCAACTACGGACTGCTCGCGATCGAACGCCGCCTGCTGCACTGGTGGCAGCGCACGGCGGACTGATCAGGGCTTCCCGACCAGCAGCACTTCGTGGACGTCGGTGGCCGCATTGCCGCCGACGCGCAGCCCGCCGCCGAACACGTGGATCCTGTCGCCCACCGTTGCGGCGCCCAGCCCGTGCCGCGGTGTGGGCAGCGGTGGCAGCGCGCTCCAGCGATCGCTGGCGGGGTCGTAGACCCAGCTCTCGGCGAAGACCTTCTGTTCCGGCAGCCACTGCTCGCCGCCGAAGACGTACAGCTTGCCTTCGTGGGCCGCCGCGGCCAGGCCGCCGTGCGCCTGCGGCATGGGAGCGCGCTTGCTCCACCTCCCTGTCGCTGGATCGAACACTTCCAGGGCTGCCACATTCACCTGCCGCAAGCTGCCGTCCGCCTGCTTGTGCGCCTGCCACCGGCAAGGTGGCCAGGCGTGTCCAGCGGTCCTGCGAAGGATCGTAGGCCTCGAAGTGCGCGGAGTAGCCGGTGTTCGGGCTTCGACGCCGACGTGCGCTTCGGCAGCGACGTGCCGCAGGACATGGTGGCGGTGCGCATCGGCCCGCCGCAGCGCTATGCGATCGTGGGCTCGCCGGATTACTTCCGCGCGAAACCGCCGCCCCGCACGCCGCGGGACCTGGGCGGGCACGAATGCATCCTGCGACGCTTTCCCGGAGGAACCATGCAGGAATGGGAGTTCCAGCGCCGCCCGGGCAAGGTGCCGTCGCTGGCCGGCCGCATCGTCGTGAACGACGCGCAGATCGCCGCCAACGCGGCGGCGGCCCGTGGCGGCCTGGCCTACCTGCACGAGAAGTACGTCGAGCGCGAACTCGCCGCGGGCGAACTCGTGCGCGTGCTCGAAGCCTGGTCACCGGGTATCGGCCCGCCCTACCTCTACTACGCCAGGCAGCGCTACCTGCCGGCGGCCTTGCGCGCGTTCATCGACTTCGCGCGGGAGGATGCGCGGGCAGCCTAGGGGACTCCGTGGCGCGGCCTCAACCGGTGGCACGTTCGCTCGCGACCGTGAAGCGCGCACGCACGTGGCACGGCGCCTCCAGTTCGTCGGCGATGGCCACGGCCAGGTCGGCAACGGAGATGCCGGCCGGCGCATCGCCATCCATCAGCAGGAACTCGCCGCCGACACGGTAGCGGCCGCTGCGCGCGCCGGGCTGCAGCATCGCGGGCGGGCTCACGAAGGTCCAGTCGATCCGCGTGTTGCCCCGCAGTTCGCCCAGCGCGTCGCGCGCGGCGCGCGCGCCCGGCACCACGTTGGCAGGCACGTGGCCCGCGAACTCCGGGGTGTCGACCAGTTGCACGCCTTCGGCGACATACAGGCTGCCGGCGCCGCCGACCACCACCAGCCGCTGCACCCCGGCGGCCTCGGTCGCTTTCACGATCGCTGCGCTGCCCTGCATGAACAGCTCGTACAGGCGCGGCTCGTTCCAGCCGGGATTGAAGGCCGACACCACGGCATCGTGGCCGCGCAGCGCCGCGGCGAGCGCGGGCGCGTCGTACACGTCGGCAGCGACGGTGCGCAGGCCGGGCTGCGCGGCGATCTTGCCGGGCGTGCGCGCGATCGCCGTCACCTCATGGTGGCGCGAGAGCAGTTCGGGCAGGAGGGCGGCGCCGACGAAGCCGGTCGCGCCGATCAGGGCGATTCTCATCTTGGTATCCAGGTGCGTTGAGTGGTGTCCGAAGATAGGCCTGCGCGGCCCGCGCGATAAGCCGGGCAGAATCGCAAGCTCCTTGAAGGGGGGCTTACGAATGACGGACCTGAAGCCGCTCGCCGTGTTCGCGGAAGTGGTGAATGCCGGCTCGATGAGCAGCGCCGCGCGCCGCCTGGGCATGAGCGCCTCGGCGGTCAGCCAGGCCATCCGCGCGCTGGAGGCGGCCGGCGGCGTGATGCTGCTGCACCGCTCCACGCGCAAGCTCGCGCTCACCGAGGCGGGCGAGCGCTACTACCCGCACTGCAAGCGCCTGCTCGAAGCCGCCCAGGCCGCGGCCGACACGCTGCAGCAGATGCGCGACCAGCCGGTGGGCGAGCTGCGCGTCTCCGCACCGGCCGGCTTCGCGCAACACATGGCCCCGGCCTTCGCGCCGCTGCTGGCCGAGGCGCCGCAGTTGCGCATGCGGCTGCTGCTGGACGATGCGCTCATCGACCTGATCGATGCGCGCATCGACATCGCGGTACGCGTCGGGCGCCTGCCCGATTCCGACTGGGTGGCGCGGCGGCTGTGCGAGCTGGAGACGAGGCTCTTCGCTTCGCCGCAGTACCTTCTGCGGCACGGCACGCCCGCGAACCCTGGCGAACTGGCATCGCACCAGTGGCTGGCCCAGGGCGGCGACACGACCGAGCTGGAGCTACGCCATGGCGACGCGCATCACGCCTTGAAGATCACCGCGCGCGTCGCCAGCAACAGCCAGGTCGCGCTGCAGCACCTGTGCGAGCAAGGGCTGGGCATCGCGCGACTGGCGCGCGCGGACGTCATGCCTTCGCTGCGCCAGGGCAAGCTGGTTTCCGTGCTGCCCGCCTGGAAGCCGGCGGCCTTGCCCGTGTGGGCGACGACGCCCGGTCGCGATGCCGATCCGGCCAAGACCCGCGCGGCGCTGGCAGCACTGCGCGCATATTTCGGCGCCCTGCCGGGGATCGATCCCGACGGCACTCCCGAGGCTGCCGGCAGCTGACCCGGGCCGGGCATGCCAGACGTATGCTTGCACGATGCGCGCCTTCGCCCTCCAGCGCTTCGTGGATGCACAAACCCCGGTGTGGGGCGACGTCTTGGCCGAGCTGGCCCAGGCGAGGAAGCGCTCGCACTGGATGTGGTTCGTCTTTCCCCAGCTCGCGGCGCTCGGCTGCAGCGGCACGGCGAAGTTCTACGGGATCAGCGGCGCCGAAGAAGCACGCGCTTACCTTGCGCACCCCGTGCTCGGAGCGCGACTGCAGGAATGCTGCGCCCTGCTGCTGCAGGCGAAGGGAGTTTCGGCCCAGGACATCTTCGGGGAGATCGACGCGATGAAGCTGCGGTCGTGCCTCACGCTGTTCGAGGCCGTGTCCCCGCAAGCGCCCATCTTCAGGCAGTGCCTCGATCGCTACTTCGCCGGCGAGCGCGATGCGCTGACGAGCGAGTTGCTGGCCCGCTGAGCGCCGCGGAAGGTCCTTGCAAAGACGCGGTTCCCGCCGCCTGCGCGGCGACCCACTCCCACACGGCGGCGATGGCGGGCTCACGTTCCCGGCCCCGCGCCGTGGCGATGTAGTAGGAGCCGGTTTCCAGCGCCGGCCCGAAAGGCTGCACCAGCGCACCGCTGCGCAGCTCGTCGGCCACCAGCGTCAGGCTGAGCAGCGCGACACCGTGGCCGCCGAGCGCGGCCGCCATGGCCTGCGTTTCGTCCGAGAAGGACAGCGCCGGCGTGGCCGCGCCGGGATGCGCCGCGGCAATCCCGGCCCGTTCGAACCACCGCTCCCACAAGGCCGGTGCACAGGCGTGCGCCTGCCAGTCGAGGTGGATCAGCGGGTGGCGTTGCAGGTCTTGCGGACCATCGACCCCCAGCGCCGGACTGCACACGGGCGCGTAGTGCTCCACCATCAGCGCCTGCGCCACCAGGCCGGGCCAGTCACCATGCCCATGGCGGATGGCCAGGTCGGCTTCGCCCCGCTGGAGGTCGGCCACCGTCTCGCTCGCCTGCAGCCGCAGGCGCACCCCCGGACAGTCCCGCGCCAGCGTGCCCAGGCGCGGCAGCACCCAGCGCGCCGCGAACGCGGTATTGGTCGTGAGCGTCACGGTGGCCGGGCCCGGCTGCGGCCGCAGCGCGGCGACGCTCGCTTCGATGGCGTCGAAGCTTTTCGCCAGGTCCTGCAGCAGGCGGGCGCCCGCGGGCGTGAGTTCCAGCTGCCGCGGCAGGCGGCGGAACAACGGCTGCCCCAGCGTGCCTTCGAGCCCGCGCACCTGGTGGCTGATCGCCGTCGGCGTGACCGACAACTCGCGCGCCGCACGCAGGAAGCTCAGGTGCGTGGCGGCCGCTTCGAAGGCGCGCAGGGCCGTCAGCGAAGGCAGCCGCCGGGGCCGCCGCATGGATGAAGCAGGTTCATGCATCGAAAAAAAACAATCGTTTGCCGGGCTGGCGCCCGGCCCCTAGATTAGGGCAACGCGCAACCCGGCCACGCCGGCGCCGCGCGTTGACCTCATTGCCAAAAGGACGATATGGAACGAACCCTGGACACTCCCGCGATCGACGCCCTGCGTTTCATCAACCCGCCCGGACTCTACGATCCGGCGCCCAACGGCTATTCGCACGTCGCGGTCTTTCCCGCGTCCTGGCGCTGGGTCCTGCCCGCCGGCCAGGGCGGCGAAACGCAAGACGGCGCCTTGTCTCCCGACTTCACCGCGCAGTGCCGCCAGGCACTGGCCAACACCGACACGGCATTGGCCGCCGGTGGCGCGCGCATGTCCGACGTCGCCAAGGTTACCTTCCTGGTCGTCGACCACGACGAAGAGAAGCTGCGCATCCTCACCGGGGAAGTGCAACGCGTGTGGGGAGCGCACAAGCCCGCCGCCACGCTGATCCCGGTGCCCCGCCTCGCGCTGGACGGCATGCTGGTGGAGATCGACGTCGTCGCGGTCGTCCGCGCCTGAACCGGGCCGCGCACCGCGATCTCCCCATTCGAAGCAAGAACCATGAGCCCCGGACGATGCACGCACTGATCGTAGTCACCCATCCCGATCCGAATTCCCTTACCCACGCCCTGGCCTCCGAGGTCGCCACTGGTGCCAGGGAGGCCGGTCACTCCGCCGAGATCGCAGACCTGGCCGCCGAAGGGTTCGATCCGCGCTTCACGGCACGAGACCACGCCGTCCACCTCTTGCGCGACATGCCGCCGGCCGAGGTGCTCGCCGAACAGACGCGCATCGACCGTGCCGACGTGCTGGTCCTGGCCTACCCCGTGTACTGGTGGAGCTTCCCCGCGCTGCTGAAAGGCTGGATCGACCGCGTGTTCATCAACGGCTGGGCCTACGAGGAAGTGCAAGGATCCGCCACCGTCAAGAAGCTGCGGCACCTGCCGGTGGTGCTCATGGCCGCGGGAGGCGCAGGCGAGCGCACCTATGCACGGCACGGCTACCGCGATGCGATGCGCACGCAGATCGAACATGGGATCTTCGACTACTGCGGCGCGCGGGTCGTCCGGTCGGAGCTGATGCTGCCGCCCGGCGAAGGCGAGGACTGGCGCATGCGCCTGGACGCCGCGCGGACCATCGGTCGCGATCTGGCGCAAGAGGACGCTGCGGCGCAGCAGCTCGTCGAGAAGCGTGGCAGCGGTCGGGGGGCTTTCTCCTACGCCGCGTAGCGCCCTTTTGCGGCGAGGCCCCACTCCATTCCTTTGGCACCCTGCGCCCTGACGGGTGATGCTGCAACTCATGCAGGCCAAGGACAGCCATGAACACACTGGTACAGCATCGCCGGCTGCGTGTCGGCGATGTCGAACTCTTCTACCGTGAAGCAGGCGCGCCAGATGCGCCGGTGGTCCTCCTGCCGCACGGCTATCCCTGCTCCTCCTACGAGTTCCGCAACCTCATGCCGAGGCTCGCGGACCGGTGGCGCCTGATCGCGCCGGACTATCCCGGCGCGGGGTACAGCGACACGCCCGACGACTTCGACTACAGCTTCGACGGCTACGCGGGCGTGCTGGACCGCTTCGTGGCGCAACTCGGCATCGAGCGTTTCGTGCTCTACCTGCACGACTTCGGATCGCCGATCGGCGCGCGGCTCGCCATCCTGCGACCCGAGCGCATCGTTGCGCAGATCATCCAGAACGGCGACATCCCCTACGAGGACGCCCTCGGGCCCAAGTACGCCGAGATCGAAGCCACCTGGGACCTGCCGGAGGCGGAGATGCGCAGCAAGCTGGCCGAGGCCATCACGGAGGAGACGTTCCGCGAGGAGTTCCTGAACGCGGTCGGTCCCGATCTTGCCGATCGCATCCCGCCGGACCTGTGGAAACTGCATTGGTCCCTGATGACGCCGAGGCGCAAGGAAGTGGCCGTGGACCTGCTCGCGAACCTCAAGAGCAACCGGGCCTGGTTTCCGCAGCATCGTCCTACCTGCGCGAGCACAGGCCGCCCACTCTCATCCTCTGGGGACCGCAGGACCACTACATGCCGGAGAAGTCGGGCCGGGCCTATCTGCGCGACCTGCCCGACGCCGAGTTCCACCTGCTGGATGGAGGCCACTGGCTGCTGGAAACGCACCTGGAGGAAGTGGCGCGCCTCATGCGGGATTTCCTGGGTCGCGTGCATTCCAGTTCGTCCAAGGGCACGAGAAGCTGAAACGGCCACGCCGGAACGGCGCCGGCGCATCGGGCTAAGATCGCCGCATGCTTTCGCCTGGCGGAGGGCCCTGCATGCGCGCGAAACTCACTGCCGTTGCAATCTTCCTTGGCTTGGCGACTGCCTGGCCCTTGCAAGCGGTCGCCGCCACGCCGGAAGCGGCAGCGCCGGCGGACGCTCCCGTCGAAGCGCGCGCCACATTGCGCTCTGTGACCGAAGAAGATGGTGGCAAGCGCGTCTACGTGCACCTGAAGATCCTGCCGGGCGCGAAGCTGCCGTTCACGACGCTGCGGTACCGCGTGCGCGACAAGGCGATGCTGGCAGGCTTGCAGGAGGGCGCGAGCGTGAAGTTCCGGGCCGAGCGCATAGCCGGCGAGAACACGCTGCTGGCGATCCGCGCGGTCGCGCCCTGCGTGCGCTTCCAGGCGTGCGATTGACCTGAACGCAGGATCCGGATCCGCCCGCTCAGGGCGCTTCCTGCCCCGCAGGTTGCGCAGGCGGCGTGTGCACCTCGTGCCTCTGCCTCGCTGCCGGGTCGTACAGCGTCGTCCCGGTCCCCACGCCGACACCCACGCGAGCGGGACCGCCGCCGATCGGCGTGCTCGCACCCATCCCCACGCCGGCCCCGACGCGTCCGTCCTGGTTGACGCTCACGCCGGCGCCTACCGGGCCGACACCGGTTCCTATGCCCGCGGAGACGCCGCCCGAGCCCACGCCGACGCCGATGGAGAACGGGCCGACCGGGATGCTGACGCCCGCGCCGGCGGAGCAGCCGGCCAGGATTGCGGACGCGAGCAGGAGGGCGGGAAGGGTGCGCGACATGCGGCTCATTCTAGACAGGCGCGTGGCCGCGGTTCCCGCGTCTTTCATCGAGCGCCGCGCCAGCCAGCCGCGCCGCCAGGAACTCCAGCACCGCCCGCACCGACGGCAGCAGGCTGCGGCGGTGCGGCACCAGCGCCGTGGTGACCACCTGGCCGGCCGTCCACCGCGGCAGGACACGCACGAGATCGCCGGTCTCGAGGTGCCGCGCGCAGATTCCTTCTGGCAACGGAACGATCCCCAGTCCCGCGGCGGCGGCCTGCACCAGGGCCACGCTTTCGTCGGCCACCAGCGTGGCACGCGGCGACACGGCCACCTCCTCGTCGGCACCCTTCCCGCGCAGGCGCCACGTGGTGGCCTCCGGCCCCGTGAGCAAGCCCGCGTGATCGGCGAGCTGCGCCGGCATGCGCGGCGTGCCGTGCTCGCGCAGGTAGGCCGGGCTCGCCACCAGGATCACCTGCTCCGTCGCCAGCACCCGCTGCACGAGCCCCGAATCGGGCAAGGGCGCGAAGTGGGATCGCAAGGCGATGTCGTAGCCCTCCTGCACGAGGTCCACGAAGCGGTCGCTCGCGTGCACCTGCAGTTGCAGCTTCGGATAAGCCTGCGCCAGCGCCGGGAGGTGCTGGGCCAGCTGGAACTGCACGACGGGCACGGCGGCCGTAAGCCGCACGGTGCCGCTGGGTTCCGCCAGGCGCTGCTGCACCAGTTGCTGCGCGGATTCGACCTCGATGAGGGCCGCGCGCGCGTGCTGGTAGAAGTCCTGGCCCATCTCGGTCAGGCGGAAGCTGCGTGAGTTGCGCTCGATCAGCCGCACGCCAAGGGCGGACTCCAAAGCTGCGACGCGCTTGCTGAGCGTCGACTTCGGCACGCCGAAGCGCCGCGCCGCCGGCGCGAAGCCGCCGCTGTCCACGGCCTGCGCGAAGAGGGTGAGGTCGTTCAGGTTCACGGGAAACCATTGTCCACGAACGTGGACGCTGGGTTGCGATCCGACCGTCTAGGCAGCCAGCGTCCACGCCGGAAGAATCGCCGCATGGACATCAACCAGGAGATCCCGCCCATGGCCCCCGTGCTTTTCTACGGCGTTCCCGAAGGCTGTTCGTTCGGCTCGATCGTCGCGCTCGAATGGAGCGGCCTGCCCTACCGCCTGTGCCGCATCGAGATGCCGGCCGACGTGAGCAGCCAGGCCTACCGGAACATCAACCCCGTGGCCGAAACGCCTTCGCTGCTCACCGAAGACGGCCGGCTCGTGAGCGAGAGCGTCGCCATCCTCCACCACATCGGCGCGCGCAGCCGCGATCCGCACCTCGTGCCGCGCCAGGGGACGGCCGACTTCGACCGCTTCAACCAGCGGCTCGCCTTCCTGAACACCGGCTTCTTCGAATCGTTCGCCGGGCTCTGGTATGCGATGGAGCACGGCCTGTCCGATACCGAGCAGGCACCGCTGAAGCGGATGGCGCACCACAAGGTGCGCAAGGCGCACGCGGACCTCGAGGCGCAGCTGGTGGACGGCCCGTGGCTGGCCGGCGAGCACCGCAGCGCGGCCGACGGCTACTTCATGGGCATCGCCCGCTGGAACGACTTCCACCAGGTGCTGGACCGGCGCGAATTCCCCAGGCTGCACAGGCTGCACGAGCGGCTGCGAAGCGATCCCGCCGTGCGCTTCGCGCATGCGATCGAACACGGCGAGCCGGCCACCAGCGCCGGCGGGTTCCAGGGCCACGTGACGCTCGAAGAGGTGCTGCGGGACACGGTGCCGGCCTGATCGCCGCGACGCTCAGCCCCGCTCCGCGAGGTACGCCTCGATCTGCGGCAGGATGGCGCGCCGCCGCGCCAACGCCTCCGCGGACCACACCACCTCGCGGTCGTAGTACCCGGGGAAAGCCGGCGCTCCCTCGGGGATCACGACCCAGGGCTGTTTCGTGCTGGTGAAGATGTGCACGTCCGGCGGCAGGAGGTCCGGATCGTCGAGCGTGCCGACGCGCACGAACTTCGTCACCGGGCCCGATCCCGCATAGTGGCTCCAGAGCGCCACGCGGCACCGCGGGCACCTGGCGATCTTCTGGCCCGCGCCGCTCGCCGACGGGGTGTGCACGATCTCGGGTTCGCCGCCGAGATTCACCACGCGATCCGATTCGTACATCGCATTGAGCGCGAAGGCCGAGCCGGACTCGCGCTGGCACCAGCGGCAATGGCAGCAGTGCACGACCAGCGGCGGCGAGGACAGGCGGTAGCGGATGTAGCGGCAATCGCATCCGCCTTCGAGGGGATAGGTCATCCCTGCCTCCTCACCACCACTGCCCGCGCCGCGTGCGCTCCCGCCGGCTCGCCTCCTGCGCCAGCACCGTGAGCGCCATGCCCACGAGCACCAGCAGCGCGGAGACCGTGTAGCCGACCACGCCCTCCGGAACGATCCACGTCGGGTACTGCGGATAGGCCTCGGCCAGCGTGTGCAGCACCGGCTGGCCGGCCTCGCTGCGGTCGGCATTGATGCCGATCAGCCCGGCGCGCGCGAACACCGCGCCGACGATGAGGACGGCGCCGGCCAGGAACAGCGCCTTGCCGAGGATGAGCGCGAGGCGGGGGGAACGACCGACGAGGGAACGGAGCCACTGCATGGCGCCACTCTAGCGCAGCGTGGAGGCGGGCCCCCACGACGCGGAGATCGCAGGAGAATCGCCTCCCACTCGCAAGGAGGCGCCATGTCCAACCATGTCTACAAGACCCTCGAGCTGACGGGTTCCTCGCCCGCGGGGATCGAGGAAGCCATCACCAACGCGATCGCGAAGGCCAGCGAAACGGTGCGCAACCTGCAGTGGTTCGAGGTCGTCGAAACGCGCGGGCACATCCAGGACGGCAAGGTGGCGCACTGGCAGGTCACGCTCAAGGTGGGGTTCACGCTGGAGTAGCCCAGGCCGCGCCGTCCGCCTCGGCGCGCATTCGGCGCCGTCCGACGGCCCACGTTGCGACGCGGACCCACGATGGTCGGGTCAGCGGGGATCCCCTTCCCGCAAGCCCAACCGCAACACGAGCATGGCCGAGGCAACGCTGCGCGACACCGTCCTGGCGATCGGCGAGGAAGCCGGCGCGTCCGCCATCGCGGTCGCCGCCTACGACTTCGAGCACCACACCTCGTGGTCGCTCAACCCGCACCGCTGGTTCCACGCCGCCAGCACGATCAAGGTGCCGGTGCTGCTGGCCGTGTACGAGGCGATCGAGCAGCACCGCTTCGAGCCGCACTCGCGCGTGCACGTGCGCAACCGCTTCCTGAGCGCCGTCGACGGCAAGCCCTTCCGCGTTCCCTCCGGCCGTGATGCCAATGCCGACGTGCATGCCGCGATCGGCCGGATGCTCACCGTGCACGAGCTGGCCGAACACATGATCGTCACCAGCAGCAACCTGGCCACGAACCTGCTGGTGGACCTCGTCGGCATCGAGCCGGCCCGCGCCGCCCTCGCCCGCCTGCACGTGAGCGGCATCGACCTGCAGCGCGGCGTCGAGGACGAGCTGGCCTGGGAGAAGGGCCTCAACAACCGCGTGACCGCCGCCGGCCTGTGCAATGCGCTGCGCCTCATCGAGGAAGGCAAGGCGATCTCGCCGGAGGCGTCGCGGGCCATGCTCGACATCCTGCACCAGCAGCGCTTCCGCAGCGGCATCCCCGCCGGGCTGCCCGAGGACGCGCGCGTGGCCAACAAGACGGGCGAGATCTCCACCATCGCCCATGACGCGGGCATCGTGTACCTCGACGGGCGCGATGCCTACGTGGTCGTGATCCTCACCGAATGGGAGCCGGAGGTGGAGGGGCGGCAGGAAACCATCGCACGCATCTCGCGCGCCGTGTACGAGTACATGACGGGGGAGCGGCGCGAATGAGCCATCTGCCGCTGCCCCTGGTGCACGCCGACGAGCTGCCGCCCCAGCTTCGCGAGGTGCTGCGGCCGGGCGAGGCGCTGCAGGACCGCGCAGGCATTGCACGTGCGCTTCCCTCGTCGTTCCTGCGGATCGGCTCCTGGCACGAGGCGATGGAGACGGAGCTGACCGCGCACTTCCGCCTCTCCGAGCTGATCGGCGTCGACGTGCGCGAGGCGCCGCCGGCGCGCTCGTTTCCCCGCTACGTGCCCTGCGCGATCCTGCTGCTGGCCTCGGCGCTGGAGTTGCTGCGGCTGGAAGTCGGCACCTATGTGCACGTGGCGGCGAACGGCGGCTACCGCACGCCGAGCCATGCGCTCAGCCGCCATGCCTCTCGCCACTGCTGGGGCACGGCGGCCAACATCCACCGCATCGGCGACACCTACCTCGACAGCCGCGAGGAGATCGAGAAGTACGCGGCCATTGCACGGCGGGTCATCCCCGGCGTCTGGATCCGCCCCTACGGTCCGGAAGACGGCCAGGCCGACGACCACCTCCACATCGACCTGGGCTACACGGTGTTCGATCCCGTGCAGGAGCCCTTCCCTGCGGAGACCGGCTGATGGCCCATGACAAGAAGCTGGAACAGGCCGCGCCGCAGCGCTTGCGCCTCGCGGCCATGGGCATGGAAGCCGAATGCTCGCTGATGCTCGACGACCAGCCCACGCGACCGGAAGCCCTGTTCGGCAGTCCGCGCGACTTCATCCGCGGCGAACTGATGCACCGCCAGGGCACCTCCTACCACCTGCCCACCGGTGGCGCCGTGTACTTCGACACGGGCGTGATCGAAGTGGCGACGCCCGTGATCGAGATCGAACCCGGCTGCGCGGCGCGCACCGGGAGATCGCTGTGGGAGGCGCTGCAGTTCATCCGCGGCGAGCTCGACGCCTGGGATGCGCGCGAGAAGCACCGCACGCGGCTGGTCGGTTTCAGCACGCACTACAACGTCTCCTTCGAACTTCCGCCGGGCGAGCCGGCGAACGGCCGCACTATCGAGCAGCTCGCGCGCCTGCTCACCTTCATCCTGCCCGCGCCGGTGATGCTGCTGGCGACCAACCGGCGATCCACCGGCGTCGGCGTGCGCCCGCGCCAGGACCGCGTCGAGATCACGTCGGACTTCACGCCCAGCCCCGCCCTCATGGTTGCCACGGCGGCGCTGATCGTGGGCATCGTGCGCGAAGTCATGGCCTGGCCCAGCTACGAGCTGGACGAACTCGCGGCCCACGGCATCCCCGTCATGCAGGGCTTCCAGCCGATGCCGCACACGTCGCGGCAGGGATGGCTGGCGCGCTTCAGCTGCTATCCGGAAAATCCGTTCACCTGTGACATCGACACGCGGATGTGGCGGACCGAAGGCCACGGAGAGCTCAGCCTTCGCTCCATCGCGGCGTACACCGTGCGCCACTTCCAGCGCTCGATCCGGCGCATCTCCGATCCCTTCACCTTCCGGCTGATCGCGGCGGTCATGGAAGGACGCAGCCCCTCGCTGCTGGACCTGGACGACCGTCCGCCGGAGTACGAGGACGTGGGCCGCCTCTGCGCCTGGGACGCGCGGTCCGCGCCGGCGCATCTCGCGCGCTCGCGCTACGAACGCGTGGTGATCCGCGCGGTTTCCGGCCACCAGCTGCGCAGGAACGGCCACCGCCTGCGGCCGGTGGGCATGAGCGGGTGGTCCGGCGTGGTGTTCCGGCGCGAGGACGACCGCCGCGAAGTGATCGCCATCGACGACCTCCTGCAGCACCTGGACGCCTGGGAGCGGCCGTAGCGATGGACGGCCCGCCGCCTGCGCATGCAGAATGTGGCACGACACGATCCTGCAGGCCGACGATGGACAAGCACCGCATCTTCAGGATGGCCTTCGCCAAGGTCTATCCCCTGTACGTGCAGAAGGCGGAGCGCAAGAACCGCACGCGGGAAGAAGTCGACCAGGTCATCCGCTGGCTGACGGGCTACGACCAGAAGGCCCTGCAGCGCCAGATCGACCAGGGCGTCGACATCGAGACCTTCTTCGGCCAGGCACCGGCGCTGAACCCCGACCGCGACCTGGTCAGGGGCGTGATATGCGGCGTGCGCGTCGAGGAGATCGCCGATCCGCTGATGCGCAACATCCGTCTGCTCGACAAGCTGGTGGACGAACTCGCCAAGGGCCGGCCCATGGCGAAGGTGCTGCGGCAGGAGCCTGCGCGTCAGTGAGCGGCGCCCGCGGGCTGCGGGCCGAACTGCAGGCCGGACGCCTTCAGGCTGGCGACTTCCAGCGCGAGGCACACCTTCGCCTCCTCGAGGAAGGCGCGCAGCGTCACGGCACCGCCCAGCTCGCTGCAGCGCATTTGCCGATCATGCATTCCCAGCGCGGCATTGCGCACGGACAGCGCCTCGACCGCCAGCGTGAACCCGCGGCCCACGGCTTCCGAATGGATGCGCACCGTGTTGCGCCCTTCGGCGCGCCCCACCAGTTCCGCATGCGCGCCGGGCGCCGCGAACTGCCCATCGCCGAGGCGCACTTCGCCGGCCAGCGCCGTGCGATCGAAAAGCAGGCGGGCCTGCTCGGTGATGCCCTGCGCCTGTCCGCCGGGAGGCTGCGCCAGCAGGGATTCGGCGAAAGGC
Source organism: Pseudomonadota bacterium (assembly GCA_023438115.1). GTDB lineage: Bacteria > Pseudomonadota > Gammaproteobacteria > Burkholderiales > Burkholderiaceae_C > Ramlibacter. Next base: position 6,196 of record JAEZEB010000128.1, on the reverse strand, counting down.
TGCAGTTGCAGCTTGCCGCGTGACGTCACCCAGGGAGCCAGCATCGCGCCGCGCCGCTCGTACTCGACACCCGCGACGACCGCCGACGTGAACTGGTAGAGGTAGCTGCGGCCATTCGGAGCATCGACGTAGATGCCCAGGCGGCTCACGCCCATGCGCGAATCCGGGCCCACGTGCTCCACGGTCGCATCGCGGAAGTCGACCTGCCCCGCCTGGACAGGCACCGTGACGTCGGCGTCGAACAGCAGGTGCGCATCGACGATCTCGGCGCGTAGCGTGCCGTTCGCGTTGGCGAGCGGTTCGAGGCGCCACGCGCCCGCCACGGCCCCATGGTCGCCGCTGGTGAATTGCACGGGCGCCTGGACTTTCACCGCCGCAAGCTCGGCGCTTTCCGCTTCGGCGCGCTCCAGGCGCGGCCGCCCGGCCTCCAAGCGCACCTGCGCCAGCAAGCCGTTCAGGACGAGCCGGCCCACCTCCAGCCGCAGGGATCCCGATGCGAGGCGGAAGGAAGCGACCTCGAGCTTCCGGATGCGTATCGCCAGCGCACCTCCGCTGCCGGCACCGAAGGTGAGCCCCTCGAAAGAGAAACGATTGTTGTCCGCCTGCTCCCCGGGGGCCAGGACCGCCCCGAGAATGGTGTCCAGGAGGGAAGCTGCTGTCGCGTCGGCCATGGCCCATCTTGGCAGCAAAGCCGTCCACATGGGGTGCAAGGAGCCAAGGATGAGCCAGCCGCGATCCGTGATCCGCGACATCGAAACCGCCGGCCTGGCCGTGCGCATCGCCGGCGACAGCCGCAAACCGGCGCTGCTGTTGCTCCACGGCTTTCCCACGTCGTCCGCTTCCTTCCGCGACGTGATGGGTCCCCTGGCGCAGGACTGCTTCGTCATCGCGCCGGACCTGCCCGGTTTCGGCCGCTCGGAACCGATCGCGCAGCCCTCGTTCTCGAACTTCGCCGACAGGCTGGATGCGCTGCTCGCACGTTCGAAGGAACCCGCGACCAGTACGTAGGCGGCGTGCCATCGGACATCGCGCAACGCATCGCGCCGCGGCTGTGGGAGGAAGACTGGCGCGTGATGTCGCTGCCGGGCCGCCTGGAGACGCAGCGCGCCCTGGTGCTGGACTACCGCAACCATGTCGCGCGCTTCGACGCGATCGCCGCCTGGCTGGCCGATCGCCTGCCGCCGGCGCTGATGCTGTGGGGCCGGCACGACGCCTTCTTCGACATCGCCGAAACGCTTTCCTGGATGCAGGCACTCCCGCGCATGGAGGCCCACATCCTCGACGGACCACACCTGCTGCTGGAAACCCATGCGGCGGAATGCGCCGCGCTGATGGGGGCCTTCCTGCGGCGGGTGGACGAAGGCAGGTAAGGAAGACCTTGCCCGCCCGCCCCGCCGGATGCAGCAGAATCGCTCCAGGAGGAAATGCCATGCTCGGATGGCTGAGGAGATCCCCTGCGTCGACGGCGACAGGAGACAAGGAAACGGGGCTCTCGCAGGCTGCGGCCGCGCACGCGATGACCTGGGTGTCGCAGACCGCGTTGCCGATCCCGGACTGGGACGCGCAACAGTGGCCGGACGGGCCCGATACCGACTTCCTGCACGCGCACGCCAACGGGCTCGCTGCCGGCTGGCTCGACGCGATGGCCGCTGCCCTTCCACCGGGGCACGTCCGGGCGGAATCGGCCAACTTCATGCTTCTCTCTTCCCTCGAACGGCGCGGCGCGGATGCGCTCCTGAAGTACCTCGAGCGCTCGCGCACGCGGGTCCTCGCGACGCTGCCAGGCATCGCGTCCGACGACGGTTACGGGAAAACCGTGGTGATGGTGTTCGATGACGAGGATTCCTACTACCGCTACGTGTCCCACTACGGCGGCGACTCATCGGAGCCGCAGGCCTTCAGCGGCGGAATGTTCATCGACGCCGGCTACGGGCATTTCGTCTTCGCGCAGAGCCCGTTCGATGCGATGGAGCCAGTGGTCGTCCACGAGCTGACCCACTGCCTCGTGCGCCACTTGCCGATACCCGCCTGGCTGAACGAGGGCCTGGCGGTGAACACCGAACAGCGCTTCGCGCCGCGACCGCCGCGGTATCGTCCTGACGAACTGCAGTTCCTCTTCGCACGCTTCTGGAACGAGCGGACGATCCAGGAGTTCTGGAGCGGGAAATCCTTCCTGCGTCCCGACGACGGTCAGTCTCTCAGCTATGAACTGGCACGGCTCCTTGTGCATCTGCTCGACAAGGACTACGAACTCCTCGCGCGCTTCTGCGCGGCCGCCAGCCACGAGGACGCCGGAGAGGCGGCGGCGCATGACTTGCTGGGACAAGGCATCGGCGACCTGGCGGCCATCGTGCTCGGTCCCGGCCCGTGGGCACCCGATCCGGCGTCGTGGCAGGACGGAACCGAGCGCGGCCAGTTCCGCTTGAGGCCACAGCACTAGCCCTGCCCCATGGATGCCCTCATCACCGCCTCCGCCCGCGCCCTCGCTTCCGGCGACGCGCTGGGCGCGCTGAAGCACGTCGCGCTGCGCGGCGATGCGCCGGCGCTGGCGCTGCGGGGCATCGCGATGGCGCAGCTGGGGGAGTATCCGGTCGCGCGCGATCTGCTGCGGCAGGCGGGCCGCGCGTTCGGGCCGCGGGAGGCGATCGCGCGGGCGCGCTGCGCCGTCGCGGAGGCCGAGGTCGCCCTGGCCTTGCGTGATCTCGCCGTGTCGCCCCGCGTGCTCGGTTCTGCCGCGGCGGTGCTGGAGAAGAAGGGCGATGCCGCCAATGCGATGCATGCACGCCTGCTCGAGGCGCGGCAGCTGCTCCTGCTCGGGCGGCTGCCGGATGCGGCGGCAGCTCTGGAGCGCTTCGATGCGCGCGGGATGCCTGCCGCCCTGGCCGCCGTCGCCGAGCTGGCGCGGGCCGAGCTGATGCTGCGCTCGCTGCAGTCGCAACGTGCGGGCGAAGCCCTGGCGCGGGCGCACCAGGCTGCGTACCGCGCGGGCATCCCGGCACTGATCGCTGAAATCGCGGACGCGCGCGCGACTCTCGAGCGGCCTGCCGCACGACGCGTGAACGCGGATGCAGCGCAGGACCTGCGCCTCGGCGACGTGGAAGCCCTGCTCGCCACCGACGCCCTCGTGCTCGATGCCTGCCGCCGCGGCGTGGCCATGGCCGGCGCGTGGCTGCCGCTCGCGCGCCGGCCCATCCTCTTCAAGCTCGCGCGCTGCCTCGCGCAAGCGTGGCCGCACGACGTGGAACGCGAAGCCTTGATCGCCACGGCGTTCCGCACGCGCCGGCCGGACGAGACGCACCGCGCGCGGCTGCGCGTGGAGATCGGCCGCCTGCGTGCGTTGGTGAAGGACATGGCATCGATCGAAGCGACGCCGCGCGGCTTCGCGCTGCGTGCACACGGCGACGCGGAAGTCGTGGTGCTCGAGCCGCCGATCGCGGGCGAGCAGGCCTCGCTGCTCGCCCTGCTCTCGGACGGTGCCGCCTGGTCCACGTCCGCGCTCGCCCTCGCCCTCGGTGCCAGCCAGCGCACGGTGCAGCGCGCTCTGGCCGACCTGCAGGCGGACGGCCAGGTGCGCGCGCTCGGCCAGGCCCGCGCGCGGCGCTGGCTGGCCGCGCCCCTGGTGGATTTCACGCCAATCTTGTTACTCCCCGCTGCCCTGCCCGGTGCGTAGAGTGGGGTCATCGCGTCGCAAGGAGCGGCGCAGGAAAGGAACCCCGCCATGAGCACCAACACCAGCACGCGGCCGAAGGCCGCCATCCATCCGGCCGAGATCGTCCGCGAGTACGGCCCCTTCCCCGGCGCCACCGTGGTGCACGGCGTCAGCTTCGACGGCGCGCACGTGTGGGCCGCCACCGGCGCGCGGCTGCTCGCCATCGCACCGTCGACCGGCGAAGTCGCGCGCAGCCTGCAGCATCCCTGCGACGCGGGCACCGCCTTCGACGGCAAGCACCTGTGGCAGCTGGCCGAAGCGCGCATCGACAAGATCGATCCCGCCACCGGCGAAGTGCTCGCCTCCATCCCGGCGCCGGGCGAAGGCTGCGACTCCGGCCTGGCCTGGGCCGAAGGCAGCCTGTGGGTGGGCAACTACCAGGGCCGGCGCATCCACCAGATCGACCCTGCCACCGGCGCGATCCGCCGCACCATCGAATCGAACCGCTTCGTCACCGGCGTCACCTGGGTCGACGGCGAGCTCTGGCACGGCACCTGGGAGGCCGACGAGAGCGAGCTGCGCCGCATCGACCCGCAAAGCGGCGAAGTGTTCGAGCGCCTGCAGATGCCCGCCGGCACCGGCGTGAGCGGGCTCGAGTCCGACGGCGCCGACCTGCTGTACTGCGGTGGCGGTGGCAGCGGCAAGCTGCGCGCGGTGCGGCGCCCGAAGGCGCGGCAAGCCTAGCCCTTTCCCTCATCCCCTGCGACGGCCCGCCTGCGGGTCGGGCCGCCGCATGGACTTTCGAACCCACCACGGGCTCACCGAGCCAAGGAGCACACCATGGACGCATCCCCCTCTCCCCGCATCGTCGATGCCGCGCGCTGGCAGGAGGAGCGCACCACGCTGCTGGCGCGCGAGAAGGCGCTGACGCGCCTGCACGACGAAGTGGCGGCCGCGCGCCGCGCGCTGCCGTGGCGCCGCATGACGGCCGACTACGTCTTCGACGCGCCCAAGGGCTCGCGCAGCCTGTCCGACCTGTTCGGCGGCCGGCGCCAGCTGCTGGTGCAGCACTTCATGTTCGGGCCGGGCTGGGAACAAGGCTGCCCCAGCTGCTCCTACATGGCCGACCACGTCGACGGGATGAACATCCACCTGGCGCATCGCGACATCGCCTTCGTGGCCGTGTCGCGGGCGCCGCTGGCGGACATCCTGCGCTTCCGCGAGCGCATGGGCTGGAAGTTCGACTGGGTGTCGTCGCACGGCAGCAGCTTCAACCGCGACTTCGGCGTGAGCTTCACGCCGGAGGAACTGGCGACGGGCGAGGTCTTCTACAACTACCGCAAGGGCTACTTCCCGGCGGAGGAAGCGCCCGGCATCAGCGTGTTCTGCAAGGACGACGCGGGCGCGGTGTTCCACACCTATTCCACCTTCGGGCGGGGCGTCGAGGTGATGATGGGTGCCTACGCGCTGATGGACCTCACGCCGCGCGGCCGCGACGAGCGCGACACCTTCTACAAGATGGAGTGGGTGCGCCACCACGACCGCTACGAGACCGGACGCGCCTTCGAGCCCGCACCGGAGAAGGCCGCGGCGCCGGCGGCCGCCTGCCCGCACTGCGAGGCCTGAACCCGGGGCAGGCACGATGGCCGCGAGTCTCTGGCCCTGGCTGGTGGTGGCGCTCACCGGCGCGCTGCACGGCGCCAATCCGGTGACCGGCTGGGCCTGGGCGGCCTGGAGCGCGCGCGGCGACGCGAAGGCGCGGCTGCTGCCGCGCCTGATGCCGATCGCGGCGGGACATCTCGCCTCGCTTGCCGTCGTTGCGATCTCGGTGCCCGCGGCGCTGCGGCTGGGGATGGAGTTCGATCCCCTGCTGCCGCAAGGCGTGGCCGCCGTGCTGCTCCTGTCGCTGGTCGCGCATCACGTGCGCCATCGCCGTGGAGGAACACGCACGGGCCACGCCGGCCTCACGCTGTGGTCTTTCATCATCGGACTGGCGCACGGCGCGGGATGGATGCTGGTGCCGGCGATCGTCCCGCTGTGCGGAAGCGGGTTGCCGGCGCGCGAGATCACCGCGTCGGGTTCTCTCGCGCTCGCCGCCGTCGCCGTGCACATGGTCGCCATGCTGGCGACCGCGGCTGCGATGGCGGTGGGCACGCAGCACGCGCTGGTCGCGTTGCGCGCGAAATGAAAACGGGGAGCCTGGGCTCCCCGCTCTCGATCAGCGGCCGTCCTTGTCGGAATCGCCGGGGATCATGCGCTCGGTGGCGTTGCTCACGCGGTCCCACGCGTCGCGTGCCGCCGGACGCGCATGCTCCCACTCGAGGGAGGAGTTGCCACGCGCGCGGCCCCAGTCGCGGCTGAGTTCCGGTTCGATCTCGTCGAAGGAACGGCCGGGGTTGCGGTTGTACGACTCCACGCCGGCGCGGTACGCGGGCTGGTAGTGGTCCCAGCCGACGTCCTTGCGGGCATACGGACGGTTCGCGTGGTTCTCGCGCCAGTAGCTCTCTTCGGCCACCGGGTCGGCGGCCTTCTTGCCCATGACGGCCC
>JAEZEB010000041.1 GCA_023438115.1 Pseudomonadota bacterium | reverse complement strand
GGCCCATCCCGTCGGGCCGGCCGGCGCGTGCGTGGCGTTGGTGTAGAACTCGGTCCGATCGTTCTGCACCTGCACTGAGGTAGCCGTGCTGGTGTGGCGGTCCAGCGGCACGACCAGCACGACGCCGACGGTATAGCCGTCGGCGCGTCCGAACACGCGCGTGTAGTAGGTATTGAGCTGCCAGTTGCGGCGCAGCGTGGTGCCGTAGTTCAGGGAGTAGCTGGAAAAGCCCTCGCCATCGTGCTGGCGCTGGTGCGCCAGCGCGAGGCCGACGCGCCCCCAGGTGGCGGCCCAGGTCGCCTGGGCCGCGAACTGGAGCTTCGGGGGCACCATCATCTCGTCCTCGCCCAGGCTGCGGAAGCCGCGGCTGTTGCCTTCCAGGGTCGCGCCCAGCGTGGTCACGTAGCCCGGTCGCTCCGCGCCCAGGATCCAGCGGCGGCCGCTGCCCAGGGTGTCGTGCCGGCTCGCCATCGCGCCCGCGCGCAGGAGCCAGCTGGAGCCGATCGCATGCACGCCGGCCAGGCCGCCCGCGGAATGCCCGTCGGCCATTTCCAGCCTGGCCTCGGCGGTCGTCGTGTTCGACAGCCCGCGGCGGACCATGCCCGCCGCGAAGGGCGTGCCGTAGCGCGAGCTTTCGGAACCGAGTCCCAGCCTCAGCTTGCCCACTTCCACGCTCCAGTCGGTCAGGTCCCGCGCCAAGAGGTCGGCGCTGATCAGGAAGGGCTGGGTGATGAGCGTCTCGCGGCCGAGAATGTCGCGCACGCGCACGGTCACATCGCCGTTGCCGCTGAGGACCGGAAGGTTGTCGAGCGCAAAGGGCCCGGCAGGTACGTTGCTGGTCTGCCGCAGCACGTCGTTCACGTACAGCTGCACGGTGGAAGGCGTGCTCGTCTCGCCCGCGATGAGCGGGATGGGCTGGCGGTTGATGTGGGGAGCCAATCCGAAGTTGGTGCCGAACTGCAATCCGCCGAAGTAAGCGCTGCGGCCGAGCAAACCGGTGCGGAAGACGCTGTCGCCGGCCACCAGCGTGTATCCCTGCTCGGGGAAGTCGCGTCGGAAGCTGGTTTCCAGCCGGGTCAGGCCGCGGTCGTCGCCTTCGATGAGGTTGCTGGCCACGAAGCTCTGGGTGAAGACACCCCAGCTTCCGCTGCTGCCCACCTCGCCCAGCAGGCCGAGGCCGCGCGTGGGGACAGGACCGCCGATCCGGCTGAAATTCAGGTCGTAGTTGACGAAGACCGCCGGAACGACCGGCGTGCGCGGGTACACCGATGCAAGCTCGCGCGCCAGGCGCGTGGCGGAGAAGGCCTCGGCGGCGACGGTTAGGTCCAGGGTCGCCTTCTCGGTATCGAGCCGTGACTCGACGCCGGTGACGGCGCCGACGGGCAGGTAGCGGAATCCGCGGTACTCGATCGCCGGGGTGTCCGGGCGCACCTGCAACCGCCAGGTGCCGAATGCTTCCACTGGGGCATACAGGACGCCGTCGCGGCTCACGATGGGCCAGATGCCGCCGGAGCCGCCGTTGACGGTGACTTCCACCGGCAGGACGAGTTCGCCCGTTTCGATGGCCTTGGTCTGCGCGAATCCGGCCGGATGCTGCAGCAGCCCGCAGGCCACCACGAGAATGCGCAGGAAATGCGGGAGGGTGTGTCGGCCGGGGCTAGTCCGCCAGCTGGACATCGAAGACCTGCTTCGAGCCGTCATCCTGCGTCACCTGCAGCCTGGCAGGGCCGGTGGGGATGCCGGATCCGTCGCTCGCGAGCGTGAAGTGGCGCGTCACGCCGGGCAGGACATAGCCGCCCTTGATGTCGCCCGAGAGCAGCGTGTTGCCCGTCGGGGTGGCCAGCGTCATCCCGACCGGTTGCGCATAGGCCTGGCCGCGGTTCTCGCAGGTCGCGTTGATCGACGTCGGGCCGGCGCGGCTGGCCGTGCAGACCAGTGCGCGCTTGGCGCCCGGAGGGGTGATGAACACCGGCAGCGAGAAGGCCAGCGCAACCTGCACCTGGACGCCGGACTTGCCCTGCGCCTCCGCTTCGGGCACTTCGCGCACGATCAACCGGTACGTCTGCTGCTCGCCCGGCACGGGCGGACGCAGGTTGGCCAGCCGCACGACCTGCCGCCCGCCCTTCGCCAGCTTGAGGATGGGCGGGGCGAGGATCAGATCCTGCGTCGGCAGGAGTTCGTCGGTTCCGTCGGGCTTTTGTTTCCACTCGAACAGCTCGGCTTGCATCACCAGGTCCGTATCGCCCTCGTTGACGATCGTGATGCCGGTGGCGCGCTCCCGAGCCTCCATGAAGATGCGCACGGGGCTCACCGAGAAGGAGCCGGCGTGCGCCGACGCGCCGGCCAGGATGGCCAGGGCGGCGACGGCGGGAATGAAAGGACCGGTCTTCTTGCTTCGGTACATGGTCACCACATGATGGTCAGCTCGACATAGCGTGCATTATCGAGCGTAACCACCCGCCAACTGGTGACCTTCGTACCGTCGCTATAGAGCGGCAGCGGTTCCGCCACGACATCCGGCACCGCGATCGTTCCCACGCGCTGGTAGGGAACGGCGCCTGGTTCCGGCAGGAGCGGGCCCCGCGGCCCCTGGCAGCGAACCTCCACGGAGGGAGTGGTGGCTACGGCACCGCACGCCCCGGAAGAAGACACCAGCTGTACCTTGACCGCGACTTTCGCGGTCAAGGACCCGGCGGCCGTGGCCAGCGCGAGGCTCGCCAGCGCGGCGCCCAGCAGGAGCCTTGTGACGTTCATGGACATGTGCAAATCCAGCCTGCCAGCCGTCACGCAATCGCCGGGATCCCTTAGAAGGCAACCGTCAGAAGGCGGGTGTCGGTACCTGCCTCCGTGGCATCACCCGCCTGCCCCTGCGGCATGTTGCCGCTCAACGTATACGTGACCTTGTCCCCGGTGCCGATGGTCGACGTGGTGGCGGCCGTTCCCCCCACGGTAGCGCCGGCCGTGAGGCTCACGGTGTATTGCAGGCCTTTCACGACACCGCTGGTGCTGTCCCAGCTGACGGTGGGGGTGCCGGCACCACGGGTGCACTCGACGGTGAACGTCTGGGGCGTCGCCGGGGTCTTGTCGGTGGTCTGGAAAGCCGTGTACGTGCCGAAGTCGACGGCCAGGGCGCCGGGCGCGGTGGTGTCCCAGCGGCACTTGCTTTCCAGCGTGACCGAAACGGTGACCTCGGCATTGTTGAGCAACGATTGGGCGGAAGCGACACCCAGACCCGAGAACGCGGCGAGGATGGCGGCGGTACGAAGAAGGTTGCGGGTTTTCATCTCAACGACTCCTTGAAGGATGGCAAGCCTTAGGAAACATCTCCAGACAGGCTTAAGTGAACTGCTTACTGCTGGCCGGACTGTAGGCGACCGGATTACGTCTCGCAACCCGTCACGTCAGACAAAACAAAGACTTAGGAGCGATGAGTGGCGTTGTTTGAACATTTCGTCACACTTCGACGACCAGACCCCGCCGCGGCCGTGACGAGCGGTTGCGCCCGCGCGATCGGCGGGTTAGTACCAATGTGGCAATGGGCCAACGCGGGGCGAGTGGCCGCAGCTAAGCCGGGGCTAAGACAGCTCGGTTAAGGTCCGCTCCACGCTGCCAATGGAGGCTTTTTTCGTATGCGCGTCCTTCTGGTCGAAGACGACGAAATGATCGGACACAGCCTGCGGGAGGCGCTCTCCGCGCAGGGCTGGTCCGTGGACTGGGTGAAGGACGGCCTGCTGGCGCAAAGCGCCTGGGCCGATGGCGACTACGCCTGCGTGCTGCTCGATCTGGGGTTGCCCAAGCGCGATGGCGTCGAGGTGCTGCGCTGGGCGCGCGGGCGCGGCGACGTCACGCCGGTGCTGGTGCTCACCGCGCGCGACGGCGTGGACGACCGCGTCAACGGGCTCGATCTCGGCGCCGACGACTACCTGCTCAAGCCCTACGAGATGCGCGAGCTGCTCGCGCGCATGCGCGCCGTGATCCGCCGCCGCGACGGCAGCGCCCATTCGGTGATCGGCAACACCACCGTCCAACTCGATCTCACCACCCGCGAAGTGATGGTGCAGGGCGGCGAGCGCTCGCAGCTGTCGGCGCGCGAGTTCGCGCTGCTGCATGCGCTGCTGGAGCGCCCCGGCGCCATCCTCTCGCGCGAGCAGCTGGAAAACCGCATCTACGGCTGGGGCGAGGAAGTGAGCAGCAACGCGGTCGACGTCCTGATCCACGGCATGCGCCGCAAGCTCGGGCCGGAGACCATCCGCAACGTGCGCGGGCTGGGCTGGCGGGTGGCCGGCGGCTCGCTGGGAGCGTCGGCATGAAACTGCAGGTCTTCCCGCATGGGTCCATGTGCTCGATCCGGCGCGCGCTGCTGCTCTGGCTGGTGCCGCTGTTCCTCGTGGTGGGTGCGCTGGGCGCCGGGCTGTCCTGGTGGTCCTACTCGCGCATGGTCAACACCTTCATGGACGAACAGATGCAGCAGCTGGCCACGGCGCTGTCGGACCACCAGGCGGTGCGTCCCATGCCCGTGGACGCCGAGCGCGTGCACAAGTGGGGCTCGTACGTCGTGCAGACCTTCGATGCGAACGGCGCCATCGACGTGACTTCCTGGCCCGAGCTGGGCGTGGCGCTGCAGCCCACGCAGGGCTTCCACGACGTGGAGTACGGCGACAAGCGCTGGCGCGTCTACACGCAGCACGTGCCTGCCGACGGGCATGCGGTGCAGGTCGTGCAGAGCGGGCACTTCCGCTCGAAGCTGGTCCTCGAGCGCGCGGGCTCCGCCGCCGCGCCCATCCTGCTGCTGCTGCCGCTGTCCATGCTGGCGCTGTGGGCGGTGGCGCGGGCCATGTCGCGCGCGCTGCAGGACATCGCGCGGCAGGTCGCGCGGCAGGACGAGCACACGATCGCCGACCTCGACGTGCGCAACGTGCCGGCGGAGATCGAGCCGCTGGTGCAATCCTTCAACAGCCTGCTGCGGCGGCTGCGCGACGCCTTCGCGGTGCAGCGCCGCTTCGTGCAGGATTCGGCCCACGAGCTGCGCACGCCCATCACGGCCATCGGGCTGCAGGTGGAGAACATGCGGCAGGACGTGCACTGCACCGCGTCGGCCGAGCGCTTCGCGCAGCTGGAAACAGGCGTCAGGCGCGCGCAACGGCTGGTCGACCAGATGCTGCGCCTGTCGAAGCACGAGTGCCAGGGTGCCGACTGCGCCGACGTGGTCGACCTGCGCGCGCAGCTGCGCGAGAGCGTCAACACGCTGATCGGCCTGGCGGACCAGCGCAACATCGACCTGGGGCTCGTCGGTCCCGAGCAGCCGCGGCCCATCGCCGTGCAGTGCGCCGCGAGCGACCTCCGCAGCCTGCTGGACAACCTGATCGAGAACGCGGTGCGCTACACGCCCGAGGGCGGCGTGGTCGACGTGCGCGTGCAGGACGAGCAGGGCCGCGTGGTCGTGGAAGTGGTCGACACGGGCCCCGGCATTCCGCAGGAACTGCTGCCGCGCGTGTTCGACCGCTTCTTCCGCGTGCCGGGCAACGGCGCGCCGGGCAGCGGCCTGGGCCTCGCGATCGCGCAGGCCGCGGCGCAGCGCGCGGGCCTGCTGCTCACGCTGCGCAACCGCCAGGACCGCAGCGGCCTGATCGCGCGCATCGAGCCGGCCACCTGAGGGTGTTGCTCACGGCCAGCTAAGAAACCGCTAAGGCTCGCCTAAAGACGGCTGCCTACAGTGGAGACACGGTGAAACGCGGGGAACACGAAAGCCCCGCGGCACCGAAGAAACCTGTCCACCCACTGTTCGAAAGGTCCGTCATGAACGCCAAGATCCTGCTCGCCACCGTTGCCATCGCCGCCGCCGCTTCCGGCATGGCCCGTGCCGACGACGCCCCCTTCTCCTCGCAGTTCGCCATCAAGATCGACGGCAACCGCACCCGCGCCGAAGTGATGGCCGAAGCGGCCAAGGTGCCCACGACCCGCAGCCAGGAACCCGCCGGCTCGCGCGTGATCGCCCCGCTGAAGTCCGACCTGAAGGTGCAGACCGTGCGCGCCGAAGCGGCCGAAGCCCTGCGCCTGGGCAAGATCCCGTCCGGCGAGCGCAGCCTGTAAGCGCAACACCTCCGCAAGAAGCAAGAAAGGGCTGCAGCGATGCAGCCCTTTTCTCATGGGAGGAAGGATTCGCTCAGAAGGTGAGGGTGAGCACCACCGGCTCGCCGGCCGGCACTTCCACGCGCACGGAGTTCGCGGCGTCCACCGGCAGGGCCCAGTGCACCCAGGTGGCCTGGGCGGGGGCGGCCATGGTCAGCGTGTGCGCGTCGTCCTCGGCGCGCTGCACGTTGTCGGACCATGACGGTGGCGGCAGTTCGATCCTCATGGCTGCACTGTAACCACCCGTTGCATGCTCCCCGTGCCGTCCGGCGCCGATACTCGGCAGGAAACGTCGAATAGTTCACGGCAGGGTGCGCTAGCATCCACCGGCTTGAAATCTTCACGGCCCGCCCCTAGCTCGGGGTCGCTGCATTCCTAGAACTCATCCATGAGCCAGAAACAGACCCTCTCCTTCCAGGCCGAGGTGGCGCAGCTGCTGCACCTCGTCACGCACTCGCTCTACTCGAACAAGGAGATCTTCCTGCGGGAGCTGATCTCCAACGCGTCCGACGCCTGCGACAAGCTGCGGTTCGAGGCCCTGAACAACGCGGCCCTGTACGAGGACGCGCCCAACCTCGAGGTGCGCGTCACCTTCGACGCGGCCGCCCGCACGCTGACCATCTCCGACAACGGCATCGGCCTGTCGCAGCAGGAGGCGATCGACAACCTGGGCACCATCGCCAAGAGCGGCACGCGCGAGTTCATGAACCGCCTCTCGGGCGACCAGAAGGCTGACGCGCAGCTGATCGGCCAGTTCGGCGTGGGCTTCTATTCCGGCTTCATCGTGGCCGACCGCATCACCGTGGAATCGCGCCGTGCCGGCCTGCCGGCCGAAGAAGGCGTGCGCTGGACCAGCGGCGGCGCCGGCGACTTCGAGGTCGAGGCGATCGATCGGGCGCAGCGCGGCACCAGCGTGATCCTGCACCTGCGCGAGGACGCCCAGGAGTACCTGAGCTCCTGGAAGCTCAAGTCGATCATCGGCAAGTACTCCGACCACATCTCCCTGCCGATCCTGATGCGCAAGGAGGAGTGGAAGGAAGGCGAGGACGGCAAGCCGGGCGAGCACGTGCTCACCGACGAATGGGAGACCGTCAACCAGGCCTCGGCGCTGTGGACACGCGCGAAGAAGGACATCACGCCGGAGCAGTACAAGGAGTTCTACAAGGCGATCGCGCACGACTACGACGACCCGCTTGCCTGGAGCCACAACCGGGTGGAGGGCAGCACGGAATACACGCAGCTGCTGTTCCTGCCCGCGCACGCGCCCTTCGACCTGTGGAACCGCGAGAAGGCGGCCGGCGTGAAGCTGTACGTCAAGCGCGTCTTCATCATGGACGAGGCCGAGGCGCTGCTGCCCACGTACCTGCGCTTCGTGAAGGGCGTGATCGACTCCGCCGACCTGCCGCTGAACGTCAGCCGCGAGCTGCTGCAGGAAAGCCGCGACGTCAAGGCGATCCGCGAGGGCAACACGCGCCGCGTGCTGGCCATGCTGGAAGACCTCGCCAGGGCGGAGAAGGACGAGGCTGCCTCCGAAGAGGACAAGGGCAAGTACGCGAAGTTCTATGCCGAGTTCGGCGCGGTGCTCAAGGAAGGCCTGGGCGAGGACTTCGGCAACCGCGAGCGGCTGGCCAAGCTGCTGCGCTTCGCCTCCACGCAGAGCGACAGCGTGAGCGTCTCGCTGGCCGACTACAAGGCGCGCATGAAGGAAGGCCAGGAGGCGATCTACTACGTCACCGCCGACACGCAGGCCGCCGCCGCCCACAGCCCGCAGCTGGAGATCTTCCGCAAGAAGGGCATCGAGGTGCTGTACATGACGGACCGCGTCGACGAGTGGGCGCTGTCCTTCCTGAACGAGTTCGAGGGCACGCCGCTGCAGTCGGTGGCCAAGGGCCAGGTGGACCTGGGCAAGCTGCAGGACGAGGCCGAGAAGAAGGCGGCCGAAGAAGCCGCCGAATCCTTCAAGCCGGTGCTCGAGAAGCTGAAGGAGACGCTGAAGGACAAGGCGCAGGACGTGCGCGTCACAACGCGGCTGGTGGATTCGCCGGCGTGCGTGGTGGCGAGCGACGGCGGCATGAGCCTGCAGCTCGCGCGCATGCTCAAGCAGGCCGGGCAGAAGGCCCCGGACAGCAAGCCGGTGCTGGAGGTGAACGCCTCGCATCCGCTGGTGCGCAAGCTCGAAGGCTCGGTGCACTTCGACGACCTGGCGCACATCCTCTTCGACCAGGCGCTCCTGGCCGAAGGCGGGATGCCGGAGGATCCGGCGGCTTATGTGAAGCGGGTGAACGCGCTGCTCGGTTGAGCGCGTGATGTCGGGGTTCGGCGCTCCGCGCGCTCACCCCGACCTACGAAGTTCTTCGAAATTCGGCAGTGCGTAGGTCGGGGTGAGCG
>JAEZEB010000017.1 GCA_023438115.1 Pseudomonadota bacterium | reverse complement strand
CCCCAAACCCGTTGGGGGGGGCTTGTTGGGGCCCACCGTCCCACCGCCTGCGCGTCAGGCCTCGTGGCGCTGCACGAAGCCCTTCACCGCCTCGATCACCACTTCCGGCTGGTCCTTGTGCGGCGAGTGGCCGCAGCTCGGGATCTCCAGCAGCTGCGTCTGCGGCACGCGGCGGGCGATGCCGCGCACCTGCTCCAGCGTGCCGTACTCGTCATCCAGGCCCTGCATGGCCAGCAGCGGGCAGCGGATCGCGCCGATCTCCTCCTCGATGCTCCAGCGGCGGAACGCCGGCGACAGCCACACGTCGTTCCAGCCCCAGAAGGCGGAATCGGCATCGTCGTGGTAGCGCCCCAGGCGCTGCTTCAGATCCGTCTGCAGGTAAGCCTCGCGCGCCTTGGCGATGCTGGCGACGGAGATGTCCTCCACCAGGATGTGCGGCGCGAGCACGATGGCGCCGCGCAGTGCATCGGGAAACGCCGCCGCATGGAGCAGGGCGATCGAGCCGCCGTCGCTGTGGCCGAAGAGCCAGGGCTTTTCCACGCCCAGCTCGCGCAGCAGGGCGGGCAGCACCTCGCGCGCCTGCCGGTGCATGAAGTCGGGCTGCCACTTCTCGCCTTCGGGACGCGGGCTCGAGCGGCCGTAGCCGGGGCGGGAGTAGACGAGGGCGCGCATGCCGACGGCATCGGCCAGGCGCGAGGGGAAGTCGCGCCACATCGCGACGGAGCCCAGCCCTTCGTGCAGGAACACCATCACCGGGGCGCCGTCGCCGGCGCCGCCGGCCCATTCGTATTCGATGCGCAGGGCCGCGCCGGCGGCCGGGAGGGAAGCGAAAGCCATGGGCTGGCAATATAGAGGATTGCGACAGGAGGATGCATGGAAGCCGGACACGCCTGCCCCGAGGGCGCCGAGGAGATGCCGCAGGCCACGCGGCTGGACGACGTGCGCATCCGCGAGGTGCGCCCGCTCATTTCGCCCGCGCTGCTGCAGCACGAGATGCCCGCCGACGCCGCGGTGCAGGCCTTCGTGGAGCGCAGCCGCGCCGAGGTGGCGGCCGTGGTCCACGGGCGCGACCCGCGCCTGCTGGCCGTGGTGGGGCCGTGCTCCATCCACGACCACGCGCAGGCGCTGGAGTATGCGCGCCGCCTGCGCGCGCTGGCCGACGAACTGCGCGACCGGCTGCTGCTGGTGATGCGCGTCTATTTCGAGAAGCCGCGGACCACGGTGGGCTGGAAGGGCTACATCAACGATCCGCGGCTGGACGGCAGCTTCCGCATCAACGAAGGCCTGCGCCTGGCGCGGCAGCTGCTGCTGGACGTCGCGCGGATGGGCCTGCCCGCGGGCACCGAATTCCTGGACCTGCTCAGCCCGCAGTACATCTCGGACCTGATCAGCTGGGGCGCGATCGGCGCGCGCACCACGGAAAGTCCAAGCCACCGCCAGCTCGCCTCGGGCCTGAGCTGTCCGGTAGGCTTCAAGAACGGCACCGATGGCGGCGTGCAGATGGCGGCCGACGCGCTCATCGCCTCTCGCGCGCCCCATGCCTTCATGGGCATGACGAAGATGGGCGTGGCCGCGGTCTTCGAGACGGCGGGCAATGCGGACTGCCACATCATCCTGCGCGGCGGTTCGCGCGGGCCCAACTACGGCGCCGCCGACATCGAGGCGGCCTGCGCGATCCTGCGCAAGGCCGGCGTGACCGAGCGCGTGATGGTGGACTGCTCGCACGCCAATTCGGCCAAGGACTACCGGCGCCAGCCCGTGGTGGCCCGCGATCTCGCGGGGCAGATTGCCGGCGGCGAGAACCGCATCCTCGGCCTGATGATCGAGAGCCACCTGCAGCCGGGGCGGCAGGACCTCAAGCCGGGCGTGGCCCCGCAGCCGGGCGTTTCGATCACCGACGCGTGCATCGGGTGGGAGGAGACGGAAGGCTTGTTGCGGGAAATCGCCGCGGCGATGCGCGGGGCCGGATGATTCACCGGGGTTCCGGCTGCGCCGCTCACCGCCGGCCTACCAAGATGCGCCGCCTCCTTATGTCCCGGGTCCCGTGGCCCGTAGGGTGGGCAGCTCGCTGCCCACCATAACCAAGGCATCACTCCCGCAACCAGTCCACCGCCTCCGGCAGCGAGGTGAACACGCGCAGCGCCATCCCGCGCGCCTGCGCCGCGTTTTCCGAGATGCGCGTCAGCTTCTCCGGCGGCACCAGCGAAGCCACCTTCTCCAGGTGCGAGAGGTACTTGTAGGCGAGCAGGCCGATGATCTGCTGCTCCTCCGGCCCGAAGGTGCCGACCACGTCCAGCAGGTTGATCAGCAGCCGGCGCGTGCCGAACTGCAAAGTGCGCTCGCGCATCTCCTGCAGCATCGGCTCGGCGGCCTCGATGAAGGCCAGGGAGGTGATCTCGGCCACCGCGTAGGCGGGGCCCGTGGTGAAGTGCAGGGAAGCCGTCACGGGACAAGTATGCAGCAGGCGCTACATGTTCCGGCGGTACTGGCCCCCGACTTCGAACAGGGTGTGGGTGATCTGTCCCAGGGAGCACACGCGCACCGCGTCCATCAGCACCTCGAAGACGTTGCGGTCCTCGATCACCGCCGCGCGCAGCCGCTGCAGCATGGCGGGTGCTTCCTTGGCATTGCGGGCATGGAAGTCGCGCAGGCGCTGCAGCTGCCCTTGCTTCTCCTCCTCGGTGGAGCGGGCGAGTTCCAGCTTGTCGGGCGTGGGGTCGCCGTGCGGGTTGCGGAAGGTGTTCACGCCGATGATGGGGAGCTCGCCGGTGTGCTTGAGCATCTCGTAGTGCATGCTCTCGTCCTGGATGCGCCCGCGCTGGTAGCCGGTCTCCATCGCGCCCAGCACGCCGCCGCGTTCGGCGATGCGCTCGAACTCCGCCAGCACGGCCTCCTCCACCAGTTCCGTCAGTTCCTCGATGACGAACGCGCCCTGGTTCGGGTTCTCGTTCTTCGCCAGGCCCCATTCGCGGTTGATGATCAGCTGGATCGCCATCGCGCGGCGCACCGATTCCTCGGTGGGCGTGGTGATTGCCTCGTCGTAGGCGTTGGTGTGCAGCGAGTTGCAGTTGTCGTAGATCGCGATCAGCGCCTGCAGCGTGGTGCGGATGTCGTTGAAGGCGATCTCCTGCGCGTGCAGGCTGCGGCCGGAGGTCTGGATGTGGTACTTCAGCTTCTGGCTGCGCTCGTTGGCGCCGTACTTCTCCTTCATCGCCACCGCCCAGATGCGGCGCGCCACGCGGCCCAGCACCGTGTATTCCGGGTCCATGCCGTTGGAGAAGAAGAACGACAGGTTGGGCGCGAAGTCGTCGATGTGCATCCCGCGCGCGAGGTAGGCCTCCACGAAGGTGAAGCCGTTCGAGAGCGTGAAGGCCAGCTGCGAGATCGGGTTCGCGCCCGCCTCCGCGATGTGGTAGCCGGAGATCGACACCGAGTAGAAGTTGCGCACGTCGTGGTGCACGAAGTACTCGGCGATGTCGCCCATCACCTTGAGCGAGAACTCGGTGGAGAAGATGCAGGTGTTCTGCCCCTGGTCTTCCTTCAGGATGTCGGCCTGCACCGTGCCGCGCACGTTGGCCAGCACCCATTCGCGGATCTTGGCGGCTTCCGTCTCCGTCGGCTCGCGGCCGTTGTCGGCCTGGAACTTCTCCAGCTTCTGGTCGATGGCCGTGTTCATGAACATGGCCAGGATCGTGGGCGCCGGGCCGTTGATCGTCATGGAGACCGAGGTCGCCGGGTCGCACAGATCGAAGCCCGAATACAGGACCTTCATGTCGTCCAGCGTGGCGATGGACACGCCGGAGTTGCCCACCTTGCCGTAGATGTCGGGACGCGGATCGGGATCGTTGCCGTACAGCGTGACCGAGTCGAAGGCGGTGGACAGGCGCTTGGCCGGCATGCCCCCCGACAGCAGCTTGAAGCGCTTGTTGGTGCGGAAGGCGTCGCCTTCGCCCGCGAACATGCGCGTGGGGTCCTCGTTCTCGCGCTTGAACGCGAACACGCCGGCGGTGTAGGGGTAGCTGCCCGGCACGTTCTCCAGCATCAGCCACTTCAGGATCTCGCCGTGGTCCTCGTATTTCGGCAGCGAGACCTTGCGCACCGTGGTGCCCGAGAGCGACTGGTACGTGAGCTTCGTGCGGATCTCGCGGTCGCGGATCTTCACCACGTACTCGTCGCCGGCGTACGCCTGCTGCATGTCAGGCCACTGCTTGAGCAGGTGCAGGGCGTCCTTGTCCATGCGCGCGAGGCGCTGCGCCGCCAGGTCCAGCGAGGCTTCGGCGGCGGGCGCGCGGCCCGGCTTCTCCGCCTTGAGCATGCGGGCGGCTTCCTTCAGCTGCTGGATCTCGCGCGCCAGCACGGCCTGCGCGGCCACGCGCTTCTTGTAGCCGCGCACGGTGTCGGCGATCTCGGCCAGGTAGCGGGTGCGCGCCGGCGGCACCACGGGCGACTGGTTGCTGCTGTGGCGCACGTCCACCAGCGGCAGGCGGCCGTCCCGCAGCGGCAGGCCCAGTTCGGCCAGGCGCGGCTTGAGCGCCTGGTAGAGGGCCGTGACGCCGTCGTCGTTGAAGCGAGCGGCCATGGTGCCGAAGACCGGCATCTCCTCGGGCCGGCGGCCGAAGGCATTGCGGTTGCGCTGCACCTGCTTGGCAACGTCGCGCAGCGCGTCGGCCGCGCCCTTGCGGTCGAACTTGTTGATCGCCACGAACTCGGCGAAGTCCAGCATGTCGATCTTCTCGAGCTGGCTGGCGGCGCCGAACTCCGGCGTCATCACGTACAGGGGGATGTCCACGTGCGGCACGATGGCGGCGTCGCCCTGGCCGATGCCGGAGGTCTCCACGATCACCAGGTCGAAGCCCGCGGCCTTGCACGCGGCCACCACGTCGGGCAGGGCCTGGCTGATCTCGCTGCCGAAGTCGCGCGTGGCGAGCGAGCGCATGTACACGCGCGGGCCCTGCTGCCAGGGGCCGATCGCGTTCATGCGGATCCGGTCGCCGAGCAGGGCGCCGCCGGTCTTGCGGCGCGAGGGATCGATCGACACGATCGCCACGCGCAGGCTGTCGTCCTGGTCCAGGCGCAGGCGCCGCACGAGTTCGTCGGTCAGCGAGGACTTGCCCGCGCCGCCCGTGCCGGTGATGCCCAGCACCGGCGTCTTGCGGGTGGCCGCCTCCGCGCGGATCGCCTGCACCAGCTGCGCGTTGGCGCTGCCCGCTTCCAGCGCGGTGACCAGCTGCGCGAGCGAGCGCCAGTGGCGCTCCTCGTGGCCCTGGATCGCGGCCAGCGCGCGCGGCGCCTGCGGCGCCAGGTCCTGGTCGCAGCGCATCACCATCTCGCCGATCATGCCCTGCAGGCCCATGCGCTGGCCGTCCTCGGGGCTGTAGATGCGGGCGACGCCGTAGTCCTGCAGCTCGCGGATCTCGGAGGGCACGATCACGCCGCCGCCGCCGCCGAACACGCGGATGTGCGCGCCGCCGCGCTGCTTCAGCAGATCGACCATGTACTTGAAGTACTCGACGTGCCCGCCCTGGTAGGAGCTGATGGCGATGCCCTGCACGTCCTCCTGGAGAGCCGCGGTGACGACCTCGTCGACGCTGCGGTTGTGGCCCAGGTGGATCACCTCCGCGCCCATGCCCTGCAGGATGCGCCGCATTATGTTGATGGCGGCGTCGTGGCCGTCGAACAGGCTCGCGGCGGTGACGAAACGGACCTTGTTCGTCGGGCGGTAGTTGGCGAGCGCCTTGAATTCGGCGGACAGGTCGGTCATCGGGAGGTCTCCTGCATGGAGGGTAGTTTACGTTTACGTCAACGTCAACACGGGCCCAAAAGGAAAGGCGGCCGGAGCCGCCTTTCGCAGGGGTGCGGTCCGCCTTACCGCGCGTACAGCACGGAGGGCAGCCACAGGCCGATCTGCGGCCACATGTACAGCATCACGATGGCGACGATCTGGCTCCCCATGAAGGGCAGCATGCCCAGGAAGATCTGGTTCAGCGTCACGTGCGGCGGGCTCACCCCCTTCAGGTAGAAGGCCGACATCGCCACCGGCGGCGACAGGAAGGCCGTCTGCAGGTTCAGCGCCACCAGCAGCCCGAAGAACAGCGGGTTCACGTCGAAGTGGGGCAGCAGCGGGATGAAGATGGGCATGAAGATCACGATGATCTCCGTCCATTCCAGCGGCCAGCCCAGGATGAAGATGATGATCTGCGTGAGGATCAGGAACTGCGTGGTGGTCAGGTCCATCGACAGCACCCAGCGCTCCACCAGTTCCTGCCCGCCCAGCAGCGCGAAGGCCGCCGAGAAGATCGCCGAGCCCACGAACAGCCAGCACACCATGGCGGAGGTCTTGGCCGTGAGGAACACGCTCTCCTTGACGACCGTGAACGTGAGCTGCCGGTAGGCGATCGCGAGCAGGAAGCCGCCGAGCGCGCCCACGGCCGCCGCTTCCGTCGGTGTCGCGAGGCCCAGCACGATGGAGCCCAGCACCGCCAGGATCAGGATCAGCAGCGGGAAGAAGCTGGTCAGCAGCATCTTGAACACTTCCAGCCTCGCGAAGCTGAGGAGGGCGTAGTAGAGCGCCATCACCGCGGCGCCCACGCCGAGGCCGATCCAGTAACCGCGCGGGGCTTCCCGCTTGGCGCCTTCACCCGCCTGCGTGCCGGCGGTGGTGCCGCTTGCGCCCGGAGGTTCCTGCACGCCCGAGCCCGGAGGCTCCATGACGCCCGCTTCCGCGGTTTCCTGGCTGTCTTCGCCCAGCGCCTGCAGCACTTCGCCCGGTTCTTCCGCATCCGCGGACGGGGGCTCGCCCAGGCTTTCGAGAGGCGGCTCTGCCAGGCTGCCTTCGGCCGGCGGTTCGGCGAGGCCGCCCGCGCCCGGCGGTTCCGCGAGCCCGCCTTCGCTGCGTTGCGCCGGTGCGCCTTCGCCCATCTGCGTGAGCTCGGTGAAGCCGGCTTCGACCGGCAGCGGCTCGGTCACGGAGCGATAGCTCCAGAGCGCCACGACGGCGAACAGCAGCAGCGGCAACAGCGCGATGAACAGCTGGCGCAGCAGGTAACCCGTGGGCACCTCGCGGTTGCGGCTGCCCTTGAGAGCCGTCAGCAGGCCCGCCAGGGCGTGGCGCGCGCCGTCGGGGTTCGTGATCTTCTGCGTGAGCGGCGGCAGCGGGACGAAGCGGTCTTCGGCCGACAGCGGCGGCGCCACCGAGGGCTTGAGCTTGGCCAGCACGATCACGTACAGGCAGTACAGCGCCGCCAGCATGATGCCGGGGAAGAAGGCGCCCGCGTACAGCTGCACCACCGACACGCCGGCGGTGGCGCCGTACACGATCAGCAGCACCGAGGGCGGGATCAGGATGCCCAGGCAACCCCCGGCCGTGATGGAACCCGCGGTGAGCTGCACGCCGTAGCCGGCGCGCAGCATCGCGGGCATCGCCAGCAGGCCCATCAGCGTGACCACCGCACCGACGATGCCGGTGGCGGTGGCGAACAGCGCGCAGGTGACCAGCGTGGCCACGCCCAGCGCGCCGGGCACGCGGGCGAGCATCAGGTGGATGCTGCGGAACAGCTTCTCGATGAGGTTGGCGCGTTCGACCAGGTAGCCCATGAAGACGAACAGCGGGATGGCGATCAGCACGTCGTTCGCCATCGTCTTGTAGGCCGCCTGCACCATCAGGTCGAGCGTGTGCGATGTGTTCCGGCCGTAGGCGAGCCAGGTGAAGATCATGCCCATGCCCATCAGCGTGAAAGCCGTGGGAAAGCCGAGCATGATCGCGACGACCACCAGCGAGAGCATCAGCAGGCCGATGTGGCCGCGTTCGAGCTGGTCGACGCTCAGCAGCATGTAGAGCGCGCCGGCGACGATCAGCCCCATCAGGCTGAAGCCGAACCAGAGTTCCTTGCGCAGTTTCACAGCGTTCCCTTCTCGGCCGGCGGCGCCGCCACCAGGTTGGGCGCTTCGTCGGCATGCACCATCGCCTTGAGCTTGTCGACGTCGACCTCCTCGACGTCCTCGCCGCGGGCCGGCCAGGCGCCGTCGCGGATGCACATCACGCAGCGCGCGACCTCCACGAAGCCCTGCAGCAGCAGCATCGCGCCGGCGAAGGAGATGAAGAACTTGAATGGATACACCGGGATCGGGTCCGCGTTGAACGTGGTCTCGCGGATCGCCAGCGACTCGGTGAAGTAGGTCCAGCCCGCATAGGTGAGGGCGACGACGCCGGGCAGGAAGAACACGATGTACAGCAGCAGGTCCAGCGTGGCCTGCGTGCGGGGGCGGAAGAAGCCGTAGAGCACGTCCCCGCGAACGTGGCCGTTCTTGGACAGGGTGTAGGCGCCGGCCATCATGAACATGATGCCGTACTGCATGATCTGGGCGTCGAGCATCCAGCCGTGGGGCTGGCCGAGCACATAGCGGGAGAAGACCTCCCAGGAGATCATCACCGTCAGGGACACGATCAGCCATGCGAACGCCTGCCCGATCCAGGTGGACAGCCGGTCGATGGCATTGAGTAGTTTCAGCATTGCTTTCCTCTTGCCGCGGCGCGCGCGCCGCGCAAAAAAAGGGCGGCTGGTTCAGCCGCCCCCTTTTCTACTTCAGGGCCAGGATCAGCTCTTCTTCGGACGCTGCGCGAAATAGCGGTTCCACGCCATCTTGAAGTCGACCGTGTAGTCGTTCTGCCAGGCGCCGGCACGCTGCGCGAATTCCTTCTGCGAGTCGAGCACCTTCTTGAAGTGCGGGTTCTCGGCGGCCTTCTTGGCGGTGACCTTGTCCCAGGCATCGAGCTGCGCGCGCAGGATCGAGTCGGGGGTCTTGTAGAACTTGACGTTGTCCTTGGTCTTCAGCTCGATGTAGTCCTTGGAGTTGCGGTCGATCGCCTTCCAGCTCATGTCGGCGCTGGCGGCCTGCACGCCGTAGTCGATGATCGCCTTGAGCTCCGCGGGCAGCGCGTTGTACTTGGCCTTGTTGAACAGGATCTCGAACTGCTCGCCGGACTGGTGGAAGCTTTGCAGCATGCAGTTCTTGGCGACGTCCGGGAAGCCCAGCACGCGGTCGGAAGATGCGTTGTTGAACTCGGCGGCGTCGAGCAGGCCGCGGTCCAGCGCCGGGACGATTTCGCCGCCCGGCAGCGGGTTCACCGCGACGCCCAGTTCGTTGAACACGTCCACCGCCAGGCCGACGGTGCGGAACTTCAGGCCCTTCATCTGCGCGGCGTTGGACACCGGCTTGCGGAACCAGCCCAGGGGCTGCGTGGGCATGGGACCGTACAGGAAGGAGACCACGTCCATGTTGATGGACTTGTAGATTTCTTCCAGCAGCGCCTTGCCGCCGCCGTACTGGTGCCACGCGAGGACCATGTTGGGGTCCATGCCGAAGGCCGGGCCGGAGCCCCACAGGGCCAGGGCGGAGTTCTTGCCGTAGTGGTAGGCCACCACGCCGTGGCCGGCGTCCAGCGTGCCCTTGTTGACGGCTTCCAGCAGCTGGAAGGCCGGCACCACCGCGCCCGCGGGCAGCACTTCGATCTTCATGCGGTTGCCGGCCATCGCGTTGACCTTGGACGCGAAGTCCTGCGCGTACTCGTGGAAGATGTCCTTCGCCGGCCAGGTGCTCTGCAGCCGGAAGGTGGCGGTCTGCGCAACGGCCACCATCGGTGCCGACATGGCGGCACCGGCGACGGCTGCGCCCTTGAGAAGACTGCGGCGACGGGGGGTCTTGGGGTCGGACATCAAAGGTCTCCTTTGCGTTGGAATAGTTGGCGGGTTATCTTTGATGCGCCCCCTGCAAGTGGAAATAGGGTTTCCACCGACCGCTTGTCCAGTTAGCTGACACGCGGCTGTCGGAGGCCGCGGCGGGCCCGCCGGCTTTGCGGGTTTGCCCTGCTGGCAGAATGCCCGGCATGAACGCCCCCGCTTCCCCGACTGCTCCCGACGACGGCGCGCCCCGGCCCGCCGAGGGCTATGCCGGCGACGTGTCGCCGGAACTCGCCTGCCGCTGGTGGCAGGAAGGCCAGGCCGTCCTCGTCGACGTGCGCACCGACGCGGAACGCGAGTGGGTCGGCTTCGTGCCCGGCGCGTTGCCACTGGCCTGGAAGCAGTGGCCAGGCATGCAGCTGAACCCGGCCTTCGACGACGGGCTGCGCGCGGCAGTCCCAGCGGGTGGCAAGGTCGTCTTCCTGTGTCGCAGCGGCGTGCGGTCCATCGCCGCGGCGAAGCGCGCGACCGAGCTGGGCATCGAGGCCTACAACATCCTCGAGGGCTTCGAGGGCGAAGCGGACGCGGACGGACACCGGGGCAACAAGGGCGGCTGGCGCAAACGCGGTTTGCCCTGGCGCCAGAACTAAGAATCCAAACCGACAACGACAGGGTCTCTCCATGGCAGTCAACCTGAGCGCGCCGAGCGCGGACACGCTGCATCCCGTTCCCGGCGTGCGCATCGGCGTCGCCGAAGCGGGCATCCGCAAGGCGAATCGCAAGGACCTCACCGTCTTCCTGCTCGACGAGGGCAGCGCGGTGGGCGGCGTCTTCACCCAGAACCGCTTCTGCGCCGCGCCGGTGCAGGTGTGCCGCGAGCACCTGCAGCAAGGCGGCATCCGCGCGATGGTGGTGAACACGGGCAACGCCAACGCGGGCACCGGCGAGGACGGCCTCGCGCGCGCACGTGCCACCTGCGCCGCGGCCGCGCGCCTGCTCGGCGTGGCGCCGGAGCAGGTGCTGCCGTTCTCCACCGGCGTGATCATGGAGCCGTTGCCGCTCGATCGCATCGAGCAGGGCCTGCCCGCGGCGCTGGCCGATGCGCAGCCTGGGCACTGGCTGCGCGCGGCCGAAGGCATCATGACCACCGACACGCTGCCCAAGGCCTTCAGCCGCCAGGTGCAGATCGAGGGCGCCACCGTCACCATCACCGGCATCAGCAAGGGCGCCGGCATGATCCGGCCCAACATGGCGACGATGCTGGGCTTCCTGGCCACCGACGCGCAGATCGATCCGCGCCTGCTCGGCGAACTCGCGTTCGAGCTCGCGGAAGGTTCGTTCAACCGCGTGACGGTCGACGGCGACACCTCGACCAACGATTCCTTCGTGGTGGTGGCCACGCAGCAGGCGCGCCATCCCGTGATCACCTCGCTGCGCACGCCCTCGGGGCAGGCGCTGAAGGCGGCGATGCTGGAGGTGGCGCAACTGCTCGCGCAGGCGATCGTGCGCGACGGGGAGGGCGCCACCAAGTTCATCACGGTGCGCGTGGAAGGCGGCGCCAACGCCGACGAATGCCGCAAGGTGGCCTATGCCATCGCGCACTCGCCGCTGGTGAAGACCGCGTTCTTCGCGAGCGACCCCAACCTCGGGCGCATCCTCGCTGCCGTCGGCTACGCGGGCATCGCGGACCTGGACCAGGCGCAGATCGAGCTGTACCTCGACGACGTGCACGTCGCCACGCGCGGCGGCCGCCATCCCGCGTACCGCGAGGAGGACGGCCAGCGCGTGATGAAGCAGTCCGAGATCACGGTGCGCGTGCTGCTCGGGCGCGGCGACGCGGCCGACCAGGTGTGGACCTGCGACTTCAGCCACGAGTACGTGACCATCAACGCCGACTACCGCTCATGACGGAGAAATTCGAAACCCTGATCGCACGCGCCCTGCAGGTGCTGGACCGCATCGAGGCCATCCTGCCGCAACCGCTGGCCGCGCCCGACTGGAGCGCCGCCATCGCCTGGCGCTACCGCAAGCGCGCGAGCGGGCACGGCCTTCTGGAGCCCGTGAAGCACGTGGCCGGCATCCGGCTGGACGACCTGAAGGAGATCGATCCGCAGAAGGAGAAGATCCAGCGCAACACGCTGCAGTTCGTGCAGGGGCAGCCCGCCAACAACGTGCTGCTGACGGGCGCGCGCGGCACGGGCAAGTCCTCGCTGGTGAAGGCGTGCCTGAACGAGTACGCCGCGCAGGGCCTGCGCCTGATCGAGATCGACAAGGCCGACATGGTGGACCTGCCGGACGTCGTCGACGTGGTCGCCGGCCGGCCCGAGAAGTTCATGGTGTTCTGCGACGACCTGAGCTTCGAGGAGGGCGAGCCGGGCTACAAGGCGCTGAAGTCGATCCTCGACGGCTCCGTGGCCGCGTCCACGCCCAACGTGCTGATCTACGCCACCAGCAACCGCCGCCACCTGCTGCCGGAGTACATGAAGGAGAACCTCACGTACACGCACACCGACGACGGCGAGGTGCATCCCGGCGAGGTGGTGGAGGAGAAGATCTCGCTGTCCGAGCGCTTCGGCCTCTGGGTGAGCTTCTATCCCTTCAGCCAGGAGGAATACCTGCACATCGCCGGGACCTGGCTGTCGCATTTCGGCGTGGGCGCCCCGGACATCGAGGCCGCGCGTCCCGAGGCGCTGGTGTGGGCGCTGGAGCGCGGTTCGCGCAGCGGCCGCGTGGCCTACCAGTTCGCGCGCGACTACGCGGGACGGCGCAGCGCGTGAGCGGCGTGCTGGTCGCCGATGGGGACAGGCCGCGCCAGGGCGGCCCCGACCGCAAGGAGGTCGAGGTCGCGGTCGGCGTGCTGGTGCGCGCGGACGGTTCCTTCCTGCTCACCTCGCGCCCGCCGGGCAAGGTCTACGAGGGCTACTGGGAATTTCCGGGCGGCAAGGTGGAGCCGGGTGAGACGGTGGAGCAGGCACTGCGCCGCGAGCTGCAGGAGGAGATCGGCATCACGATTGGCGCCGTGCATGCGTGGAAGGTGGAGCGTGTGGACTATCCGCATGCGCTGGTGCGGCTGAACTTCTGCAAGGTGTTCGAATGGGACGGCGAGCTGCACATGCACGAGGGGCAGGAGTTCGCCTGGCAGCAGTTGCCGGTGGCGGTGCGGCCGGTGTTGCCGGGGACCAAGCCGGTGCTCGCGTGGTTTGCCGAGGAGCGGGGGTTCATGGGGGCGACGCACGAATGAGGCGTCGGGGTTCGGCGCTGCGCGCGCTCACCCCGACCTGCGAGGACCGCCGCACGCGTAGGT
>JAEZEB010000384.1 GCA_023438115.1 Pseudomonadota bacterium | reverse complement strand
GGTCCGCGGCCTGCAGCAGCACGTGCCCGCCGTCCAGGCCCAGTGGCAGCAGGCCGACCTGCAGGATCCCCGCTCGGCCGCGTCGCTGGCGGCCGCGGCCCAGGCCTTCGGCTGCAACGTGCTGGTGCATGCGGCCGGCGTGCCGCAGTTCGGCCGGCTGGACGACTGCGACGCCGCCACGATGGCGCGCGTGCTGGAGACGAACCTGCTTGCCCCCATGCGCCTGACGCAGGCAATGCTGCCGCACCTGCGCGGTCTCGCGCGCGCGCAGGTGATCTGCGTCGGCTCCGCGCTGGGCGCCATCGGCCTGCCCGGCTACAGCGTCTACTGCGCCAGCAAGTTCGGCCTGCGCGGCTTCGCGCAGGCGCTGCGGCGCGAACTGGCCGACACGCCCGTGCGCATCCAGTACCTGGGGCCGCGCAGCACGAAGACGCCCTTCAACAGCCCCGAGGTCGCCGCCTACAACCGCGCGACCGGCACGGCCATGGACCCGCCCGCCCGGGTCGCCGCGGCGCTGGTGGAACTGCTGGAGTCCGAGTCCGCCGAGCGGTTCCTCGGCTTTCCCGAGAAGGTCGCGGCCCGGATCAACGGCCTGGCGCCCCTGGCACTCGACGGTGCGTTCGCCCGGCACCGCCGCAGTCTTCCCGAACGCTCCGGGCAGCAGCTGGAATCCATCGACGAGGAGATGAAGAATGCGCATTGACCGATCCACCTTCCTGCGCGCCGGGGGTGCGCTGCTCCTGTCCGCCGCCGGCCTGCTGCCGCTCGCGGCGCCGGCGGCTCCCGTCGACGACGCGGTGGCCGAACTGCAGCGGGACTGGGAAGTGATCCGCTACCAGACAGCCGCCCCGGAGCGGGAAAAGCGCTTCGAGGCGCTCGCGGCCAGGGCGCGCAAGGTGAGCGAAACCTTTCCCGGCCGCGGCGAGCCGCTGGTGTGGGAAGGCATCGTCGTGAGCTCGCTGGCCGGCGAGAAAGGCGGACTCGGGGCGCTGGCGCTGGTGAAGCAGGCCAAGGCGCTGTACGAGCAGGCGATCCGGATCGACGGCAACGTCCTCGACGGCTCCGCCTACAACAGCCTGGGGGTGCTTTACTACAAGGTGCCCGGGTGGCCGGTCGGATTCGGTGACAAGGCCAAGGCCGGGGAACTGCTGCAGAAGGCGCTGGCGATCAACCCGGCGGGGATCGATCCGAACTTCTTCTATGGCGAGTACCTGGTGGAGACGAAGCACCCGGACCGGGCGATCGCCTACCTCGAGCGCGCGCTGCAGGCGCCGGACCGCCCGGGCCGGCAGGTGGCGGACACGGGGCGCCGCGAGGAGGCGCGCGCCCTGCTCGAGAAGATCAGTTCGAAGTAGGGCGGGCAAAGCGGACGATGGCGCGCACGGCGTGGCCGCCGTCGCCGGCGTCGTACACGAGCTCCAGGCCATGCATCGCGGCGATGCGCTGCACGATGGAAACGCCGAGGCCGCTGCCCGCCTCCAGCTGGCCCGGCGGGCGGTGGAACCTCTGGCCCATCGTCGCCAGCTGCTCGGGCGGCAGCGGGCCGCCTTCGTTCTCCACCTCGATCTGCTCCTCGCCCATCCGCAAGGTGACGGTGCTGCCGGCGGGCGCATAGCGCGCGCCGTTGTCCACGAGGTTGCGCAGCAGCACCGTGAGCAGGTGCGCGTCCCCCACGAGCGGCAGGGGCGCGCGGCCGGCGGCCGGCCATTGGCACGCGAGCTCGATGCGGCGCCGATGCGCCAGCTCGAGGCAATCCCCCATCACCTGCTCCACGATCGGTGGCCACGCCACGTCCGCGGCCGGGCCCGCGGGCGCCATGCTCTCCGCGCGCGACAGCGCCAGCATCTGCGTGACGAGCCGGTCCATGCGCGCGAGCCCCGCATCCAGCTGCTCCTGGGCCTTCGCGCGCTCCTCGTGGTTCCTGGACCGCTTCACCACGTCCCACTGCGCACGCAGCACGGCGAGCGGCGTGCGCAGCTCGTGCGCGGCCTCCGCGGTGAAGCGGCGCTCGCGCGCCAGCAGTCCTTCGATGCGCGTGAACAGGCTGTTCATGGCCTGCACCAGGGGCCGCAACTCCGCAGGGGCTTGCGCGTCGGGGACGGGAGCGAGGTTGTCGCCGTCACGCGAGCGCAGGTCGTCGGTGAGATCGCGGATCGGCGCCAGCGCCCGCCGCACGCCCCACCCCATGGCCACCAGCAGCAAGGGCAGCACCAGGAGCCACGGGACGATCTGGCCGCCGACCAGCGACAGCACCAACTCGTCGCGCTCGTAGGCGGCCTGGCCGGACGCCACCAGTTCGCCGGAAGGCGCCTGCAGGTAGTACAGCCTCCAGGGCCGGCCGTCGATGGCGGCCTCCACGAAACCGGCCGCGTCGCGACGGTAAGGCAGCTCGCCGCCCTCGCGGTCCGCGAGCAGGAGGCGGCCTTGCGGGTCCCACACGGCCACGGCCAGGTCACCGACATCGCTTTCACCGGTGTCGCGCGCCCCCGGAGCCGGCAGCGGCGGCATCCGCGGCGTGTCGCCGGCCGGCGGCAGCCACGCCCGCTGGGTCGCCAGCACCTGGCGCGCGAGCCGGATCAACTCGGTGTCGTACAGCTCGTTCACCTCGTGCCGCGAGCGCTCCATCGAAACGAGCAGAGCCGCCGCCCACACGAGGGGCGCGCACACCACCAGGTAGATCATCAGCCTGCGCTGCAGGCTCATGGGATGTCCGGCGCGCCGAGCGCATAGCCCACGCCGCGCACCGTCCGCACGATGCCCGGGTCGATCTTGCGGCGCAGGTGATGCACGTGGACTTCCAGCGAGTTCCCTTCCGGCTCGGTGTCGCTCCAGTCGTAGAGCTTTTCGCGCAGCACGGCCCTGGACAGCACGCGCTGCGGTTCGAGCAGCAAGGCCTCCAGGATCGCCAGTTCGCGTGCCGTGAGGTCCACGGACTGTCCCTTCCACCGCACGCGCCTGGCCGCCGGCTCGTACTCGAGCGCGCCGTGCTGCCACACGGGCTGCGCCCGCCCCGACGCCCGTCGCAGCAAGGCGCGCAGGCGGGCCGCCAGTTCGTCGATGGTGATCGGCTTGAGCAGGTAGTCGTCGGCACCGGCATCGAGTCCCGCGATGCGCTGGTCGACGCCGTCGCGCGCCGTGAGGATCAGCACCGGCAGCTTCACCCCGCGGTTGCGCCAGCGGCGAAGCCACTCCATGCCGTCCCCACCGGGCAGCCCCAGGTCCAGGACGATGGCGTCATAGGGCGCCGCCACCAGGGCGCCATCCGCTTCCGATCCGCGCGTGAACCAGTCGGCGGCATGGCCAAGCTGGCGCAGGCCCATGGCGAGGGCCTGCCCGAGGAGGGGTTCGTCTTCGACGATCAGCACACGCATGCAGGAGGTCCGTCCAAGGATAGCCGCTGCGTCATTATGCGGAGCAGGCACCGAGGACGGCGCACAACATGCGTGGCGCCAGGCGCAATGCCATGTCGACGGAGAGCCCGCCACTCTCCAGGGCCAGGAAGATCAATTCGTAGATGCCGGCAGCCGCGAGCGTCGCAGCCACGGCGGCCAGAGCCAGGAAGCATCCGGACCCGGCATGGACCAGGCGTCTGGCCACGGTGACGGACGCGCGGGCATCCTCGACTTTCATGCACGACCTCCAGGACGGTTTCGCCGGCAGACCGCCGGCGGACGCATGCTGGCGGCTCTGCATTTGGCTTGGCTTAAGCACGCTCAAGTGCGGCCCCTTAACGATTCGTCAATACGCGGCCGGCAAGCTGCCGCCATGCCCTCCTTCCCCGCCCGGCGGCCGCGCATCCCGCGGCTCGCAGCCGCTTCCGCCCTCGCACTGGCCGCCGTTCTCGCATGGGACCTCGGCGGCCTCGACCTGCCGCTGGCGCGCCTGGCCGGCAGCCCGCAGGGTTTCCCGCTGCAGCACCACTGGCTCCTGACCCGCGTGCTGCACGATGGCGCGAGGCATCTCGCCTGGGGATTGGTCGCAGGGCTTGGCCTGGCGGCCGCGTGGCCGATCGGCCCCCTGCGGGCGCTGCCTCCGCGACGCCGCGTGCAGCTCGCGGCGTCGGCGCTCCTCGCATCCGCGTTCGTCACGGCCCTCAAGGCGACGAGCCACACCAGCTGCCCCTGGGACCTGCGCGAGTTCGGCGGCATCGCGACCCACGTCTCGCACTGGACGGGCTGGGGCCTCGCCGACGGCGGCGCGGGCCGGTGCTTCCCGGCGGGCCATGCGAGCACCGGCTTCGCCTTCGCGGGCGGGTACTTCGCCCTGCGGGACGAGCTGCCGGCCCTGGCCCGGCGCTGGCTGGCGTGCGCTCTCGGCGCCGGGCTCGTGCTGGGGATCGTCCAGCAACTGAGAGGCGCGCATTTCATGAGCCACACGCTGTGGAGCGGCTGGTTGTGCTGGATGGCCGCGTGGGTGACGGACCCTCTCTTTTCGGCGCGCGGGGGCACTCCCACCGGATTGACGCCATGAAGGGGGCCTCGCGATCACCAGCCACTCTCATCGCGGCCTCAGCCCTGTGGATGGCCGTCATCGGGAACCTGCCCTTGTGGCGCAGTCTGGCCGGCTTCGGGATCTTCCACACGCCTCGAGGCGTGGCGACGGCCACGGGACTGGCGGTGGCGATCTTCGGCGTCCATACGATGGTCCTCGCCCTGGTGGCCTGGCGCTGGAGCTTCAAGGGCGCCGCCGCCACGCTGCTGTTCGTGACGGCCGCCAGCGGCTACTTCATGCTGACGTATGGGGTGGTGATGGACCCGGGCATGGTCACCAGTGCCTTCCAGACCGACCTGCACGAAGCCGCCGGCCTGTTCAGCTGGCGCCTCGTCATCGCGCTCGCCGTGGCCGGCGCCCTGCCCGCGTGGATGGTCTGGCGACAGCGCGTCGACTGGGGCAGTGCGAGGCGACAGGCACTGCGCAACGCGCTACTCGCCGTAGCGGGGCTGGCGATCACGGCCGCAGCCATCCTGGCTTCGTTCCAGGGCCTCGCCGCCGTCATGCGCAACCACAAGGAAGTCCGCTACCTGGTGAACCCGATGGCGGCCATCTACTCCGCGGCGCGCGGGGCCGCGCGGCCCCTGGGCCGCGACGAATCCGTCCTGGTCCGCGTGGGGGAAGACGCAACCCGGGCGAGCCACCCCGCAGGCCAGGACGACCGTCCTCCGCTTCTGCTGCTGGTGCTCGGCGAGACCGCCCGCAGCGACAACTT
The DNA here is from genome assembly GCA_023438115.1 of Pseudomonadota bacterium. Classification (GTDB taxonomy): domain Bacteria; phylum Pseudomonadota; class Gammaproteobacteria; order Burkholderiales; family Burkholderiaceae_C; genus Ramlibacter. The sequence goes on along the minus strand of JAEZEB010000384.1, from coordinate 5,953 downwards.
CTCGATCAACGGCTACCCGCGCCCGACCACGCCCGGTCTGGAGCGGGAAGGCGTCGTGAGCTTTCGCAACGCATGGTCCTGCGGCACCAGTACCGCTGCCTCCGTGCCCTGCATGTTCTCGGACCTGGGCCGGGAGCGCTTCGAAGCCCGCACGCATGCTTACGAGGGCCTGCTGGACGTGCTGCATCATGCCGGTCTCGCGGTTCTCTGGATCGACAACCAGTCCGGCTGCAAGGGCGTGTGCGACCGCGTGCCATCGGTGTCGACGGGAGCACAGGCTGCCGACTCGCCGTGTCCCCGGGGGGAATGCCTCGACGGCGTGATGCTGGAAGGGCTGGACGCACGCATCGCGGCGCTCGATCCGGCGAGGGTGGCCAGGGGGCTCGTGGTCGTCATGCACCAGATGGGTAGCCACGGGCCGGCCTACCACCTGCGCTCGCCCGCGGCGCTCAAGCGCTTCCAGCCGGAATGCGCCAGTGCCGCGCTCGACGCGTGCACCCGCGAATCGCTCGTGAACGCATACGACAACTCGATCGCCTACACGGACCATTTCCTCGTCGACGCGATCGGCTGGCTGAAGTCGAAGGCGGGCCGCGCCGACACCGCGCTGATGTACGTCTCCGACCACGGCGAGTCGCTGGGCGAGCACAACCTGTACCTGCACGGATTGCCCTACGCCGTGGCGCCCGATGTGCAGAAGCACGTCCCCTGGATCACGTGGCTGTCCGAAGGATTCAGCCGCTCGGCAGGCGTGTCGGCCGCCTGCCTCCAGGCCCGTCGCGATCAACGGCTTTCCCACGACAACTACTTCCATGCCGTGCTGGGATTGATGGCTGTCCGCACCAGCGCCTACCGGCCGGACCTCGACCCCTACGCGCCGTGCACGGCCGGTGCACGATAGAACAGGCGCTTGGCGCCCTCGGTCGCCAGCACGTAACCCGCCACGACCACGACCACCACTCCCACCGTTGCGGCCGGAAGCGGGACGAAGCCGAAGACGCCGGCGAGGGACGGGACGAAGGGGATCGCCACGCCCCCGAGCCCCGCGGCCAGCGTGGCCCCCGCCAGCAGTGCGCCCGGCCTGCTGCGCCACGCCGGCCCGCGCGTGCGCAGGACCAGCAGCACGGCAAGCTCCGTGAGGAGCGAGATCACGAACCACGTGCTCTGGAAAAGAGGCTCTCCCGCGTCCAGTCCCCAGCGAAGGATCGCGAACGCGAGCAGGTCGAACGCGGTACTGAGCAAGCCGAAGACGATCATGAAGCGCCGCACTTCGGCAAGATTCCAGCGCTGCGCCGTGCGCAGTTGCTCCGCATCGACGCGGTCCGTGGAGATCGCCGCCGAAGGCAGGTCGGAGATGAAGTTGTTCAACAGGATCTGCTTGGCCACGAGCGGCAGGAAGGGCAGCAGGGGCGTGGCGACGGCCATGCTTACCATGTTGCCGAAGTTGGCGCTGACGGTGATCGAGATGTACTTGAGCGTGTTCGCGAAGATGGCGCGGCCCTCCTCCACTCCCCGCTGCAGCACCCCGAGGTCGCGCTGGAGAAGGACGATGTCCGCGCTTTCGCGCGCGACGTCGGTGGCGCCTTCCACCGAGATGCCGACATCCGCCGCGTGGAGCGCAGGCGCGTCGTTGATCCCATCCCCCAGGTAACCCACCGAGTGCCCGGTGCGCTGGAGCGCCCTCACGATGCGCTCCTTCTGCTGCGGATCCACCTCGACGAAGAGGTCCGTGCGCGGAGCGAGGGCCCACAGGGCTTCGTCCTTCAGCGTCGCCAACTCTTCGCCCAGGAGGATCGCGTCCGGATCCAGCCCGATGGACCTCGCCACGTGCTTCGCGACGTGGCGGTTGTCGCCCGTGACCATCTTGGTGCGCACTCCCGCTTGCGTCAGGGCTCCAAGAACTGCGCCGATGCCCTGCTTGGGGGAGTCCATGAAGAGGACGAATCCCACCAGCCGCAGCTCCCGCTCGATAGCGTGCCCGTAGGGTCCCGACGGCAGGACCCGGCGCGTGGCCACGGCGAGGAGGCGAAAGCCTTCGGCGCTCATGGCCGCGTGGTAGCGCTCGCAGGCGGCCCGCTGCGCGCCGTCCATGGCGCAGGCCGCGGCTACGCCGGCGAACGCCCCCTTGGTGATCACCAGGTGCTCCGCCGCGCCTTCCTCCTGGATGACCACGGTCAGGCGTTTGCGGGTGAAGTCGTAGGGGACCTCGTCGATCTTGCGTACCTCGCCACCCTGGTGGCCGGCGGAGATCCCGGCCGCGACCAGGGCCTCGTCCATGGGGTTGGCGATTCCGGTCTCCAGCGCCGCGTTGAGGTAGGCGAGACGGAGGACTTCGGAGGAGGGCTGCCCCGCGACGTCGACTGCCGCACTGAGCCTCAGGCTTCCTTCGGTCAGCGTTCCGGTCTTGTCGGTGCAAAGGACGTCGATGCAGCCGAGATCCTCGATCGCATCCAGCCTCCGGACGATCACCCCCCTGGCGGCCATGGCGCTTGCCCCCTTGGAGAGCGTCACGCTCACGATCGCCGGCAGGAGTTCAGGCGTGAGGCCGACCGCGAGAGCCACGGCAAACAGAAGCGACTCGATGGGCGGCCTGCCCAGCAGCTGGTTCGCGCCGATGACGAGCAACACCACCAGCAGCATCATGCGCAGCAGCAACGCGCCGAAACGGCGGATCCCGCGAGCGAACTCCGACTCCTCGGCCGGGGACCCGATCCTGGCAGCCACGGCGCCGAAGGCCGTGCTTCTTCCCGTCGCCGTCACGAGGACCGCGGCCGTTCCGCTGCGCACCGAAGTCCCGTGCCAGACGCAGTTGCTTCGTCCGGGCAGCGGCGTATGCGCCTCCACGGTGCCGGGACGCTTCTCGACCGGGATGGACTCGCCCGTGAGGCTGGCCTCGCTGACGAGGAAATCCTGCGCCTCGAGGACCCTGCCGTCCGCCGGCACGAGGCTTCCCGCGCGCAACAGGATGATGTCGCCCGGCACCACCTGCGCTGCGGGAATGACTGCCTCCACGCCGCCGCGGCGTACCCTGACATGCAACGCGAGCCGTCGTCGCAGGGCAGCGACCGCCGCGTCCGCACGGTACTCCTGGAAGAAGCCCAGTACGGCGCTGCCGGCGATGATGAGGAGAATGATGAAGGCGTCCAGCCACTCGCGCAGGACCGCGGAGACCAGCGTTCCCAGCAGGAGGACGAGCACCAGCGGACTGGCGACCTGGCGTGCAGCCAGGCGCAGGATCGAGCTGCGCGCCTCGGAGCGAACCTCGTTGGCGCCATGGCGCAACAGTCGCCGATCCGCCTCTTCCGGCGGCAGGCCTCGGCCGGACGTCCCCAGAATCCCCAGGAGGTCGCTTTCCGGTCCACTCCAGAAATCCGGTGTCTCCTCGCACGGGACGGCGAACGCCGAGCGCTCATCCGACGAACCGTGTTCTCGGCTGGCCCTCGATGGCATGGAGGTGCGGACTGGAGAAGAGCGCATCAGCGGCTCATGCGCGCGAGCCCGCCCGCGAACGTCCAGGCGCATGCCTGCAGGGACTTCATCTCGCCTCCTTCGGTGGCGTTCAGGCCCGGGCAGTCGGACCCGGGACATTCCAGCGTCCTGCGTATCGTCACGTGCGGCGCAACCCGCGGCTTGACGAAGATCAACCCGCGGGACGTGCGCAAGCGCAATCTAAGGGTCATGGATCCCTCCGCGATCTGGCTGTCGTGGCCCAAGTTCGACGCGTCCACCCTGGTGCTTGCGCTCCAGGTTTTCCTCCTGCTCGCCATCGTCAACCTGTTCGGGCGCGCCGTCTTCCCCGGGTTCACGCCACCCTTCCTGCAGGGCGGGCGTGGACGGTCGCCGCGGATGCGTCCCGCGATCCGGTGGGGGCACCTCGCCGCCCTGCCACTGGCAAGCGCGCTGGCGGCGTTCGCCCTGGGCTTTCCTGCCGTCTCGGGCGTCGGCGCGGCGGCACTTGCGCTGGCCGGAGAAGGTGCGGCCACCCTGTTCTTCGCGCGGGCGCCTTCCATGGCGGCGCCATGGAGAGGCCGCGCGGCGCGCACGGCAGGCGCATTCCTGTCCCTGCTGGCGCTCCATGTCCTGCTGGACCTGCCGAACACCGTCAGCATCGTGATCCTGGTCTCCTGGCTGGCGGCCGATCGCCTCCTGGCTGCTGAAGTTTGAAGCGGGGTCATCCGTGCGTGCAGTTCCATGAACGCGGCTTGCGCTGCATCAATTCGCCGGGCAGCCGTCTTGCCATCCTCTGCCCACAGGAGGAAAGGACCATGCCCCATCGCCCCGTCCACATCGAATTCCTGGGAATGCCCAGGCTTGCGGCAGCCGAGGTCGCGACGCTGCGCCGCCTGCGAGGGATGGAAGGCCAGCATTCGGCGGTCACGGAATGGTCGGTGCGCCTGGAGGCGGCCCAGGTCGACGAGGTGGACGCACCGCGGTTCCGCGCCACGGTCCGGGCACGGATCGTCGGCGGGAATGTGCTGGACGGGCAATCGCGCGAGAGCGAGGCCCTGGCCGCACTGAGGCTTGCCTTCAACCGCCTCGAGGCGGAGCTCGATGCCGAGCAGGAGCAGTGCCGCGCACGGGCGGCGAACTGGGTCCGCACCGTGGCGCGCCGTCTCGCGCATCGCCACACCGGAGACCCCTGAGCGCCGAAGCGCCGCGTCGCTTGACGCAACGCAAGTCGCGAGGCTGGGCGCGGCCTATCGTGGAGTGTGCCTACAACCGCAAGGAGAGCCACCATGCGAACCCGCACGATTCCCGCCGCGCTCGCGGCCATCTCGCTCCTGCAAGCCGGCGCGGCGCTGGCGCAGCAGGCGCCCCCTCCCGCGACGCAGGGCGCCACGCCGCCAGCCGCGGGCGCGCGTCCGGGCCCGGGCCCCAGGCCGGGTGGCGCGATGGGACCCCGCTTCGGGCGCGACTACACGCCGGGCTGGAGCATGATGACGCCGCAGGAGCGCGACGCGCACCGCGAGCGGATGCATTCGGCGAGGAACGCCGAGGAGTGCCGCCAGGCGCTGGACGAGCACCGCAAGCTGATGCAGGAACGGGCGAAGGAACGCGGCATCGCCAGCATGCCGGGGCCGCGGCGCGACGCCTGCGCCAACTGGCCGGGCTGAGCGTTTTCACGGAGCCGCGGCCGGAAATCGCACGGTTGCCTGCAGCCCCCGGAGCGACGCCCCGGAGCGAACGTCGACCTGCGCCCCATGGGCCGCCGCAATGCGGCGCACGATGGACCAGCCCAGGCCGCTACCGCTGGCCTGCCCCTCCGCCGGGCGAAAGAAGCGCTCGCCCAGGCGCGCCAGCGCCTGCGGCGGCAGGCCCGGGCCGCCATCTTCCACCAGCAGTTCGACAGCGGAGCCGTGCGCGCGCACCTGCACCCGCAAGGCCGCTCCCACGGGCGAGTAGCGCAGCGCGTTGTGCACGAGGTTGCGTGCGAGCACCTGCAGCAGCACCGCGTCGCCGGCGACCGTCGCGGCGTCGTCGGCCTCCAGCGCGAGGTCGTGCGTGCGCCGCGGCGCCAGCGAGATCTCGTCGGCCACCACCTCGCGCACGAGCGGCGCCAGCGCCACGCGCTCCCGGCGGGCCAGGCCTTCGGCCTCCAGACGCGAAAGCACGAGCAGCTGCTGCACCAGGCGCGCCGCGCGGTCGCAAGCTTCCAGCAGGCGCTCCAGCGCATGTTCGCGCACGCCCGCGTCGCCGGTGGCCAGCGCGGCCTGGGCCTGCGCGCGGATGGCCGCGATGGGGGTGCGCAGCTCGTGCGCCGCATCGGCGGTGAAGCGGCGCTCGCCTTCCAGCAGCTCGCCGATGCGGGCGAACAGGCCGTCCAGCGCATCGAGCATGGGCTGCATCTCCGAAGGCGCGTCGGGCAGCCGCACGGGCTGCAGGTCTCCCGGCCGGCGCCTCGCCAGCACCTGGCCCAGCGCGCGTAGCGGCCGCAGCCCGCGCCGCACGGCCC
>JAEZEB010000301.1 GCA_023438115.1 Pseudomonadota bacterium | reverse complement strand
GCCTTGCTGATGATCGTGATCGTCTCGCTGCCTTCGATCAAGAAGAAGCGCGAAGAGGCGTTCGTCGAGGACTGAGCCCTCGCGCCCGCATCGACAAGCCGCCCGCGAGGCGGCTTGTTTTTTGGGTGACAGCGCCCCGGCGCAATTCGGACTACGCTTCGGGGGCTGCTCCCCGCAGCGTCTGGAGCCAGGCCCACCCCACATGACGCACCACACCTTCGACTGGACCGCCGGCTACGCCACGCAGCGCCTGCCCGTCTTCGGGCGCAACGTCGTCTCCACCTCGCATCCGCTAGCGGCGCAAGCCGGGCTGCGCATGATGATGCAAGGCGGCAATGCCGTGGATGCCGCCATTGCGGCGGCGGCGGCGATGACCATCGTGGAGCCGGTGAGCAACGGCCTGGGGTCGGACGCCTTCTGCATCCTCTGGGACGGCCAGGAGCTGCACGGCCTCAACGCCTCGGGGCGCGCACCGCAGGCCTGGACGCCGGAGTACTTCCGCCGGAAATACGGCGATGACGCCAAGGGCCCGCCGCAGCGCGGCTGGGACAGCGTCACCGTGCCCGGTGCCGTGGCGGGCTGGGTTGCCCTGAGCGAGCGCTTCGGCAAGCTGCCGTTTGCCGACCTGATGGCTCCCGCGATCGAGATCGCCGAGCGGGGCTACGCGGTGCCCGTGGTCGTGCAGCAGAAGTGGGCGGCGGCCGTGCCCCTGCTGCGCGAGCTGCCCGGGTTCGCGCAGGCGTTCATGCCCCGCGGTCGTGCGCCCGAGGTGGGCGAGCTCTTTCGCTTTGCCGATGCCGCGAAGTCGCTGCGCCTGATCGGCGAGACCCAGGGCGCCGCGTACTACGGCGGCGAGATCGCCGAGGCGGCCGCACGCCACGCGCGTGAGCACGGGGGCGCGATCACGGCTGCCGATTTCGCGGCCTACCGGCCGGAGTGGGTCGCGCCCATCGCCAAGACCTACGGCGGCCACACGCTGCACGAGATCCCGCCCAACGGGCAGGGCATCGCGGCGCTGATGGCGGTGGGCATCTGCGAGCACTTCGACCTGGCCGCGATGAAGGTGGACGGCCCCGATTCGCAGCACGTGCAGATCGAGGCGATGAAGCTGGCCTTCGCCGACGTCTACAAGCACTGCGCCGAGCTGAAGCACATGGAGGTGACGCCGCAGCAGATGCTGGACGACGCCTACCTCGCCTCGCGCGCGAAGCTGATCGACATGAAGCGGGCGCAGGATTTCCAGGCCGGCAACTTCGTGAAGGGCGGCACCATCTACCTCACGGCCGCCGACGAGGACGGCATGATGGTCAGCTTCATCCAGAGCAACTACATGGGCTTCGGCTCGGGTTGCGTGGAGCCCACGTTCGGCGTCAGCCTGCAGAATCGCGGCCACGGCTTCTCGCTGCAGCCGGGCGCCAACCAGGTTGCGCCGGGCAAGCGTCCCTTCCACACCATCATCCCGGCGTTCCTCACCAGGGACGGCCAGCCGGTCATGAGCTTCGGCGTGATGGGCGGCAACATGCAGCCGCAGGGCCACCTGCAGACGCTGGTGCGCATGCTGGACTACCGCCAGGATCCGCAGGCTGCCTGCGACGCGCCGCGCTGGCGCTTCAATGCGGGCCTGGAGATCAACGTGGAGCACCAGATGGACAAGGCCACGGTGGAGGAACTCCAGCGTCGCGGCCACCAGGTGGACGTGATCGACGACAGCTACCAGGACTTCGGCGCCGGCCAGTTCATCTGGCGCATGGGCGATCCGAAGCAGGAAGGCTACGTCATCGCATCCGACCCGCGCCGCGACGGGTTGGTCGCGGGGTTCTGAACCTGGCTCTGCGGGCGCGGCGAGTTCCCTTCCGCAGAGCTACTTTGCCGCATTCCCTAGCGGGAAATTGCGTCACCGGGCGTGAGCGGTGGCGCGCGCGGGGCAACAACTGTTTCGGCGCGCAGCCCTCCGCATAGTTCACAGCGTGCCTTGCGTCACGCCGCCAAAGTGGCGGGATGGAATTCGACATCGCCTTGCACGACGAGGCGCGTCGCACCCGGGTGGCGATCACCGGGCGCATGTCGCTGGGACAGCTGGCATCGTTGATGCAGTTGCTGGCCGTGGACAGCGCCGCGTGGGGGCACGAGGACGTGCTGCTGGACTTCCGCGGGCTGCGGGTGCTCTTCGTGCCGGCGGAGAGGGAATTGGTGGCGCACGTTGCCCGTTGCCGCTTGCGCGGGAAGAGCGTGCAGTTGTGTTGGCCCGGGGAGGAGTAGGGGAAGCGTCGCGGTTCGGCTTCGCGGCTCACCCCGACCTACCAGGTGCGGGGATCACGCGTCGGGGTTCGGCGCTTCGCGCGCTCACCCCGACCTACGAGGAACTACGGAGACGCGGCGGACTGCGTAGGTCGGGGTGAGCGCGAAGCGAACCCCGACATCCCTAAGGCCCGTACTCCAGCTGCGCCAACCCCCGCAGCGTCTCCGGCGTCGTCGTCGGAAACCCGAAGAACTCCAGGTACGGCGGGATCATCTCGAACAGCATGTCCGTCCCCACCTGCACGCGGCAGCCGCGCGCCAGCGCCGCCGCCACGAAGGGCGTGCGCTCGGCCTTCATCACCACCTCGCCGACGAAGGCGCCCGGCGCGATGCGGTCCACGTCCACCGGCAGCGGATCGCCGGTCTCCATGCCCAGGGGCGTGGCGTTGACGACCAGGTCGAAACCTTCGGGGTCGCGGCTGCCCGTGCTCACCGCGACGGCGGCTTGATGTTCGCGCAGGCGCGCGGCCAGCCGCTCGGAGGCTGCGGTGTCCACATCGAACAACGCGAGCGCGCCGACACCGGCCGCCGCCAGCGATGCGGCGATCGCCGAACCGACGCCGCCGCTGCCGACCACCAAGGCGCGCGCCCCGCGCAGCACCAGGCCCTTGCGCTGCAGGCCGCGCACGAAACCCTCGCCGTCGAACATGTCGCCCAGCAGGCGGCCATCGGGCAGGCGCTTCACGGCGTTGCAGGAGCCGGCCACCTTGACGGCGGGCGTCACCTCGTCGACGAGGTCCACCACGCGCACCTTGTGCGGCATGGTGATGAGCGCGCCGCGCACGTTCTCCAGCCTGAAGACGCCCGCCAGCACCTCGGCGAAGTTCTCCGCCTTGCAGCCCATGGGCACCACCAGCGCGTTGACGCCCGCCGCGGCGAACCAGGGGTTGTAGATCATCGGCGCCTTGAAGGCGTGCGTGGGCCAGCCCAGGTGGGCGATCAGCTCGGTGCGGCCGTCGATCTTCACGGCGGCCTCGTGCTCAGCCCTGCGGCGCGTTGCCGCCCTGCGTGCGGACCAGGCCGTCCAGCGCGATCAGGTAGCCCTGCACGCCGAAGCCCACGACGATGCCGGCCGCCGCGGGCGAGATGTACGAGTGGTGCCGGAAGGCCTCGCGCGCATGCACGTTGGAGATGTGGCACTCGATGACGGGCAGGCCGTCGACGCCCTTGATCGCATCGTGCAGGGCCACCGAGGTGTGCGTGTAGGCGCCGGGGTTGAAGACACAGCCCAGGGCGCCGCCTTCCTTCCACAGGCGCCCATACTCGTGGATCTTGTCGATCAGCGCGCCTTCCCAGTTGCTCTGGAAGCACTCCACCTCGAAGCCCAGGCGCTGGCCGGCCTCGACGCACATCGCTTCCACCTGCGCCAGCGTGGTGGCGCCGTACTGCGCCGGCTCGCGCGTTCCCAGCAGGTTGAGGTTGGGGCCGTTGAGGACGAGGATCTTCTTCATGGGCGTCGGCAGTATAGGCGCCCCCCTGGGCGGCCGGATCAGGCGCTGTCGGCCACCGGCGCATCCACCAGCGCCTGCACCAGGCGCGTGATGCGGTGCGAGGCCTCGGGCGCGCCCCAGCGGCGCTGCCAGCGCAGCAGGTCGACGAAGGCGTTGCCTCCCAGGGCGCGGACCGCGATTTTCACGCTCTCGTAGAGCGTGTCCTCCAGCTCGCCCTGCATGCAGCGGACCGCCATGAAGGGCAGGAGGTCCAGCCCGGGCGTGGCCTTCATCAGGCGCAGCAGGTCGTACATGCGTCCCTCGTCGAAATGGCAGCCGCACACGACGAGGGCGGGGGGACGGGCGAGGGCGGCCTGCGCCTGCCCGAAGGTGGCGGCCGGCTCCAGCTCGAAGCTGCTGGTGAGCGCGGCACGGAACACCGCGAAGGCCTCCGGAGAGTCCGCAACGAGGATCCGGGGGGCGGTGGACATGAGACGAACAGTGTAATGCGATGACACCTTCTTGCACACCTTTCGTTGGTGGGTAGTCCGGGGCCTACCCCGCCCGGCTCGGCCGGACGACAGCCAGGCGCCGCCGCCGTCCCTACATAGGAAGGAGTGCCAACAAAAGGGGAACAACGATATGCATACCGCCATCTGTGCCTTCCAGGACCGCGCGCGCGCCGAGGAGGCGCTGGCCGCCCTGGCGCGCGCCGGCTTCGCCCGGGACGACCTGCACATGGAATTCCAGCGCGCGAGCGCGGAACCGGAACCCGCGGGCGCCACGGCGGGCGCTGAGCCCGGCACCGCCGACCGCGGCGTGCTTTCGTCTTTCGGCCACTTCTTCGTCAGCCTGCTCGGGCGGGACAACCCGTCCGGCCAGGTCGACACCTATGCGCAGCACGTGCAGCGCGGCGCCTACGTGGTGATGGTGGACGCCGACACCGCGGACGAGGCGCAGCGCGCGCGCCTGCTGCTGCAGGACATGCAGGGCGGGGACCTCGACGTCCTGCCACGCCCCGGCCAGCGCCGCCTGCGCGAGATCGTCGCCGGCCGCGGCACGGAGCCGGCCGGCATGGTGGCTCGCAGCCCCGGGATCCGCGAGCGCTGGTCGCCGGGCGAGGAGATGGCCCGCGAGCGCGCCATGGCCGCCGGCCGCCTCGACGCCATCCGCGAGCCGAAGCTGCGCGACCCGGACGCGAGCCGCCCGCCCGGCCTGCGCTACGCCGACAAGGACAAACCCCGCTGACGCCAGGAGATACGCCATGCATACCGCCATCTGCACCTTCGAACACCGCGCCGACGCCGACCGCGCCGTGGAGCGCCTGCTGCAATCGGGCTTCGACCGCTCGGACGTCCACCTCGAATACCTCCATGCCGACGGCACGCCCGTGCGCGAGGGCGCGCCGCCGCCGCTGATGCACGGCGAGCCCGCCGCGCCGGGCCAGGCCAACGACCGCTGGGACGGAATGGAGCGCGAGGTCGCCATGGACCCCAGCCGCCTGCACCGCATCGGCCAGTTCTTCGAGCGCCTGTTCGGCCGCGACGAGGGCGCGGACACGACCCGCGCCGGCCGCTATTCCGGCGCCTACGACAAGGGGCACTGCGTCGTTTTCGTGGACGCGGACAGCGACGCGCAGGCCGAACGCGCGCAGGAGATCCTGCACGGCATGAATCCGGACGACTTCAGCCTGTTCCAGCGCACGGGCCAGCGCCCGCTGCGCGAGGTGGTCGCCGAGCGGCAGGCCGTGGCCGGCAGCCTGGAGCAGCGCTTCGGCACCGCGCGCAGCGAGATGGGCGCGGCGCACAACATGGACGTCCGTGCCGAGGGCGAATTCCCGCGCGAGCGCGAGCGCGCCGTGGCCTCGCAGGGCTGGGGCGAGCAGCGCCGGCTGGACCTGGTGGACGAGGACAAGCCCATCGCCTCGCCGGACATCCCGGCGGCGCACGAGGGCGACAAGCCGCGCTAGCGAAGCCGCGGCCAGGGCGATCGGCAAGGGGCGCGGGGCGCCCCTTCTTCATTCGTGGAAAATGGCTGCTTCCCCGCAGTTTCCGCCGCCGAGAAAGCCATGCCCCTGCAATTCGCCAGCCGCCTGAACAACGTCGAAACCTCCGCCATCCGCGAGCTCTTCAAGCTCCTGGGCAAGCCGGGCATCATCAGCTTTGCCGGCGGCTTTCCGGACAGCGCCATGTTCGACGTCGACGGCCTGCGCGAGGCTTCGCAGAAGGCCCTGGCCGAGGAGCCGGGCGGCGCGCTGCAGTACGGCGCCACCGAGGGCTACGAACCCCTGCGCACCCAGCTGGCCGCCTTCGAGCGCAGCAAGGGCGTCACCGACCTCGCGCCGCAGGACCTGATCGTCACCACCGGCAGCCAGCAGGCGCTGGACCTTTTGGGCAAGACGATGATCAGCCCGGGCGACAAGGTGATCGTGGAGGGCCCCACCTTCCTGGCCACCATCCAGTGCTTCCGCCTCTATGGCGCCGACATCGAGAGCGCGTCCGTCGACGCCCACGGCGTGCAGGTGGACAAGCTCGAGGAACTGATCGCGCAGCACAAGCCGAAGTTCGTGTACCTGATCCCCACTTTCGGCAACCCGAGCGGCGCGCTGCTGTCGCTGGAGCGCCGCCGCAGGATCCTGGAACTGGCGGTGAAGTACCAGGTGCTGGTGGTCGAGGACGATCCCTACGGCGACCTCTACTTCGGCGAGGCGCCGCCGCCCAGCCTGCTGGCCCTGAGCAGGGAAGTGCCCGGCAGCCGCGAGTGGATCGCCCACTGCGGCAGCATGAGCAAGGTGCTCAGCCCCGGCCTGCGCGTGGGCTGGCTGGTGGCGCAGCCCGAACTGCTGGCCAAGGCCACGATGTGCAAGCAGTTCAGCGACGCGCACACGAGCACCTTCGCGCAGGCGACGGCGGCGCAATACCTCCAGAGCGGCCGCATGCCCGGCACGCTGCGCAACGTGCGCCAGAAGTACGCCGAGCGCGCGCACGCGATGGCCGAGGCCCTGCGCCGCGAACTGGGCGACGCGATCGAATTCACCGAGCCGCGCGGCGGCCTGTTCTTCTGGGCCAGGCTCACCGGCGCCGGCGGCAAGCTGGCCGATGCGGGCGAGTTCGCGAAGCGGGCGATCGAGCAGGGCGTGGCCTTCGTGCCGGGGGCGCCGTTCTTCGCGAAGGATGCGGATGCGGCGACGCTGCGACTGAGTTTCGCGACCGCGGACGTCGGGAAGATCCGGGAAGGCATGCAGCGCCTGGGCAAGGCGCTCGCCTGAGGCCTGGCGCCCCAGGAGGGCAGGCGGCGAGAATCGCCCCATGACGGAGCCCCTGCCGCTGCCCGAACGGGGCCGCCCCCGCGACGAAGTCCTTGCCGACCTGCGCCGCTTTGCCGGGGACGATCCGGACTACAAGTCCGGCCGCCTGTGGAGCCTGGTCTATTGGCTCGACGAAGCGCACGACGATTTCCTGGGCGAGGCCTACCAGGCCTTCTCCTCCGCCAACGGCCTGAACCCCACCGTCTTCAGGAGCCTCAAGCGCCTGGAGACGGAGATCATCGCCACGGTCGCCGGCCTGCTGCACGGGCCGGAGGAGACCTGCGGCATCCTCACCTCCGGCGGCACCGAGAGCTGCCTGCTGGCGGTGAAGACCTACCGCGACATGGCGAGGACGCAGCGCGGCGTGACGCGGCCCGAGATGGTGCTGCCCGTCACCGCGCACGTCGCCTGGTTCAAGGCCGCCGAGTATTTCAACGTGCGCGTGCGCCTGCTGCCGCTGGACGGGCAGATGCGCGCCGACGTGCGCAAGCTGCCGCGCCTGGTCAATCGCCGCACGGTGATGATCCTCGCCTCGGCGCCGGAGTATCCGCACGGCATCATCGATCCCGTGGAGGCGATGGGCGAGATCGCGCAGGCCAGGCGCGTGCCGCTGCACGTCGACGCGTGCGTGGGCGGCTTCATCCTGCCCTTCGTGGAGATGAACGGCCGGCCGCTGCCGAAGTGGGACTACCGCGTTCCCGGCGTGACCTCCATCTCGGCCGACATCCACAAGTACGGCTTCGCGGCGAAAGGCGCTTCCACCATCACCTACCGCAGCCTCGAGCTGCTGCGCCACCAGGTCTTCGTGCACCAGGACTGGCCGGGCGGTGTGTTCGCCTCCCCGGGCCTGCTCGGCACGCGACCGGGTGGCGCCTATGCGGCGGCCTGGGCGGCGATGCAGCACTTCGGGCAATCGGGCTACCGTGATCTCGCCGCCCGCACGATGCAGGCCTTCGACGCGATGCGCGACGGTGTCGCGCAGATCCCCGGCCTGTACGTGATGGGCGCGCCCAGCGGCCCCTTGCTGGCCTATGGCTCGCGCGATCCGCAGGTGAACATCTTCGCGGTCGGCGACCAGCTGGATGCGAAGGGCTGGAAAGTCAACCGGCTGCAGAAGCCCGACGGCCTGCACGCGATGGTCACGCCGGGGCACTTGCCCGTCGTCGATGCCTACCTGAAGGACTTGCGCGAAGCCGTGGACGTGGTGCGCGCCAACCCGCAGCTCGCGCAGCAGGGCAGCGCCGCCACCTACGGGATGATGGCGCACGTGCCGCTGCGCGGCATGGTGCGGGAGAAGGTGCTGGACCTGTTCGTGCAGACGTACCGCGCGGGCGGCGGCGAGGTCGACCTGCAGGCGGCGCCGGGCGCTCCGCAGGGCAAGGTGGATGCGCTGCTGGAGAAGGCCGCGCGCTGGTACGTGCAGCGCAAGCAGCGGCGCGGCGGCTGAAGCGCAGTTGGCGGGACGCCGCTACGATGCGGCCGTGACTCCTGCCCATCCGCCCCAGCCCGGCTTCGAGCTCGAGGAAGCCACCGTCGCCAGCATCCACGCGGCCTTCCGCGACGGCTCCCTCACCGCCGTCGCACTGGTCCAAAGCTATCTCGCGCGCATCGAGGCGATCGACCGCCGTGGACCTTCGCTGCGCGCTTTTCTCACCGTGCATCCCGGGGCGCTGGAGCAGGCCGCGCAGTGCGATGCGGCGCTGCGCGAAGGGCGCTTCATCGGGCTGCTGCACGGCATCCCCGTCGTGCTGAAGGACAACTTCGACACGCACGACCTGCCCACCACCGGCGGCAGCGTGGCGCTGCGTGACTGGCGGCCGGCGACCGATGCCTTCGTCGTCGAGCGCATCCGTCGCGCGGGCGCCATCCTCCTCGGCAAGACCCACCTGCAGGAACTGGCACGCGGGGGCGTGTCCATCGGCAGCCTGGGCGGCCAGGTGCGCAATCCCTACGACCTCACGCGCACGCCCGGCGGCTCCAGCGGCGGCACGGGCGCGGCGCTGGCCGCGAACCTCGCGGTGCTGGGCACGGGCAGCGACACGGGGCAATCGATCCGCTCGCCGGCCTCGGCGTGCAGCCTGGTCGGCGTGCGGCCGACGCGCGGGCTCGTCAGCCGGCGCGGGTTGATGCCCAACAGCTTCACGCAGGACGAACCCGGGCCCATGGCGCGCACGGTGCGCGATGCCGCGACGCTGCTGGAGGTGATGGCCGGCGAGGATCCGCGCGATCCGGTCACGATGCTGGGCGCGGCCCGTCCGCCCGCGCGCTATGTGCAATCGCTCGATGCGCAGGCGCTGCGCGGGGCGCGCATCGGGCTCATGGCGAACCTGCAGGGCCGCGAAGCCAGGCACGCCGACGTGAATCGCGTGATGGAGCAGGTGGTCCGCACGATGCAGGAGCAGGGCGCCACCGTCGTGCGTTTCGCGGTGACCGGCTACGAAGCGCTGGCGGACGACGTGTCCACCGACCGCCATGAAGCCGCCGCCGCTTTCGATCGCTATCTCGCCGATGCGGGCGAGCGCGCGCCGGTGCCCAGCTTCCGCGCGCTGGTGGAGATGCGCGTGGCCTCGCCCTGGATCCAGCAGGCGCTGGAGGCGGAACTTGGGATGGAACGGGGCATGGACGATCCGGTCTACCACCGGCGCATCGCCAACCGCGACAAGTTGCGCGAGCTGGTCCTGGCGCAGATGGCGCAGCATCGCCTCGACGCGATCCTGTATCCGCTGCAGCGCGTGCTCGTCGCGCCCGCGGGCCAGCCGGACCAGCCGGAGCGCAACGGCGTGCTGTCGCACGGCACGGGCTTTCCGGCGGTCACCTTTCCCGGTGGGTTCTCCGAGCCGACGGCCACCGCGCCGCTGGGCGTGCCCGTGGGCGCGGAACTGCTGGGGCCGGATTTCAGCGAGGCGCGCCTTCTCTCGCTGGCTTATGCGTTCGAGCAGGCGGCCCGCATCCGTCGCGCGCCCGCCGGCCTTTCTCCCTCTCCCTTTGGGAGAGGGTTGGGGTGAGGGCAGTCAGCGCCGAAGCAGTCGCAGCAGCTCGCGGTCGAACGCCTCCGGCGCCTCGTACTGCACCCAGTGCCCCGCGCCGGGAATGAACACGAGTTCCTCCAGCGTCGGCGCGGTGTCCAGGCAGGCCTTCAGCTGCGGCAGCATGCCGCGGTACAGCGCGTCCTCCTCGCCGTAGATCGCATCCAGCGGACAGCGGATCTCCGGCAGCTTCTGCAGCAGCACGTCCGTCAGGGCGAGCTTGCGCCTGTGCATGCGGTCGCGCGGCACGTTGGCGGCCTGCAGCGAGACGGCGAGTCCGTCGATGGCCGCGTCGTCGTGCAGCATCAGCGTGGCGAGGTTGGCGCGGTGCGCCGCGCGCCGCCCTTCCTCCGTCTCCTGCTGGCGCCAGGAGGTCAGGGGCAGGCGCTGGCTGCGCAGGCCGAAGCCGGGCGCGCCCACCAGCACCAGGCGCCGCACCTGCCGCGGGAAGGCGATGGCCATCAGCGCGCCGCACAGGCCGCCGAAGGAGAAGCCCACGACGTCCAACGGCGTGTCGCCGAGGAGTTCGCGCATCCCCGCGGCGACGGCCGGCGCAACGGCGTCCGCATCCTGCCCGTCCGGCGGCCGCGCGGAGTCGCCGAAGCCGGGCAGGTCCGGCACGAGCACGCGCCGGCCGGTGGCCGCCAGCGCTTCCACGTTGCGGATCCAGTGCGTCCAGCTGCCGCTGCCGCCGTGCAGCAGCACCAGGGGTTCGCCTTCGCCCCAGGCGTGCCACACGACCTCGTCGTCGCCGCAGGGCGTCGCAAGGCGGGTGGCGAGCGCTTCGATGCGCAGGGCTTCGGGAGGGAGGTCGGAGGCAAGGGGGAGGGGCGGGGACTGCATTCCCGCGATTCTGCCCGCTGGTCCACCGGGGCGGCCTACAGCACGTCGTTCAGCAGATAAGCCGCCTTGTCCTGCAGCTTGTGCAACCACCCGCGCCGGTTCCACTCCTCCAGCTTCACCTCGTTGGCGCGCTGCACGTACTTCTCGAAAATGGCGTCCAGGCGCTCGGCGACGCCGCGGTCCAGGATGCCCAGCGTGATCTCGTCGTTGGTGTCGAAGGAGCGGTCGTCGAAGTTGGTCGAACCCACGGCGCTCCAGCAGCGGTCCACCGTCATCACCTTCTGGTGCAGCAGGGTGTGCGGGTACTCGAAGAGGCGCACGCCCGAGGACAGCATCTGCTGGAAGTGGTAGTGGCCCGCGTGCTGCACCATGGGCGCGTCGGAGCCGCTGGTGGCGGGCATCAGCACGCGCACGTCGACGCCGCGCTTGACGGCTGCGGCCATGGCGTCGAGCGCCTCGCGCTTGGGGATGAAGTAGGGGTTCTGGATCCAGATGCGCTCGCGCGCGAGGCACAGCGCCGTGTGGTGCAGGATCTTCACCGCGGGGGCGGAGTTCTCCGGCTTCACGAAGGCCGCGTGGATGGGAATGTCGCCCGCCTTGTGCAGCACGGGGAAGACCGCATCGCCCACGAACAGCTCGCCGGTGCTGCCGGCCCAGTTCTCGCTGAAGGCGCCCTGGATGCTGTGCACGATGGGCCCGTGCACCCACAGGCTCACGTCCGACCAGTGCTCGTGGTCCTCGGCATCGCCCAGCCACTCGTCGGTGATGCAGTGCCCGCCGACGAAGGCCTCGCGGCCGTCGATCACGCAGATCTTGCGGTGGTCGCGGTCGTTGAGCACGCCGATGGTGTAGATGGAGCGGCGGTGGAAGAACTTCACCTTGCAGCCCGCTTCGCGCATGCGCTCCACGGTGTCGTTCTCGATGCGGCGCGAGCCCTGCGCATCGAGCAGGACGCGCACCGTCACGCCTGCGTTCGCGCGCTCGATGAAGGCGCGCGACAGGCGCGTGCCCAGCTCGCCCGGCTTCCACAGGAAGGTCTCGAAGTGCACCGTGCGCTCGGCGGCCTGGATGCGCGCGATGAGCACGTCGTAGAAGCCGCCGTTCTCGAGGATCTCCACCGAGTTCCCTTCGACGGAAGTGCCCAGCGTCAGCCCGGAGAGCGAGGGCATCAGCTGGTCGATGCCGCAATCGGCTTCCACCTGCAGCACGGGGCTGCGGTGGCGGCGGATGGACCAGATCACGACCACCAGCACGACGACGAGCGCCAGCGACAACCAGAGCCAGAGGGACGACTCCATGGGTCTCCTTTTTCGTGGGCAAGACCGCGATGGTGGCCCATCCGCGCCAAGGCTGAGGTACGCCGATCGCTCAGCCCGGCGCAGTCCCAGTCCGTCAAGGCGGGGCGGCGGGCGTGACGCCGATGCCGCACGGAGCCTGCCTACATTGGGCCGAAGCTCTCCGGAAGACGCATGCGCATCCACCACCTCAACTGCATCTCGAGCTGTCCGCTGGGCGGCCATCTCATGGACGACGGCACGCCCGGCGTGCTCACCCGCGCCAGGCTGTGCTGCCACTGCCTGGCCATCGAAACCTCCGACGGCCTGGTGCTGGTGGACACCGGCTTCGGCCTGCGCGACGTGGCCGATCCGCCCTCGCGCCTGAGCCGGTTCTTCCTCACCCTGCTGAGCCCGGAGTTCCGCGAGGAGATGACGGCGCTGCGGCAACTGGAGCGCCTGGGCTACCGCGCCTTCGACGTGCGGCACATCGTGCTGACGCACCTCGACTTCGACCACGCGGGCGGCCTGGACGACTTCCCTCATGCGCGCGTGCACATGATGCAGCAGGAGCGTGACTACGCGCTGCTGCAGAAGACCTGGCTCGACCGCCAGCGGTTCCGGCCGCAGCAGTGGGGAACGAAGCCGAACTGGATGGTCTATCCGGACCCCGCGGGCGAGGATTGGTACGGCTTTCGCGCGGTTCGCCAGCTCGCGGGCCTGCCGCCGGAGATCCTGCTGGTTCCCTTGCCGGGCCACACGCATGGCCACGCGGGCGTCGCCGTGCAGGACGGCGGGCGCTGGCTGCTGCTGACGGGCGACGCGTACTTCTTCCACCGCGAGATGGACCCGGAGCGTCCCTGGTGCACGCCCGGCCTGCGCATGTACCAGGCGATGATGGAGAAGGACCGTGCCTCGCGCCTGGCCAACCAGCAGCGGCTGCGCGAGCTGCGCCACCGGCACGCGGGCGACGTCCAGCTGTTCTGCTCGCACGACCCGCTGGAGTACGAGCAGCTGAGCGGCCGACGCATGGGAACGCCCGTCGGGGCACGCACCGTGGCCGCCTGAGCCGGGGCGGGCTAGACTGCGGCAGCACTTCCCCGCCGCCGCCCATGACGAAGACGCCGCCCCGCCACGACGCGCAAGCCCTGAACACCTTCGCCCGCGAGCTGCTCGTCGCGGCCGGCATGCCCGGCGACAAGGCGCAGGCCGTCGCGGACATCCTGGGCGAGGGGGACCTCCTCGGCCACACCACGCACGGCTTGCAGTTGCTGCCCGCCTACCTGCGCGAGGTCGAGTCCGGTTCGATGTGCGTGGAGGGCGGCCCGGAGGTGATCCACGAGGCCCCCGCCGCGCTCACCTGGCATGGACGGCGCCTGCCGGGTCCGTGGCTCGTGCTGCAGGCGATGGAGGCGGCCACCGCCATGGCGCGCCGCTGCGGCACCGGCACGGTGGTGATCCGCCAGAGCCACCACATCGCCTGCCTCGCGGCCTTCCACCGGCGCGCGACGCAGCAGGGGCTGATGATGATCCTCGCCTCCTCGGATGCGAACTCCGCCAGCGTCGCGCCCTTCGGCGGGCTCGATGCGGTGTTCACGCCCAATCCGGTGTCCGCCGGCATTCCCACCGGCGGCACGCCCATCGTCACCGACATCTCCACGTCGGCCACCACCAACGGCCTCACGGGCCGGCTGCACCAGGAAGGCGGGCGGCTGCCCGCGCAGTGGCTGATCGACGGCGAGGGCCGGCCTTCGGATGATCCGGCGGTGCTCTTCGCGGAGCCGAAGGGAACGATCCTCCCGCTGGGTGGACTCGATTCCGGCCACAAGGGCTACGGCCTGTCGCTGATGGTGGAGGCACTCACCGGCGGCCTCGCCGGCTTCGGCCGCGCGGACACCAAGCAGGGCTGGGGTGCGACGGTGTTCCTGCAGATCCTCGATCCGGCGGCTTTCGCCGGCACGCAGGATTTCGTGCGGCAGATGGACGAGGTCGCGCGCCAGTGCCACGCCTCGCGTCCCGCGCAGCCGGGCCGGCCCGTGCGGCTGCCCGGCGAGAAGGGATTTGCGCTGATGGAGCGGCAGCGCCGCGAAGGCGTGGAGCTGCACCCGGGCGTGCTGGAGGCGCTGCAGCCCTGGGCGGAGAAGCTGAAGGTGCCGATGCCGGCCGCCCTTTGACCGTTTGGGTGGGCAGCTTCGCTGCCCACCATGGTGGGCAAGCGAGCTTGCCCACCCTACGTCACGCCGTTGCCACCGCCCGCCGCCCACGCAGCATCCGCAACACCGGCGGCACGAACCACACCAGCAGCGTCACCACCGCCAGCCCCGCGGCGATCGGGCGGGCGACGAAGGCCGAGAGCTCGCCGTTCGACTTGATCATGGAGGTGATGAAGTTCTCCTCCAGCATCCCGCCGAGCACCACGCCCAGGATCGCGGGTGCGATCGGGAAGCGGTTCGCCTCCAGCAGCCAGGCGACCACGCCCGCCGTCAGCATGATGGCAACGTCGAACACCGTGTTGTTGATCGCGAAGGTGCCGACGATGCAGAACAGCAGGATCAGCGGCATGAGGATGTTGCGCGGCACACGCAGGATCTTGCGCGCCACCTTGATGCACAGCAGGCCCAGCGGGATCATGATCAGGTTGGCCAGGATGAACAGCAGGAACACGGCGTAGATGTTCTGCGGGTCCGTCGTGAACAGCGTCGGCCCCGGGTTGAGGTTCTTCATGTACAGCACGCCGATCACGATGGCGGTGATCGAGTCGCCGGGGATGCCGAACACCAGCGCGGGGATCCACGCGCCGGCCAGCGCGCTGTTGTTGGCGGAGCCGGATTCGACGATGCCTTCCACGTGCCCGGTGCCGAACTTGTGCGGCTCCTTCGAGAACTTCCTGCTCATGGCGTACGACATCCAGGCCGCGATGTCGGCGCCGGCGCCGGGCAGCGCGCCCACCGCGGTTCCCAGCGTGCTGCCGCGCAGCACCTGCACCGGATAGCGCCTGGCGAGTTGCCACTGGCCGCGCATCACGTTGCCCACCTTCTCCACCACCAGTTCCGCCGGCGGGCTGGTGTCGACGGCATGGCGGATCACCTCGGAGATCGCGAACATGCCGATCATCATCGGGATCATGCCGATGCCGCCCATGAGCTCCGCGTTGCCGAGCGTGAAGCGGGGATGCCCGGCCGGATTGCCCAGGCCCACGCAGGCCACGAGCAGGCCCAGCAGCAGCGTGACCACGCCCTTGAGCGGCTGGTCGCCGGTGATGAAGACCGCGCAGGTCAGTCCCAGCAGCACCAGCCAGAAATACTCGAAGGAGCTGAAGTTCAGCGCGAACTCCGCGAGCGCGGGCGCGGCGACGATCAGAACGATGGTGCCGAACAGGCCGCCGACGGCGGAGAAGACGAGGCTGGCGCCCAGCGCCATCTCGGCCTGTCCCTTGCGCGTCATGGCAAAGGCTTCGTCGGTGTAGGCCGCCGAGGCCGGCGTGCCGGGGATGCGCAGCAGGCAGCCGGGCACGTCGCCGGAGAAGATCGCCATCGCCGTGGCGCTCACCATGCAGGCGATGGCCGGGATGGGCGGCATGAAGAAGGTCACCGGCACCAGCAGCGCGGTGGCCATGGTGGCGGTGAGGCCCGGGACCGCGCCGACGAACAGCCCGAAAAGGGCGGCGAGCACCATGGTGAGCAGCGTGCCCGGCTCGAAGACCATCGCGAACGCCTGCAGCACCGCGGCGCTCGTCACCAGGCCACCCCCTGCAGCACGCCCCAGGGCAGGGGCACCTTCAGCAGCTTGTAGAAAGCGAAGTGCACCACCAGCGCCGCGATCACCGCGATGGCGAGGGCCGGCAGCAGCCGCACGCGCAGCACCAGCAGCAACGCGGAGAGCGCGATCGCCGCCGTCAGCAGGAAGCCGAGCGCCTGTGCCGCGAAGATGTAGAACAGCACGGCGGCCAGCACCGTGGCGAAGGCGAGCACGTGCCGGGGCGAGCGCACCCAGGCGTCCCATTCCAGCCAGCGCTGCCCGGCGCGCTGCCGCCAGCCGCGCGCGACCAGCAGCACGCCCGCGATGCACAGCCCCCCCGCGATGAGGCCTGGAAACAGCGCCGGCCCCACCGGTTGCCCGGGGATCTTCGGATAGCCCTGGACGGCGACCAGCACCGCCGCGCCCAGGGCCATCAGCAGGAGGCCGAAGACCGCGTCGTTGAGCTTCACCGCGCGCCGTCCCCCTGCGTCATTTCGCGATCCCCACGGCCTTCATCGTCGCGCCCAGTTCGGCGTCGGACTTCGCCATGAACTTGCCGAACTCCTCCGGCCCGGCGTACACCACGCCGAAGCCGCGGCTGGCCATGAAGTCCGTGTATTCCTTGCTGTTGGCCACCTTGCGCACCACGCCCGCGAGCTTGTCGCGCACGTCGGCGGGAATGCCCTTGGGCGCGACGATGCCGCGCCAGGCTGCCATCGTCCAGTCGCTGCCGAGCGCGGCCTTGAGCGTCGGCACGTTCGGATACAGCGCAGCGGGCTTGTCGTTCATGATCGCCAGGCTCCTGACCTTGCCCGCGTCGATCAGCGAGCGGGCTTCGGGCAGCGACACCGGCGCGATCTCCACGCCGCCGGCCACCATGTCCTGCAGGCCCGGCGCGGCGCCGTTGCTCGGCACCCACGGCACGGCCGCGGGATCGATCTTCTGGTCGCGCAGCAGGCCCGCCAGCGCGAGGTGCCAGATGCCGCCCTGGCCGGTGCCGGAGGCCTTGAACTTGCCCGGGTTGGCCTTCACCGCCGCCAGCAGGTCCTGCACCGTCTTGTAGGGCGCGTCGGCGCGCACCTGGATGCCGGCCGGATCGGCGTTGACGAGGCCGATGGGCGTGTACGAGGCGCCGCTCAGGTCCGTCAGGCCCTGCCAGTGCATCATGCCGATCTCCACCGTCGCCAGGCCGATGGTGTAGCCGTCGGGCGGCGCCGAGGCGATCGCCGCGTGGCCCACCACGCCGCTGCCGCCGGTGCGGTTGACCACGTTGACCGGCTGCCCCAGTTCCTTTTCCATCAGGCTGGCCAGGATGCGCGCGGTGGCATCGGTGCCGCCGCCCGCGCCCCAGGGCACGATGAGGGTGATCGGGCGCGCCGGATAGTTCTGCGCGGCCGCGGGGAGGGCGGTGGCTGACAGGGCCACGGCCGCGAAGGCGCCCGCGAGGAGCGAGCGGCGGGAGGGATGGGTCATTGCGCTTGTCTCCTTGTCGCGTTGTTCGTGGTGCGACTGCGGCCAATCTACGACCGCTCGCGCAGCGGAGCACTAGGGGACAACCCAAGCCGGGCTGGCGCGCAAGTGCGCCATGCCCCTGCAGTGTGTGCGGTGTGCCGAAAGGGCGATGCGAGGCTGCGGGGCCGGTGCTAAGTTGCTGCCAGGCGTCGGCCCGCACGCCGCAGTTCCAGGAGCGCGCCATGCAGATCCTCCAGCAGCTTGCACAGTCCCTTCCGGTGTCGTACGCGGAAAGCTCGCGGGGGCATTCCATCGAGCTCTGGCTGCTGCTGATCGCCGGCGGCGTCCTGCTCATCGAGTGGCTGGCCTCGCGCCGCTGAGGGCTGCGCGCACGGGCATACTCGCCCGTTCCATGAAACAGCGATCTTCCGGGGGCCTGGTCTACTCCACCGAAGGCGGCCGCATGTGCCCCGTGTGCCGGCGTCCCGTCGCCCAATGCACCTGCCGGGCCGCGGCGCCGTCCGCCGGCTCGCCCGACGGGGTGGTGCGGGTGCTGCGCGAGACCAAGGGCCGCGGCGGCAAGGCGGTGACGGTGGTGCGCGGCGTCCCGGGCGAACCCGCCGCCTTGCTGAAACTAGGCCAGGAACTGAAGGCCGCCTGCGGCAGTGGCGGCACGGTGAAGGACGGGATCCTCGAGATCCAGGGCGACCATGTCGAAAAAGTCATGGCCTGGCTCCAGGGGCGCGGCTACAAGGTGAAACGTGCCGGCGGGTAACTCCACATACGCTTACGCGGCTAGCTGAACCGTCGCAACGCGCGCGAGTCCTACAAGGCCCAGCCATCCCCACCCCTAGATTCCCCACGATGAAACCGGCTCTCGCCCGGGCCCAGGCCTGGGCCCTCGCGCAATGGCAAGGATTGCGCGGGTTCGCACGCCGCCATCCCGTCCTCACGGTGCTGGCCCTGCCCACCGCACTGGTCCTGTACGTGCTGGTGCTGGTTCCCTTCACCCCGAGCATCCACGACCTGCGCAAGGCGCGCACCGAAGTGCCGAGCAAGGTGCTCGCCTCGGACGGCACGGTGCTGGCCGAGTACCGGCGGATCAACCGCGAATGGGTGCCGCTGTCGCGCATCGCCCAGCCGGTGGTGGACGCGCTGATCGCCACCGAGGACCACCGCTTCTACCAGCATCCCGGCATCGACCTTCGGCGCACCGCGGGCGCGGCGCTCAACACGCTGCGCGGCCGGCGCGAGGGCGGCTCCACCATCACGCAGCAGCTGGCGCGCAACATGTACCCGGAGGAGATCGGCCGCTCCGTCTCGGTGACGCGCAAGGTGAAGGAGGCGATCACGGCCCTGAAGATCGAGGCGGTCTACAGCAAGGACGAGATCCTCGAGACCTACCTGAACACGGTGCCCTTCCTCTACAACGCCTTCGGCATCGAGATGGCCGCGCGGACCTATTTCGACAAGTCGGCGCAGAGGCTGGACGTGCTGGAGAGCGCCACGCTCATCGGCATGCTCAAGGGCACGGCCTACTACAACCCGGTGCTGAACCCGCAGCGTGCGCGCGAACGCCGCAACCTGGTGCTGGCGCAGATGGCGCGGCACGGCAAGCTCGATGCGGAGCGCGCGCAGGTGCTGGCGCAGCGCCCGATGAAGCTGGACTTCGAGCGCCAGACCGAGCCGCTGGGCATTGCGCCGCACCTGGCGCAGCACCTGCGCAAGTGGCTGATCGCCTGGGCGGACAG
The DNA here is from genome assembly GCA_023438115.1 of Pseudomonadota bacterium. Classification (GTDB taxonomy): domain Bacteria; phylum Pseudomonadota; class Gammaproteobacteria; order Burkholderiales; family Burkholderiaceae_C; genus Ramlibacter. The sequence goes on along the minus strand of JAEZEB010000301.1, from coordinate 5,125 downwards.
CCAGGACTACGACATCCATGCCGACGGCCTGGTGGTGCGCACGACGATCGACGTCCGCCTGCAGAAGGCGGCCAATGCCGCCGTCACGCGCCAGGTGCGCCAGCTGCAGGACCTGGCCGACCGCCGCCGGCGGAAGGACCAGGAACGGCAGCTGCTGCAGGCCGGCTTCCTGGCGCTGGATCCGCGCACGGCCGAAGTGCGGGCCTGGGTGGGCAGCGCGGACTTCACCGCGTCGCAGTTCGACCACGTCGCGCAGGCGCGGCGCCAGCCGGGATCGACCTTCAAGCCCTTCGTGTACGGCGCGGCCTTCCTGCAGGGGATGTCGCCGGATGACGTCGTGCTCGACGAGCCGGTCTCCATCCGCGCCGGTGGCGAGGTGTGGAGCCCGCGCGACGGCTCGCCGCCCACGATGGCGCCCATGTCGCTGCGCGAAGGCCTGGTCCATTCGCGCAACCGCATCACGGCGCAGGTGATGCAGCGCGTGGGCCCCGGGCGCGTGGCCGACCTCGCCCGGCGCCTGGGCGTGCGCGAGAGCAAGCTGGAGGCGGTGCCTTCGCTGGCGCTGGGCACGAGCCCCGTGACGCTGCGCGAGATGGTCTCGGCCTACGGCACGCTCGCGAACAACGGACTCTGGCTGGGCGAGCCGCGGCTGGTGGCCAGCATCGAGGATCGGCACGGCAGTACGCTGGCGGTGTTCGCGCGCGCGACGCCCGTGGAGGCGATGCCGCGGGCGCAGGCGCTGCAGCTGGTGAACGTGATGCGTGGCGTGATCGACGAAGGCACCGGCGTGGCGATCCGCACGCGCTACGGCATCGACGCCGACGTCGCCGGCAAGACCGGCACCACGCAGGACAACAGCGACGGCTGGTTCATCATGATGCATCCGCAGCTGGTGGCGGGCGCCTGGGTGGGCTTCGCGGACAACAGCATGACCATGGGCGACTGGGGGCAGGGCGCCCGCAGCGCGCTTCCCATCGTGGGCAGCTTCTTCCACCAGGCGCTGCGCACGCGCGCGATCGATGCGCGGGCCGAGTTCGCCATTCCCCGGCCGCGGCCGGAGCCGCCACCGGGCAGCGACCCGGTGGGAGAGATCGTCAACGACCTGCTGGGGCGGCTGATGAGGATCCTGCAGTAGGGCGCGATGGAGAGCGAGGATACCCAGGACTCCCCGGCCGCGAGCGGCTGGCGCTACGGCCTCGAGGACATCGAGCGGCTGTTCCGCGACGCGCCGGCGCCCGTCGCCTGGCTCGAAGGTCCCCGGCACGTCTACCGCTTCGCCAACGACGCCTACCTGCGCCTGGCGGGACGGCCGCGGCTCGCCGGGATGGCGCTCGCCGAGGCCTTGCCCGAACTGGCGGCGCAGGGCTTCGTGGCACGGCTGGACGAGGTATACGCGTCGGGGCGGGCCTGCGTCGGCACCGCGGTGGCGGTGCAGTTCCACGGCCAGGGCGGGCCGCACGAGCGCATCGTCGACTTCGTCTTCCAGCCGGTGCGCGACGACGGCGGGCACACGGTCGGCATCTTCATCCAGGCGACCGACGTCACCCAGCGCGTGGCCGCGCAGGCGGCGCTGCGCGAGAGCGAGGCCAAGTTCCGCGCCATCGCGAACTCGGTGGACCAGATGATCTGGTCCACGCGCGCCGACGGCTTCCACGACTACTACAACGACCGCTGGTACGAGTACACCGGCACGCCTTACGGCTCCACGGATGGCGAGGGCTGGAGCGAGGTGTTCCATCCCGACGACCGCAAGCGCGCCTGGGCGGTATGGCGGCACAGCCTCGTCACGGGCGAGCCGTACCACATCGAGTACCGGCTGCGGCATCGCAGCGGCCACTACCGCTGGGTGCTCGGCCGCGCGCAGGCGGTGCGCGACGAGCAGGGCCGCATCGTGCGCTGGTTCGGCAGCTGCACCGACATCCAGGACATCGTCGATGCGCGCGAGGTGATGAGCCGCTCGCGCGAGGAGCTGGAGCGGCAGGTCGAACTGCGCACGCAGCAGCTGGTGGAGGCCGAGGCCCGGCTGCGCCAGGCGTACAAGATGGAGGCGCTGGGCCAGCTGACGGGCGGCATCGCGCACGATTTCAACAACATGCTGCAGGGCATCGTCGGCGCGCTCGACGTGATCCGGCGGCTCGAGGAGACCGGCCGCACCGCCGGCATCCCGCGCTTCGTCGACATGGCGATGGGCTCGGCGCAGCGCGCCGCGGCCATGACGCACCGCCTGCTGGCCTTCGCGCGGCAGCAGCCGCTCGCGCCCGAGCGCGTGGACCCCAACGCGCGCGTGCAGGGGTTGCGCGAGCTGGTGCGGCGCACCACCGGCGAGTCGATCGAGCTGGAGCTGGAACTCGAACCCGAGGTGTGGCCCACGCGCTGCGACGCCAACCAGCTGGAAAGCGCGATCCTCAACCTGGCGATCAACGCGCGCGACGCCATGCCCGAGGGCGGCCGGCTGGCGCTGCGCACGGCCAACGTGCGCCTGCGGCGGACCCAGCTCGGGCCGGACGATTTCCTGGATGCTGGCGACTTCGTGAAGCTGTCGGTGATCGACACCGGCACCGGCATGCCGCAGGAGGTGATCGACCGCGCCTTCGATCCCTTCTTCACCACCAAGCCGATCGGGCAGGGCACGGGCCTGGGGCTGTCCATGGTGTACGGGTTCGCGCGCCAGTCCGGCGGCTTCGCCACGATCGAAAGCCGCCCCGGCGAGGGCACCAGCGTGTCGCTGCTGCTGCCGCGCGACGTGCGCGTGGCGGGGCAAGGCCCGCTGGTCGAGCCCGCACCGGACTGGCGGGCCGGCCGCGGCGAGACCATCGTGGTGGTGGAGGACGACGAGGTGGTGCGCACGCTCGCCGTGGAGACGCTGGAAGCGATGGGCTATGTCGTGCACGCGGCCTGCGACGGGCCGCAGGGGGCGCGCATGCTCAACGAACTGGGCGACGTGGACCTGCTGCTCACCGACATCGGCCTGCCCGGCGGCCTGAGCGGCAAGCAGCTCGCCGACGCCGCGCGGGCCACGCGCCCGCAGCTGAAGGTGATCCTGATCACGGGCTATGCGCAGGAGCTGGCGGGGGCCGACCTCGTCGCGCAGAGGTTCGAGCTGCTGCGCAAGCCGGTGCTGATCGACGTGCTCCTGCGCAAGGTGCAGGACGCCCTGCGCGCGGGGTGAGAGGCGGACAGCCGGACAGCCGGACGCGAAGGTCGCGAAAACTACGCAAAGGTCGGAAAAGAGAATTCTTCAAGAAGGTTTTCTTTGCGACTTCTGCGCAACCTTCGCGACTTTCGCGTCCGGCTGTCCCCTCCCGAATCCGATCTACCGCAACCCGAGCGCGTGGAAAACGCGCAGCGCCGCCCACGCATCGTTGGCCGCGTAGAGCAGCTGCGATTCGCTCAGCTGCCGCTGCGCCCAGTTGGAGGTCGCCGCCCGCTTGGACTTGAGGAAGCGGCGCTCGAACAGTACCGCGACCGCGGCCTTGATCCCCATCTGCCGCCGGTAGCCGCGCTGGCGGAACACGGTGTCGAGGTCCAGCACGTCCTGCGGCTCCACGCCCAGCTTGTGCGCGATGCGGCGCTTGTCGTCCGCCAGGCCGAAGCCTGCCTTCACGATGCCGGGGCGCGCCAGCAGCTCGCCGGTGAGCGCGCGGCAGCCGGGCTCGTGCAGCTGGAAGACATAGGCTCGCTGCAAGGTCGCGAGCTGCACGACGTGCGGCCCTTCGGAGGCCACGCCGGCCTGGAAGGTGGGGCGGGATTCCGTATCGAAACCCCAGACCGGCTCGCGCAGCAGCGCATCGGCCGCGCGGCGCGCGTCCTCCCCGGTGCTGACCAGCGTGATCCGGTCCAGGCCCAGCCGTTCGAAGGGCTGCAGCAGGGCGATCTCTTCCGGCGCGGGCATCGCGGGAGCTTCCATGGGCACGGAGGATAACGGGGCGCGCTGTCCGCTGCGCGACTGCCGGCCGCGCAAACCCTAGGCGAAGCTGCGGCCGCCCGCCTCCAGAATGGTCCGCACGAGAACCACCCGCTCCAGGAGAACGCCCATGCCGAGTCCGCGCCTTCGCCTCCTCGCCCCGCTCGCCGTCCTCTGCCTCGCCGCCGCGCCCTTCGCGTCCGTGCACGCGCAGGCGGGTGCCTGGCCCACCAAGCCCGTGCGCATCGTCGTGACCTTCCCGCCCGGTGGCGCGCCCGACACGCTGGCCCGCGTGCTGGCGGAGAAGTGGGGCTCGCTCGGCCAGCCCGTCACGGTGGACAACAAGCCGGGCGCCGGCGGCAACATAGGCGCGGACATGGTGGCCAAGGCCCCGGGCGACGGCCACACGCTGGTGATCGGCACCGTGGGCACGCACGCGATCAACGCCGCGCTGTACGCGAAGATGCCTTACGACCACTTCAAGGACTTCACGCCCATCACCTTCCTCGCCTCCACGCCCAACCTGCTGGTGGTGAACAAGTCGGTGCCCGCGAACAACGTCCGCGAACTGATCGCGCTGGGCAAGAAGGAGCCGCTCGCCTTCGCGTCCTCGGGCAGCGGCACCTCGATCCACCTCTCGGGCGAGCTGTTCAACACGATGGCGGGACTCAAGATGCAGCACGTGCCGTACAAGGGCCGCGCGCAGGCGATCCCCGACCTGCTGGGCGGGCGCGTGCAGCTGATGTTCGACAACATGCCGTCCTCGCTGCCGCTGGTGAAGTCCGGCGAGCTCAAGGGCCTGGCCGTGACCAGCGCGCAGCGTTCGCCGGCCGCGCCGGACATTCCCACGATCGCGGAGTCGGGCCTGCCCGGCTTCGAGGCCACGTCCTGGTTCGCGCTGCTCGCCTCGCCGGGCGTTCCGCGCGACGTGCAGATGCGCATCAACGCCGAGACGCTGAAGGTGCTGGCGATGCCGGACGTGAAGGAGAAGCTCGCCGGCTTGGGCCTGGAAGTGGCGCCCGGAACGCCGGAGGCGCTCACCGCGAAGATGCAGGCCGAGACCACGAAGTGGGCCAAGGTCGTCAAAGAGTCCGGCGCGAAAGCCGATTAGAAATGCCCCACCCCCGAAGCGCCTGCGCCGCCTCCCCCTCACAGCCACCCCGGGAAATCGCTGCACGATTTCCCGGGGGCCCCGGCAGGGGGCGCCCCCCCCCGGCCCGG
>JAEZEB010000215.1 GCA_023438115.1 Pseudomonadota bacterium | reverse complement strand
GGTCGGGGTGAGCCCGCAGGCGAACCCCGACATCGATCAACGCACCTACTGCCGCGCCGTCCGCACGTTCGCCGGCAGCCCCAGCGGATGGCTGGTCCGCAGCGGATTGATGTCCAGCCCGCCCCGCCGCGTGTAGCGCGCGTACACCATCAGCCGCGTCGGCTTGCAGCGGCGCCACACGTCCATGAAGATGCGCTCGACGCACTGCTCGTGGAACTCGTCGTGGTTGCGGAAGCTGACGATGTAGCGCAGCAAGCCCTCCTGGTCGATCGGGTGCCCCGCGTACCGGATCTGCACGCTGCCCCAGTCCGGCTGGCCCGTCACCAGGCAGTTGCTTTTCAGCAGGTTGCTGGTGAGCACCTCCTCCACCGGCGGCTCGCCGAAGTCCGCGGCCAGCAGCTCCGGCGCGGGCTTGTAGTGGCTGCACTCGATGTCCAGCCGGTCGAGGCTGAGGCCATCGAGTTCGTGCACCGGCTCCTGGTCGAAGACCTCCGGCAGCAGCAGGCGCACGCCCACGGTGGCCGGCGCCGGCGCGCCGCGCCACACCGCTTCGCTGACGTCGGCGCGCAGCCGCTCGCGCACTTCGTCGGCGCTCGCGAACACGGTGTTGGTGAAGCTGCCCAGGTAGAGCTTGAAGGACTTGCTCTCGACGATGTTGGGCGTGTCGCAGGGGATCGTGAAGTGCGCGATCGCGACCTGCGGCTTGCCGCGCGGGTTGAGCCAGCTCAGCTCGAAGGCCGTCCAGAGGTCCGCGCCGAAGAACGGCAAGGCGCCGGCCAGGCCGATCTCTTCGCGCTTGGGCAGGCGGGCGATGGGAAAGAGGAGCGAGGGGTCGTAGCGCTCGGCATACGCGACGGGCTTGCCCAGCTGCGACTGCTCGGGGGAATTCATGGCTCGGAGCTTAGCCGCAGGTGCGGCAGCAGGGGTTCGAGGAGAGGCGCGACCACGCCCGGCGGAAGGTCATGGCCCATGCCGGGAACGGTCACGAGGCGCGCGCCGGGAATGCGGCGCGCGGTGTCTTCGCCGCAGGCGAGCGGCACCAGCGGATCGTCGGTGCCGTGCAGCACCAGCGTTGGAACGCGGATGCGCGCGAGTTCGGTCGCGCGCCCGCCATCGGAAACGACCGCCGCGAGCTGGCGCGCAGTGCCGGCCGGCCGGTAGCCGCCGCGGCGCACCGATTCGAGGATGCGCTTGCGCAGCTGCTCCGGCGGCACGGGATAAGCGGGGCCGCCGATCGCCTGGAACAGGCGCGTGTAGTGCGCGAGCAGCGCGGGCTCGCTGTGGTCGCGCGGCCGCGCCAGCATCACCTGCAGCACGTGCGGGCGCGGGCCCGGCAGGTGGCGCGCGCCGCTGGAGCTCATGATGCTCGTGAGGCTCAGCACGCGCTGCGGCTGCGCCAGCGCCATGCGCTGCGCGATCATGCCGCCCATGCTGGCGCCCACCACGTGCGCCTGCGCGATCCCCAGCGCATCGAGCACGCCGAAGCCGTCGTCGGCCATCGCCGAAAGCGGATAAGGCGCGCGCACCGGCAGGCCGATGCGCAGCTTGATGCTTTCCCACGCGAGGTTGGGCGTTCCCAGGTGGTCCAGGCGCGCGGACAGGCCGATGTCGCGGTTGTCGAAGCGCACGACGCGGTGGCCCGCCTCCACCAGGCCGCGCACGAAATCCGCCGGCCAGGCCGTGAGCTGCATGCCCAGGCCCATGACCAGCAGCACGGGCGGCAGGGACGCGCCCGGCCCGGTGTCCTCGACTTCGATGGAGAGGCCGTTGGCCTGGACCTTCATGCGGCGGGCTTCACTCGAAGCGCCGCTCGCGCAGCCACTTGGTGGCGATCCACTTCTCGCCCTGCAGCACCGGCGAGCCGCCGTGCAGCGTGCGGGTGGAAGGATGCGCGCGCTCGTAGCTGAAGAAGACCGCGTTGCCGCGCTTGGGCGCCACTTCCAGGTGCACGTCGGGGAAGACCGTGCCGCCGCCGCGCTCGGGCTCGCCCAGGTACATCACGATCGTGGCCACGCGCTGGCCGCCGCGCTTGAGGATGGTGGGCGTGCCGGGCTCCGCGGGATCGAAGTAGTCGTAATGCGGCTTGTACTCGGCGCCCGGGCCGTACTGCAGGATCTGCAGGCCCTCGCCGTTCTCCTCCGGCCAGTTCACCAGGCGGGCGATGCGCTGCTCGATGCGGCGCACCAGGTCGTTCTCGCCGCGCTGGAAGAACATGCCGTTGCTGGTGCGGTCGGCATTGACCTCCTCGCCGCCCGTCTTGGTGGCCACGGTGAGCGAGCGCGCCAGGCGCGGACTGGCCAGTTCGATCAGCTGCTCGCATTCCTCGTCGGAAAGCAGCCCGCCGAACACCACCACGCGCGGGTTGTACATGGTCTGCAGCACGGCCACCTGCCGGTCGCCGGCATCCAGGTACAGCGGGGACTCCGCCAGCTGCGGCTCGGGCACGGGCACGGCCGGCGGCAGGCCTTGCGAGACGGCCTGCGATTCCAGGTGGCCGCGCAGCGTGCTCTCCATCGCCTCGATGGCGACCTCCTCGGTCCAGCCCGAGGCCATCATGGCCTTGAGCACCGACTCGGCGCCATGGCCGGCCTGCGCCTGCTCCACGATCCACTTGCGCAGCTCGGGGGTCACCTGCTGCCGCGATTCGGCCGTCTTCATGCCGCGCTCCTCCGCCTGAACACCAGCCGCTCCGGTTGCGAGGCGGCGGGGTCGAAGGCATAGCCTTCGAGGTTGAACTGCTCGAGCTTGCGCGGGGTTTCCACGCGCTTCATGATCGCGTAGCGCGCCATCAGCCCGCGCGCCTTCTTGGCCGAGAAGCTCACCACCTTCCAGCCGGCGGGCTTCCATTCCTCGAACACGCACTCGACCACGCGCGCCTTGAGCACCTTGCGGTCCACGGCGCGGAAGTATTCCTGCGAGGCGAGGTTCACGACCACCGGCGTCTTGTCGGCCGCCAGTTCGGCGTTGAGGTGCTCGGCGATGCGGCTGCCCCAGTACTGGTACAGGTTGGCGGCCGTCCCGACCTTCAGCGACGTGCCCATCTCCAGGCGATAGGGCTGCATCCAGTCCAGGGGACGCAGCACGCCATAGAGACCGCTGAGCATGCGCAGGTGCTGCTGCGCCCACGCGAGGTCGGCCGCCTTCAGCTGCCGGGCCTGCAGGCCGTCGTAGACATCGCCGTTGAAGGCGAAGGCCGCGGGGCGCGCATTGCGCTCGGTGAACTTGCGCGTCCAGGCCTGGTAGCGGGCGGCGTTGAGGGCGGCCAGTGGATCGCTGATGGACATCAGGGAGGCGATCTCCTGCGGCGACTTGCGGCGCAGCACCTCGATCAGGCGCGCGGCATCGTCCACGAAGGCCGGCAGCGTGGGCGCGACCTGGGGGGCGGGCGACTCGTAGTCGAGCGTCTTGGCGGGGGACAGCAGGAACAGCATGGTCGCGGCCGATTCTAGTGGCGTCCCCCCCCGCGGGGCGCCCTAGGAGGAGCGCCAGCCCCGCCCCACGAGCCACTGACACGTGGCGACTCCCACGACCACGGCGGCATAGGTCATCATCTTGCCGTCGCGGCCGAAGTACCAGAGGCCGCCGGCCAGGATGGCCAGGCCAACCAGGAAATTGAGTACGAAAGGCAGCCACCAGCGGGCGGGACCCCGGCCCCGCGGCAGGACCAGGCGGGCGGCGAGGCTCACGATCAGCGCCACCGCGAAGGCCGGGGCGGCGAAGCTGGACAGGTGGATGAGGAAAGCGAGGGGGGTCAAGGCGGGGAGCGGTTGATCTGGCGCAACTGGCAATTGGCTGGTGCCAAGTGCTTGATCTGAATGGAATTTTATAATCGCAGGCTTATGGCAGTCTGGGCTCTGGGCATCAACCACACGACGGCACCGCTGGACCTGCGGGGCCGCTTCGCGTTCGCCCTCGACCAGATCGCGCCGACCCTGCATTCCCTGCGCGACAACGTGGGCCGCAACCTCGGCCGCGCGCCCGAAGCGGCGATCCTCTCCACCTGCAACCGCACGGAGATCTACTGCGCCGGCACGCAGCACGAGATCGACACCACCGTAGCCTGGCTGGCGCATTCGGGCGGCGTCGCGCCCGGGCTGCTGCGCAACCACGCGTACATGCTGCAGGATGCCGGTGCGGCCCGGCACGCCTTCCGCGTGGCCAGCGGCCTCGATTCCATGGTGCTCGGCGAGGCCCAGATCCTGGGCCAGATGAAGGACGCCGTGCGCGCGGCCAACGACGCCGGCGCGCTGGGCACCACGCTCAACCAGCTGTTCCAGCGCTCCTTCGCCGTCGCCAAGGAGGTCCGCACCTCCACCGAGATCGGCGCGCACTCCATCAGCATGTCGGCCGCGGCGGTGCGCCTGGCCGGCCAGCTGTTCGAGGACCTGGGCCAGGCCCGCATCCTCTTCGTGGGTGCCGGCGAGATGATCGAGCTGGCCGCGACCCACTTCGCGGCCAAGAACCCCAAGTCGATCGCCGTGGCCAACCGCACGCTGGAGCGCGGCGAGAAGCTCGCGGGCCGCTTCGGCGGCGAGGTGATGCGCCTGGCCGACCTGGCCACGCGCCTGCACGAGTTCGACGTCATCGTGAGTTCCACCGCCAGCCAGCTGCCCATCATCGGGCTGGGCGCCGTGGAGCGCGCGCTCAAGGCGCGCAAGCACCGCCCCATGTTCATGGTGGACCTGGCCGTGCCGCGCGACATCGAGCCGGAAGTGAAGGCGCTGGAAGACGTGTACCTGTACACCGTCGACGACCTCGCCCACGTGGTGCAGACCGGCCACGCCAACCGGCAGGCCGCCGTGGCGCAGGCCGAGGCCATCATCGACGCGGGCGTGCAGAGCTTCGTGCACTGGATGGACCAGCGCCATGCCGTGCCCCTGATCCAGCAGCTGAACCGCCAGACCGACGAGTGGCGCGCCGCCGAGATCGCGCGCGCGCGCAAGCTGCTGGCGCGCGGCGAGGACGTCGAAGCCGTGCTCGAGGCCCTCTCGCGCGGCCTCACCCAGAAGATGCTGCACGGCGCGATGGCCGAACTGCGCGCCGGCGACGCCGAGTCGCGCCAGCGCGCCAGCCAGGCCGTCGAGCACTTCTTCCTGCGCAAAGAGCGTTAGCGGCGGCCATGCCGTGCCGGGCCGGGCCCGGCCTCCATGGTCTTGGCCGGCGCAATGGATTGCGGGTCGAGCCCGCAATGACAATGTCCCGTCCCCCGCCATGAAACCTTTCCTCCGCCAGCAACTCGAGCGCTTCCCCGTCCGCCTGCAGGAGCTCGACTTCCATTTGTCCCAGCCCGAAGTCGTGGCCGACATAGCTCGCTACCGCGCACTCACCCGCGAACATGCCGAGGTGAGCGAGATCGCCGGCGCCTACCGCCGCTTCCTGCAGCGCGAGAGCGACCTCGCCCAGGCGCGCGAAATGATGGACGACCCCGAGATGGCCGAGATGGCGCGCGACGAGGTGGAGGCCGCCGAAGCCGAACTCCCCGCCCTCGAGCTCGAACTGCAGACCCTGCTGCTGCCGCGCGATCCCGACGACGTGCGCAACTGCTTCATCGAGATCCGCGCGGGCACCGGCGGCGACGAGTCGGCGCTGTTCGCCGGCGACCTGCTGCGGATGTACCTGCGCTACGCCGAGAACCAGGGCTGGCGCACCGAGATCGTGAGCGAGAGCGAAGGCGAAGTCGGCGGCTACAAGGAAGTGGTGCTGCGCGTCGTGGGCGACGGCGCCTACGGCAAGCTGCGCTTCGAATCGGGCGGCCACCGCGTGCAGCGCGTGCCCGCCACCGAAAGCCAGGGCCGCATCCACACCAGCGCGTGCACGGTGGCCGTGCTGCCCGAGCCCGACGAAGCCGTGGCCGTGCAGATCAACCCGGCCGACCTGCGCATCGACACCTTCCGCGCTTCCGGCGCGGGCGGGCAGCACGTCAACAAGACGGATTCCGCGGTGCGCATCACGCACATCCCCACGGGCATCGTGGCCGAGTGCCAGGACGACCGCTCGCAGCACCGCAACAAGGCCAAGGCGCTGCAGGTGCTGGCCGCCCGCATCCAGGAGAAGGAGCGCTCGGCGCGCGCCGCCAAGGAAGCGGCCACGCGCAAGGGCCTGGTCGGCAGCGGCGACCGCTCCGACCGCATCCGCACGTACAACTTCCCCCAGGGGCGGCTGACCGACCACCGCATCAACCTCACGCTGTACAAGCTCGACGCCGCGATGGAAGGCGACATCGACGAGGTGGTCGACGCACTGCTGCTCGCCCGGCGCGCCGAGCAGCTGGAGGAGCTGGAGATCGGCATGGGCGCCGCGCGCGCATGACGCTGCGCGATGCGCTCGCGCGGGCCGCGGCGCTGGGCGTCGCGCGTGTCGACGCGCAGGTCCTGCTGCTGCACGTGCTGGGCCGCCCCGGCACCGACCGGGCGTGGCTCGTCACCCACGACGATGACCTCCTGGCACCGCACGACGAAGCCCGCTTCCTCGGACTGTGCCGCCGCCGGCTGGACGACGAACCCGTCGCCTACCTCGTCGGCGAGCGCGAATTCTTCGGGCTGCCGCTGGCCGTGGATGCGCGCGTGCTGGTCCCGCGGCCGGACACGGAAACCATCGTCGAGTGGGCGCTGGAACTGCTGCGCGAGCGCCCTGCCCCGCGCGTGCTGGATCTCGGCACGGGCAGCGGCGCGATCGCTCTGGCGCTGCAGCACGCCCGGCCGGATGCGCGCGTGGAGGCGGTGGACCGCAGCGCGGAGGCGCTGGCCGTGGCGCGCGCGAACGCGCAGCGGCTGGGCCTGCCGGTCGTGTTCCGCGCAGCGTCTTGGTTCGAGGGTGCCGGCCGCTACGACCTGGTGGTGAGCAACCCGCCCTACATCCGCGCAGGCGACGCGCACCTGCCGGCGCTGCGCCACGAGCCGCAAGGCGCCCTGGTGGCCGGCGCGGACGGGCTGGACGACCTGCGCGCCATCGTGGCGGCCGCGCCCGCGCACCTGGAGCCGGGCGGCTGGCTGCTGCTGGAGCACGGCTGGGACCAGGCCACGGCCGTGCGCGCCCTGCTGGACGCGGCCGGCTTCGAGGACCTGACCGGGCGCAAGGACCTGGCCGGAATCGTGCGCTGCTCCGGCGGGCGCAGCCCCGAACTGGGATAATCCCCGCAAGAACGGCGGCCACCCCGCCCGCAGGAGAATCATCCCCATGAGTGACACCCAGAAGCGCATCGACGACCTCGTGAAGAACAGCGACGTGGTGCTGTTCATGAAGGGCAACGCGTCCTTCCCCATGTGCGGCTTCTCGGGCCGCGCCGTGCAGATCCTCAAGGCCTGCGGCGTCGATCCCAAGCAGCTGACCACCGTGAACGTGCTGGAGGACGACGAGATCCGCCAGGGCATCAAGGAATACAGCAACTGGCCGACGATCCCGCAGCTCTACGTGCGCGGCGAGTTCATCGGCGGCTCGGACATCATGATGGAGATGTACCAGAGCGGCGAGCTGCAGCAGGTGCTGGGCTCGACCTCCGGCGCGCAGGGCTGAGCAGCCCTCGCCCGTTAGCAGCCGCCTCGCGCGGCTGCCAACTCCCATCGGCGTTTTACTGACAGTCGGTCGCGGTCGCGGCCCGACTCGGTTGAACTCGGGCACGCCTTATGCTGGAATCAACCCAGCAGTCAGTGAAGGAGTTGCGCGAATGGACAGCCGCAGTCTGGTGCCCCATCAACCGTCTTCGTTCAAGCTTCCCATCGCCAACCTGCGCAACGTCTTCCGGCCGCACGACGTCGAGCGCAAACTCGCCAAGCTGCCCAACAAGGAACACGAGAACCTCCGCACCACGTACGAGCGCATGCTCGAGC
>JAEZEB010000210.1 GCA_023438115.1 Pseudomonadota bacterium | reverse complement strand
GGTCGCCCCAGGCGTCGAGCATGCCGACGGACTGCGAGCCCTGTCCCGGGAAGACGAAAGCGAACGGTTTCATGACGGTCTCCAGATTGGCGTGGCCCGGCGGCTCAGAAATCGAGCAGCACGGCGCCCCAGGTGAAGCCGCCGCCCACGCCTTCCAGCATCAGCGTGTCACCTTTCGCGATCTTGCCACCCCGCACGGCCGCGTCCAGCGCCAGCGGGATCGAGGCGGCCGAGGTGTTGCCGTGCTCGTCCACGGTCACCACCAGCTTGTCCATGGGCAGCTTCAGCTTCTTCGCCGTGCCCTGCATGATGCGGATGTTGGCCTGGTGCGGGATCAGCCAGTCGATGTCGGACTCCGCCCGCCCGGCCTTCGCCAGCGTGGCGCGCGCCGCCTGCTCCAGCACGCCCACGGCGAGCTTGAACACGGCCTGGCCGTCCATGCGCAGCAGCGGGTTGCCGTGCACCTTGCCGCCGAACACCGTGCCCGGCACGCACAGGATCTCCACGTGCTTGCCGTCGGCGTGCAGGTCGCTCGCCAGGATGCCCGGCGTGTCGGAAGCTTCCAGCACCACGGCGCCGGCGCCGTCGCCGAACAGCACGCACGTCGTGCGGTCGTTGAAGTCCAGGATGCGCGAGAAGACTTCCGCGCCCACCACAAGCGCCTTGCTGGCGGCGCCGCTGCGGATCATGGAGTCGGCGACCGTCAGCGCATACACGAAGCCGCTGCATACGGCCTGCAGGTCGAACGCGGGGCAGCCCGCGACACCCAGCTTGTTCTGCAGGATGGTGGCCGAGGACGGGAACACCATGTCCGGCGTGGACGTGGCGACGATGATCAGGTCGATGTCGGAGGCCTGCAGGCCAGCCGCTTCCAGCGCGTTGCGCGCGGCGGGAAGCGCCAGGTCGCTGGTGGCGACCTCGGGCTCGGCGAAGTGGCGCGCCCGGATGCCGGTGCGCTCCACGATCCATTCGTCGGAAGTCTCGATGCCGCGCTCGGCCAGCTGGGCGGCGAGGTCGGCGTTGGTCACGCGCCTGGGGGGCAGGTAGCTGCCGGTGCCCGTGATCCGGGAGTATCTCGTCATGCTGTCGTGGTGGCCGCTTCCAGGGATGCGTCGGCATCGCCGCCCACCAGCAGGGGGCGGGCATGCGCGATCCGGGCCTGGACGCGGTCGAGCAGATTGTTCCGGGCCGCATCATACGCGCGGTTGAGGGCCTGCTCGAAAGCCAGTTCGTCGGCGGAGCCATGGCTCTTGAACACCAGCCCGCGCAGGCCCAGCAGCGCCGCGCCGTTGTAACGGCGGTAGTCCACGCGCTTCTTCAGCGCCGACAGCACGGGCCAGGCGGCCAGCGCCGCGAGCTTGGTGAGCGGATTGCGGGTGAATTCCTCCTTGAGGAAGCCGCTGATGAGGGAGGCCACGCCCTCGCTGGTCTTGAGCGCCACGTTGCCCACGAAACCATCGCAGACCACGATGTCGGTCGTGCCCTTGAAGATGTCGTTGCCTTCGACGTTGCCGAAGAAATTGAGGTCGCCGGCCGCGCCGGCCGCGCGCAGCAGCTCGCCCGCGCGCTTGATCACCTCGTTGCCCTTGATCACCTCTTCCCCGATGTTCAGGAGGCCCACCGAGGGATTGTTGTTCTCCGTCAGCGCGGACACGAGGGCCGAACCCATGACGGCGAACTGCAGCAGGTGCTGCTCGGTGCAGTCGACGTTGGCGCCGAGGTCCAGCACCGTGGTGGCGCCGCCGGTGGCATTGGGCAAATGGGTCGCGATGGCCGGGCGATCGATGCCGTCCTCGGTCTTGAGCAGGTAGCGCGCCAGCGCCATCAGCGCGCCGGTGTTGCCGGCCGACACCGCCACCTGGGCCTGGCCGTCCTTGACCTGCTGGATCGCCACGCGCATGGACGAATCCTTCTTCTTGCGCAGGGCGACTTCCACGGCATCGTCCATGGCCACGACCTCGGTCGCGGGGACGATGCGGGCGCGGGGATGCTGCAGGCCTTCGAGGGCCGCGGGCGCGCCCACCAGCAGCAGCTGGGCGTCGGGGTGGGCGTCGAGGAAATGCCGGCACGCGGCCAGCGTGACCTTCGGGCCGTGGTCGCCTCCCATGCAATCGACTGCGAGGGTCGTCGTCATGGCCTCAACTGTAGAGCCAAACAGCGCTCATCCGGGTCGGCAACAAAAAGGCCCGGCGTGCATCGCGCATGCCGGGCCTGCGTGCCGGATCTCCGATCAGGCGTCGTTCTTGGTCTTGAGCACCTTGCGGCCACGGTAGAAGCCCGTGGGGCTGATGTGGTGGCGCAGGTGCGTCTCGCCGGTGGTCGGCTCGACGGCGATGCCCGGAACGTTCAGGGCATTGTGCGAACGGTGCATGCCGCGCTTGGACGGCGACTTCTTGTTTTGCTGGACGGCCATGGCGGGCTCCTGGAATGCGTGCGCCGCGGGGTGGCGGCAGCGGTTGATCGGGTTGGACAAGGCGCACTGCAAGGATGCCCACCCGCATGGTTGTGGCGGCCCTGGCGGCGCGAAGCCCACGATTATAGCCCAAGTCCCCTCCAGTGCCCTAGCGCGGTGCCTTGAGCTTCCCCAGCACGGCGAAGGGATGCTCCTTTTCCGCCTCGGCCGCCTCGAAGCCGGGATCGACGACGGACATCTTCACGGGGACGGGACAGGTCTCGTGCATGGGGGCGACGGGCAGTTCCATCAGGAGCTCGTCCTCCACCAGTTCGCGCAGGTCGAAGCTGTGGCTCAGCGCCAGCAGGTCCTCCTCCGCCTCGTCGTCCTCCGCCGCGGCGGTGGCCTCGTCGGCCACGAAGCGGAAGGAGCGCTCCACCGCCAGCGGCACCTCCACGGGCGTGAGGCAGCGCTGGCACAACAGCGGCAGGCTCGCGCCCGCTTCCAGGTGCACCCAGACCTGCGGCTGCACGTGGCGCGGATTGAGCAGTTCGCCGCGCGCCTGCCACTGCACCTCGCGCTGCGCCTCGCCTTCGGTTTCGCGCGCGAGCCGGGGAAAATCAGCCAGCGCGTCGCTCCCGCGGAGCTCGGCGCCGGCCTCGGCGAAGCGCTGGATGTCCAGGCGTTGCGGGTCGAAGTCCTTGGCCATGAATCCAGTGTAAGAGAATCGGCGGATGCCGCCTGCCCCGCCAGCCTCTTCCGTCCGCGCGCTCGTGCTCGGCTCGACCTCGGCGTACAGGCGCGAGCTGCTCTCGCGCCTGCGCCTGCCCTTCGCCGTCGAGCCGCCCCAGGTCGATGAAACCCCTCTCGCCGGCGAAGCACCCGCTGCATTGGCGCGGCGGCTGGCGGCCGCCAAGGCAGCGGCCGTGGCCCGGCTGCATCCGGCCGCCGTCGTGATCGGCTCGGACCAGGTCGCGGACCTCGAAGGCGAGCCGCTGGGCAAGCCCGGCAACCATGCGAACGCGGTCGCGCAATTGCAGAAGATGAGCGGCCGCACCGTGATCTTCCAGACGGCCCTGACCGTGATGTGCCAGGAAAGCGGCTTCGCCGAGCACGACCTCGCGCCGGTGCGGGTGCGCTTCCGCAACCTCGGGCGCGACGACATCGAGGCGTACCTCCACGCCGAACAGCCTTACGACTGCGCCGGCAGCGCGCGCAGCGAGGGACTGGGCATCGCGCTGCTCGAATCGATCGAGAGCGACGACCCCACGGCGCTGGTCGGCCTGCCGCTGATCCGCACCTGCCGCATGCTGCGCGCCGCGGGACTGCGCGTCTTCTGATGGCGCGCGGCCGCCTCTACCTCGTTCCCGCGCCGCTGGACTTCGGCTGCGCGGTGCAGGCGCCGCTGGGCGAGGTGCTGCCCGCCGGCACGATCGCGGTCGCCGCGCGCCTGCAGCACTGGATCTGCGAGAACGCGAAGTCCGCCCGCGCCTTCCTCAAACGCGCCGGCGAACTGCAGCCGCTGGCGGTGCCGCTGCAGCAGCAGTCGATCCAGGAGCTGCCGCGCGCGGTGCACAAGAAGGGCGACCACGCGGCCGGCGGCTTCGACGCGCGCCCTCTCCTGCAGGCGGCGCTGGACGGCCATGACGTGGGACTGGTGAGCGAAGCGGGCATGCCCGCCGTGGCCGATCCGGGGTCGTCCGTCGTGCGCGCCGCGCACGAACTCGGGATCGAGGTGGTGCCGCTGGTGGGGCCTGTTTCCCTGCTGCTGGCGCTGGCGGCCAGCGGCCTGAACGGCCAGAACTTCGCCTTCGTGGGCTACCTGCCGCAGGAGGCCGCGGCGCGCACGCAGCGCCTGCGCGAGCTGGAGGCGCTGGCGCTGCGCACGGGGCAGACGCAGATGTTCATCGAGACGCCTTACCGGAATGCCGCGGTGTGGCAGGCGATGTTGCAAGGGCTGAAGCCCACGACGCGGGTGGCGGTGGCCTCGGGCCTCACGCTGCCGGAGGCGGTGTGCCGCAGCGCCGGCGTCGCGGAATGGAAGAAGCAGGCAGCGCCGGTCGCCAACGACGTGCCGGCCGTGTTCGCGCTGGGGGCTTGAGATGGTGGGCAGCGAAGCTGCCCACCCTACGACGATCGCCCGCCTCGCAGGGTGGGCTCGCGCCGCGAGCCCGCCGGCACGTCAACGCACCGCCGGCAGCGTCCGCATCGCCTTCACCGCGCCCTCGCCGATCGCCGCGCCGAAGCGCTTGACCAGGCGCTCGCCGATGTTCTCGCGGCGCGTGTAGTCCACCAGTTCCTCGGTCTTCAGCACTTCGCGCGCGACGAAGTCGAGGTTGCCCAGCTGGTCGGCCAGGCCCAGCTCCACCGCTTGCTGGCCGGTCCAGAACAGGCCGCTGAACAGCTCCGGCATGTCCTGCTTCAGGCGCTTGCCGCGTCCGGTCTTGACGATGTCGATGAACTGGCGGTGCACCACGTCCAGCATCTGCTGCGCGTGCTGGCGGTGCGTCTCGGTCTGCGGACTGAAGGGATCGAGGAAGCCCTTGTTCTCGCCCGCGGTGAGCAGCCGGCGCTCCACGCCCAGCTTGTCCATCAGGCCCGTGAAGCCCCAGCCTTCCATCAGCACGCCGATGCTGCCGACGATGCTGGCCTTGTCGACGAAGATCTGGTCGGTGCCCGCGGCGATGTAGTAGGC
>JAEZEB010000209.1 GCA_023438115.1 Pseudomonadota bacterium | reverse complement strand
ACTACCGCATGACCGCTTTCGGCGCCCGCTACGAGGTGTCGGCCGGGCGCGACCTGCCGGTGCTGCGCATGATGGTCGAGGGGGCGGACATGCCGCTGACGCTCGACGGCGGCCGCGGCCGCGAGATCGTCTACGGCGTGGAGGCGGAGCGCGGTTACGAATCGCGCGGCCAGCTGTGGAGCCCCGGTTATTTCGGCGGCGAGCTGACGGAGGGCAGCCAGGTCACCTTCGTCGCCGCGGCGGAGCCGTGGCAGCGGATGGAGGCGCTGCCCCCCGCCGACGTGCTGGCCTTCGAACGGGAGCGGCGGCGGCGCATCGTCCGCCTGGCCCACCCCTCGTTGCACGGCTGTCCGATGGCGGAGCTGGTGCTGGCTGCCGACGGCTTCCTGTTCCTGCCGGTCAGCCGCATCGCCGACATGATGCGCGCCCGCGCCGAGGGCGACGAGGTGCGCACGGTGATCGCCGGCTACCACTGGTTCACCGACTGGGGCCGCGACACGATGATCAGCCTGGAGGGGCTCACGCTCGCCACGGGCCGGCACTCGGAAGCCGGCTACATCCTGCGCACCTTCCTGCACTACGTGAAGGACGGCCTGATCCCCAACATGTTCCCGGAGGGGCAGAACGAGGGCCTGTACCACACGGCCGACGCGACGCTGTGGTTCTTCCACGCGATGGACCGCTACGTCGCCGTCACGGGCGATCGCCTCACGCTGCGCCACGCCATCCCGACCTTCGTGTCCATCATCGAGCACCACCTGCGCGGCACCCGCTTCAACATCGGCGTGGACCACCGCGACGGCCTGCTGCGACAGGGCGCGGAGGGCTACCAGCTCACGTGGATGGACGCCAAGGTGGAAGGCTGGGTGGTGACGCCGCGCCGGGGCAAGGCCGTGGAGCTCAACGCGCTGTTCTACAACGCACTGCGCCTCATGGAGCGCTGGCTGCGCGAGGAGGGCGACGACGCGCGCGCGCAGGAGATGGCGCAGCATGCGCGCCGCCTGTACGACAGCTTCAACGAGCGCTTCTGGAACCCATCCACCAAGTGCCTCTACGACGTGGTGGACGGCGAGGGCGGCGACGATGCCGCGATCCGCCCGAACATGCTGCTCTCCATCGCGCTGCCGCATCCGGTGCTGGATCCCGAACGCTGGCGCAGCGTGGTCGACGTGGCCCACCGCCTGCTGGTCACGCCCGTTGGCCTGCGGTCCCTCGCGCCCGGCCATCCCGACTACAAGGCCAAGTACTACGGCGACCTGCGCGCGCGCGATGCGGCCTATCACCAGGGCACCGTGTGGGGCTGGCTCGCGGGGCCGTTCGCCGACGCGTGGCTCAAGGTGCATCCCGGCGACCGCCGCGGCATCGAGACGCTGATCGAGGGCTTCGCCGCGCACCTGGGCGAGGCCTGCATAGGCTCCATCAGCGAGATCTTCGACGCCGAGCCGCCCTACACGCCGCGCGGCTGCGTGGCCCAGGCGTGGAGCGTGGCGGAGGTGCTGCGGGTTCTGGTGAAGCTGCGGGGGACGACGCAGCGCTAGGCGGCTTTCGCGCGGGCGGGCGCGCCCTTGCGCTTGCCCTTCTTCTTCGCCGCGGCCAGGCTCTCTTTCAGCGAGCCTTCCAGCGTCCGCTTGAGGCGTCCCTCCAGCATCGCGAGCACGGCTGCCTCCTCTGGCTTGAGCCGCGCGATATCCCCGCGCAGCTCCTCCTCCGCCTTTTCCTTCACCTCCAGCAGCAGCGCGCCCTCGGTGTACGCGTTCAGCACCTCGGGATGGACGTAGCACTTGCGGCAGATGGTGGGCGTGTTGCCCAGGCGCGCGGCCACGCGTTCGATCGCGGCCTTGAGGTTCTTCTTCTGCGTGGCCTGGCTGTCGAAGGCTTCGAACTCCTGCAGGGCCAGGGCCGCCATCACGGTACCCGCCCAGGTGCGGAAGTCCTTGGCCGTCACGTCGCGGCCGGTGATCTCGCGCAGGTAGGCGTTGACGTCGGCGGAGGTGACCTCGCACACCTCGCCCTCGTCGTCCTGGTACTGGAACAGGCGCTGGCCCGGCAGGTCCTGGCAGGCGCGCACGATCTTCGCGATGCGCCTGTCCTTCACCTGCAGCCGCCAGGTCTTGCCGCTCTTGCCCTTGAACTGGAAACGCAGCTCGGAGCCTTCCACCTTCACGTGCGGCGTGCGCAGCGTGGTCAGGCCGTAGCTCTTGTTTTCGCGCGCGTAGTCGTCGTTGCCCACGCGGATCAGTGTGGTCTCCAGCAGGTGCACCACGGTGGCGAGCACCCTCTCGCGCGGCAGCCCGCGCAGCGCCATGTGCTCGGCGAGCTTGGCGCGGATGGCCGGCAGCGCGCGCGCGAACTCCATCATGTGCTCGTACTTGTTGCTCTCGCGCGCCTCGCGGAACTGCGGGTGGTAGCGGTACTGCTTGCGCCCGCGCGCGTCGCGGCCGGTGGCCTGCAGGTGGCCGTTGGCCCGCGGGCAGATCCAGACGTCCTCGTACGCCGGCGGGATCGCCAGCTTGCGGATGCGCTCCAGCGTGGCCTCGTCGTCGACGCGGTTGCCATTGGGCTTGTAGTACAGGAAGGCGTCGCCCTTGCGTTCGCGCCGGATGCCGCGGTCCTCGTCGCTCACGTAGACGAGGCCGGCCGCCTGCGCCGCTTCGCGCGGGTCGTCGGGGGTGGGGGCGAGCGCTTCCACGTCCTTCCTCTCAGTTGCGGAAGGCCTGCGTGACCATGAGCCCGTGCACGCCGCCGTCCAGGATGCCTATGCCCAGGCGGCCGAACTGCGGCCGCAGGATGTTGGCGCGGTGCCCCGGCGACTGCATGAGCCCCGCGTGCGCGCTCTGGAGCGTGGGCGCCAGCGCGAGGTTTTCGCCGGCGGCGAGATAGCCCACGCTCGCCGCGCGCATGCGGTCCGCCAGGTCCTCGCCGTCCGGCGACACGTGGGAGAAATAGCTGCGCGCGAACATGTCGCGGCTGTGCCCGCGCGCCACCTGGGTCATCTGCGGATCGGGCTTCAGCGGCTGCAGGCCGGCGGCGCGCCGCTCCGCGTTCACCAGTTCGAGCATCTGCGCCTCGAGGTCGGGACGCGGCGGCGCGTTCGTGACGCGGAACTTCAGCGGGATGGATTCGCGCGACTGGGGCTTGACGATCAGCGCCTGCAGCGTGCGCTGCACCACCGGATCGAAGATGGGCGACAGCTGCACCTCCACCCATTCCGCAGGCGCGGCGAAGCGGGATGCGAGCGCGCTGTCCTGTGTCCAGCCGCCGATGCGCGCGCCCAGCGGCAGCGTCAGCAGGAGCACGGCGGCCACCACCGCGTGCACGCCGCCGTTCACCGCGCCGGGCGCGATGCCGAGGATGCGGTTCAGGATGTTGCGGTGCGCCGGCGCCGGGATGCCCAGCGCCATCTTCACCGCCAGGCTTCCCAGCAGCAGGTGCACCAGCAGGAAGATGCCCACGAAGGCCAGCGGCGCGATCCAGATGCCGAGCGAGGGTGCCAGCTGCCCCACCCAGTCGGCGAGGTGGCGCCAGCCGAGGAAGGCGGCGACCAGGCTGGCCGCGAGGGTCAGCAGGTCCAGGGCGGCGAACAGGAAGCCGCGCGAGAAGCCGGACACGGCACCGATCGCGACGAGGATCACCAGCAGCAGGTCGACCGGATTGAGCGTCATGCCGGGCCAGTATGGGCACGGCCCGCGAACTGCTGACGTAGGACGGAGCCTAGGCTTCCCCGCCGACTCCTGCGGAACGCAGCCATGCCGGCGTGGCACCCAGCGTGGAATGGCAGCAGGTGCAGGTTCCGGCCGCGGCATAGACCTGCCGCGCCACCACCAGCGCCTGCGCGGCGTCGATGAACTCGCCGAGGTATTCGCTTGCTTGCCGTGGGAAGGATTCGGGCGGGCAGCGACCGCGGTCGTGCACCGGATGGACGCCGTCGGGACGGGCGCGGGAGGCGACGAAGTAGCTGGCCATGCGAACCTCCTGGAGCGGCCATGCTAGGAAGGGGCGGCGGCCGCGCCCATCCCTCCGATGGTGGACCGCTCAGCGCGCAGGCTGTTCGATCAGCAGGCGGCGCAGCGAGGCCGCGAGTTCGCCCATCGCACCGTCTTCGTCCGCCAGCAGGGCGCGCGCGCGCCCGCCGTAGAAGTTGGCCCAGCGGATGTGCCAGTCGCGCGTGTCGGTGACTTCCACGTACAGCGAGGGATTGCCGCCCACCGCGTGGCACTTGCCGGTGATGAGATAGCCCACGCGCAGTTCGCGGCAGATCAGCTCGATGGCGTGCGGCGGCGCCTTGGAGAGGAATTCCGAGCTGATCAGGATGGCCTGGATGACGGGGTCGCTTTCCAGGCGCTCGCGCAGAAGGTCCGCGATCTCGGCGCCCAGGCCCTGCAGCGAGGCGTCGCCGCCCAGGGTGGCGAAGGGCAGGACGGCCACGAGCGGGCGGCGGCCGATGGGGGCATCGTCCGCAAACGGGTCGACGAGCGTCCGGGTGGAGTTCAAGGCGGCAGGCCCCCAGGGAAGGTGCAGCCATTCTAGAAACGCAAGGCCGGAAACGCTCTCCCCAAAACGATGGGGAATTACCCCGGCGTCCGGGCAATAGTGCACGGAACCTTTCGCACTGGCTATGCTTGGCCGCATGAGCAAGGCGTTCACGCGCGAAACCGACGGCGACGACGACGAGGACGGCGCCGCCCTGCCGCCCCTGCCCGCCGGCGGCAAGAACTACATCACCCCGCAAGGCTACGCACGCCTGCGGGCGGAACTGCTGCAGCTGATCGACGACGAGCGGCCCAAGGTGGTGGACGTGGTGCACTGGGCCGCGAGCAACGGCGACCGCTCGGAGAACGGCGACTACCTCTATGGCAAGAAGCGCCTGCGCGAGATCGACCGGCGCATCCGCTTCCTCACGCGCCGGCTGGAGATCGCGGAGGTGACCGATCCTTCGCTGCACCATGGCCACGACCAGGTGTTCTTCGGCGCCACGGTCACGTATGCGGAGGAGGACACGGGCGAGGAGCGCACCGTCACCATCCTGGGCATCGACGAGGCGGACAGCGCGCAGGGGCAGGTGAGCTGGATCTCGCCGATCGCGCGCGCCCTGCTGAAGGCGCGCGAGGGCGACGTGGTCAAGCTCGTGACGCCCGCAGGCCCGAAGGAGATCGAGGTCGTGAAGGTGGCGTACCCCGCGCCCTGAGCGTCGGGGGGTGGTGCTTACTGGCCGGGCCGGATGCGCCGGGCGCTCATCACGTTGGGCGTGCGCTTGAGGTTGCGCAGCACGGATTCGAGGTGCGTCTTGTCGCGCACCGAGACCACGAAGCGCAGGTCGGTCGCGTCCTGCCGGCGCTCGTCGTCCATGTCCACGTGCGTGATGTCGGCTTCGGCATTCGCCAGCGCCGCCGCCACGCGCGCGAGCGTGCCCTTGCCGTTGGCCACCGTGACCAGCACGCCGGTTTCGAAGGAACGCACCGGCTCGTCGGCCCACTCGACGCCGATGAAGCGCTCGGCGTCCTTGTTCTGCAGGCGCTTGGCCACCGCGCAGTCGGCGGTGTGCACCACCAGGCCTTCGCCGCGTCCCAGGTAGCCCAGGATGGCGTCGCCCGGCACGGGCCGGCAGCAGCTGGCGAACTGCACCGAGGCGTTCTCGCTGCCGTCCAGGGTCACCGCGCCCTGCGACACGTTCTCGTGCGCGGTGAAGCGCTCGCGGCTCAGGAGCAGCGCGTCGGGCCGCTCGCCGGTTTCCGACAGCAGCGTCATGAGGCGCTTGGCCACGATGCCGGCGATGCGCTTGCCCAGGCCCAGGTCGGTCAGCAACTCCGCGCGCGTCTTGTTGCCGGTGAAGCGCAGCAGCTTCTCCCACAGCGCGTGGTAGGTCTCATCTTCCGGCGGAAGGCGCTTCATGCCTTCGGCGCGCAGCGCCTGCGTCAGCAGCTTCTCGCCCAGCTGCTGCGACTCGGCCTGGGCCAGGGTCTTGAGGTGGTGGCGGATCTTGGAGCGCGCGCGGCCGGTGCGCACGAAGCCCAGCCAGGCCGGATTGGGCGTGGAGACCGGCGCGGTGACCACTTCCACCACGTCGCCGTTCTTCAGCTCGCTGCGCAGCGGCACCTGGTCGCCGTTGATGCGCGCGGCCACCGTGTGGTCGCCGACGTCCGAGTGGATCGCATACGCGAAGTCGACCACCGTCGCGCCGCGGGGCAGCGCGAGGATCTCGTTCTTGGGCGTGAAGACGTAGACGGCGTCCGGGAACAGGTCGATCTTCACGTGGTCCCAGAACTCCGCGGCGTCGCGCGTCTCGTTCTGGATGTCCAGCAGCGACTGCAGCCACTTGGTGCCCAGGCGCTCCTCGTCCTGCGGCACGCTGGCCTTGTACAGCCAGTGCGCGGCCACGCCGGACTCCGCCACCAGGTGCATCGCCTCCGTGCGCAGCTGGAATTCGACGTTCACGCCCGAAGGGCCCACCAGCGTCGTGTGCAGCGACTGGTAGCCGTTGATCTTGGGGATCGCGATGTGGTCCTTGAACTTGCCCGGTACCGGCTTGTACAGCTGGTGCAGCAGGCCCAGGGCCGTATAGCAGTCCGTCACCGTGGGCACGATGATGCGGAAGCCGTAGATGTCGGTGACGTTGGCGAAGCTCAGGTGCTTCTCGTCCATCTTCTTGTAGATGGAGTACAGCGTCTTCTCGCGGCCGGCGATGCGCACCTTCATGGCGGCCGTCTCGAACGTGCCTTCCACGTCGCGCTGCACCTTCTGGATCAGGTCGCGGCGGCGGCTGCGCGCCTTGGCCACGGCCTTGGACAGCACGCCGTAGCGCCAGGGCTTGAGGTAGCGGAACGACAGCTCCTGCAGCTCGCGGTAGGTGGTGTTCAGGCCCAGGCGGTGCGCGATGGGCGCGTAGATGTCCAGGGTCTCGCCCGCGATGCGGTTCCACTTCTCCCGCGGCACGTCCTGCAGCGTGCGCATGTTGTGGGTGCGGTCGGCCAGCTTCACCAGGATCACGCGCACGTCGCGGGCCATGGCCAGCAGCATCTTGCGGAAGCTCTCGGCCTGGTTCTCTTCGCGGGTGTTGAACTGCAGCTTGTCCAGCTTGGTCAGGCCGTCCACGAGTTCGGCCACCGCGGGCCCGAAGCGTTCGAGCAGCTGCGCCTTCGTGACGCCGCAGTCCTCCAGCGCGTCGTGCAGCAGCGCCGCCTGCAGGGCCTGCGCATCGAGCTTCCACTCCGCGCACTGGGCGGCGACGGCGATCGGGTGGGTGATGTAGGGCTCGCCGCTGGCGCGCATCTGCCCCAGGTGGGCCTCGTCGGCGAAGCGGTAGGCCTTGCGGACCTGGTCGACTTCGGCGGCATCCAGGTAGTCCAGCCGCGCGGTGAGGGCCGCAAAACTGGCGGCAGCCGCGTTGGCCGCGGCCGGGGAAGGGAGGATGGGGCTGCTGGGGCGTTTGCCGCCGCCCGAGACCGTGGGGAGCACCGCGCTCATGCCCTAATGTAGCGCGCGAGGCGCCCGTCGCGGGCGCAGGAACGAAAAAGCACCGCCGCAGCGGTGCCTTTGCGGGGCCGAGCGGTCCTTAACCGGGAACTTTCTTCAGCATTTCCAGGCCGATCTTGCCGTCGGCGATCTCGCGCAGGGCGGTGACGCCCGGCTTGTTCTTGCTCTCGATCTTGGGGGCGTGGCCCTGGCTCAGCATACGGGCGCGGTAGGTCGCGGCCAGCACCAGCTGGAAGCGGTTGGGGATCTTCTCGAGGCAGTCCTCGACGGTGATGCGGGCCATATCTCTCTCCGGGGGCAGGTCTGGGGTCAGATCCCGAGGGCCTGGAAGGTCTCCGCGCGCAGGCGGCGCTGGGACAGGTACTTCAGGCGCTGGGCGTGCACGATCGCTTTGAGGTCGAAAAGCGCGCGCTCGAACAACTCGTTGATTATAACGAAATCGAATTCTTTCGCCTGCGCCAGCTCGGTCCGGGCGTTCTCCAGCCGCATCTCGATCACGTCCGGGGCGTCCTCGCCGCGCCGCTCCAGGCGGGAGCGCAGCTCGTCCCAGCTTGGCGGCAGGATGAACATCAGCACCGCGTTGGCGAAGATGCGCTTGATCTGCAGCGCGCCCTGCCAGTCGATCTCCAGGATCACGTCGGCGCCGTGGGCGATGCGGTCCTCGATGGCCTTCTTGGAGGTGCCGTAGCGCCGCTCGTGCACGTTGGCCCATTCGACGAAGGCGTCGGCCAGCACCATCTGGTCGAATTCGGCGTCGGAGACGAAGAAGTAGTCGCGCCCGTGCTTCTCCTGGCCGCGCGGCGCGCGGGTGGTGTGCGACACCGAGAGCTGCACGCGGGAGTCGAGTTCCAGCAGGGCCTTGACCAGGCTGGATTTGCCGGCGCCGCTCGGGGCCGCCACAACGAAGAGATTCCCGGGGTAGTCCATGCGGGATTATCGCTATTCGAGGTTCTGGACCTGCTCGCGCATCTGCTCGATCAGGACTTTCATGTCGACCGAGATCTTCGTCAGTTCCAGCGCGGCGGACTTCGAGCCCAGGGTGTTGGCCTCGCGATGCAGCTCCTGGATCAGGAAGTCCAGGCGCTTGCCGATCTCCCCGCCCTTGCGCACCAGGCGCTCGATCTCGTCGAGGTGCGCGGCCAGGCGGGTCAGCTCCTCGGCCACGTCGATC
The DNA here is from genome assembly GCA_023438115.1 of Pseudomonadota bacterium. GTDB lineage: Bacteria > Pseudomonadota > Gammaproteobacteria > Burkholderiales > Burkholderiaceae_C > Ramlibacter. Next base: position 11,055 of record JAEZEB010000209.1, on the reverse strand, counting down.
CGGATGGCGAAGGCCGTAGCCTCCGTGAGCGCCCGGTCCTGGGCCGCCTCAGGCGTGGCCGTGCCCTCGGACAGGGCCATGGCCTCCTTCCAGCGCTCCAGGAAGCGCTGGCGCTGCTGTTCCACCAGTTGCGGCACCAGCGGCCGGGCCTGGTCCGCCAGGGCGCGCAACTGCTCCAGGTGGCCCAGCAGCATCGTGGCCAGCCGCGCGCCTTCGCGCTCGCGGGCGGCCACCAGGTCCGCCAGGGCCTCGGTCGCGACTTGCTGCAGCGGCTCGGTCCAGTCCTGCCCGCCCGCCGTCTCGGCCGAGGCCAGGCGCAGGACCTCGGCGACCGACAGGGCGCCGGCCGAAGGCATCCAGGTCCGTACGGAATCCTGCAGGGCCGCCAGGCGCTGCAGGGTGCCCATGGAAGGCTCGCGCAGCCCTTCGGCCGCGGCGCCTTCCACGTTGGCGCGCACTTCCACCTTGCCGCGCTTGATGCGGCCGGCGATCAGCTCCCGCAGGGCCGGCTCGTGGGCGCGCAATTCCTCGCCCAGGCGGAAGCTCAGGTCCAGGAAACGGCTGTTGACGGATCGGATTTCAAGCCCGAGCCGGGCCGGTGTTGCAGGTTTGCTGCCATCGTGGCCGGCCGGCGCCGTCCCGGGGCTGAGTTGCGCCGAGGCGTAACCGGTCATGCTGTAAACTGGCATGCGAGGGGGTGTTTGAAGTTCGTTACAGGATTTCAGGCACGTTCGGGGCCAGCGCAGCGCCCCGCACAATCATCAAATTATGTCAAAGCTGAAACCGGCGCCGTTGCCGCCGGATACGGTCATCGGCGGATACCGGGTCGTGCGGAAGCTGTCCGCCGGCGGCTTTGGCGTCGTCTACCTCGCGGTGGACAACGAGGGCCAGCAGGTCGCCATCAAGGAATACCTGCCTTCCTCGCTCGCGACGCGCCCGCCGGGCGAGCTGCTGCCGCAGGTGGCGCCCGAGAAGCTGTCCCTGTACCGCCTCGGCCTCAAGAGTTTCTTCGAGGAAGGCCGCTCGCTCGCCCAGATCTCGCACAGCTCCGTGGTGAGCGTGCTGAACTTCTTCCGCGAGAACGAGACGGTGTACATGGTGATGAACTACCTGGAGGGCGCGACCCTGCAGGACTTCATCATCACCGCCCGCGAGCTGAAGAAGCAGAAGGTCTTCCGCGAATCGACCATCCGCTCGCTCTTCGACGAGATCCTGCGCGGGCTGCGCATCGTGCACCAGCACAAGATGCTGCACCTGGACATCAAGCCGGCCAACATCTTCATCACCGACGACAACCGCGCCGTGATGATCGACTTCGGCGCCGCGCGCGAAGTGCTGTCCAAGGAAGGCAACTTCATCCGCCCCATGTACACGCCCGGCTTCGCCGCGCCGGAGATGTACCGCCGCGATTCGTCGATGGGCCCGTGGACGGACATTTACGCCATCGGCGCCTGCATCTACGCCTGCATGCAGGGCTATCCGCCCAACGACGCGCCGCAGCGGCTGGAAAAGGACCGCCTGTCGCTCGCGCTCTCCCGCCTGCGCGGCGTCTATTCCGACAACCTGATCGAGGTGGTGGAATGGTGCATGTCGCTCGATCCGCTGTCCCGGCCGCAATCCGTGTTCGCCCTCCAGAAGGAGCTGAGCCGGGAAGGCGAGCGCCGCTATACGAAGCTGTCCGTCGGTGAGAAGATGCGCCTCCAGTTCGACAACATGGTGACGGACACCAAGAAAAGCATGAAACGCACCGGCTTCGGAGCCAAAGCGAAATGAGGCCCCCACGCAACTCACTGCGTGTAGTTGCTGCCCCCCGAGGGGGCTTCAGCCTCCTTGAGGCGGCTCGGCGGAGGCTGAATTGAAGTTCTCCGTCTTCCAGGTCAGCCGCAAGGGCGGCCGCGAGAAGAACGAGGACCGCATGGGCTACTGCTACACGCGGGAGTCCGGGCTGTTCCTGCTGGCCGACGGCATGGGCGGGCACCCCGACGGCGAGGTTGCCGCGCAGCTTGCCCTGCAGACCGTCAGCGCGCTGTACCAGAAGGAAGCGCGGCCCGTCGTGCGCGACGTGACCGAGTTCCTCTCCGTCGCCCTGATGGCGGCGCACCACCAGATCATCCGCTACGCCAGCGAGAAGGGCATGCTCGACACGCCCCGCACCACGCTGGTGGCGGCCATCGTGCAGAGCGGCCACGCGACCTGGGTGCACTGCGGCGATTCGCGCCTGTACGTGGTGCGCGAGGGCGAACTGCTCACCCGCACCCGCGACCACTCCTACCTGGAGCAGCAGGCGGCCGGCGTGATCCGCATGGACCGGATCAACCGCAACATCCTCTTCACCTGCCTCGGCTCGCCGACCAAGCCCGTCTTCGACGTGACCGGCCCGGTGCAACTGCAGCAGGGCGACAAGATCCTGCTGTGCTCCGACGGCCTGTGGAGCAGCCTGGGCGATGACGACATCGTCCGCGAACTGGCCGTGAAGCCCGTGGCCGAGGCGGTGCCCGACCTCGTGGAAAGCGCGCTGCGCAACGGCGGCGAGCACTCCGACAACGTGACCGTGATCGCCCTGGAGTGGGAAACGCCGGACACCTTCGAGTCCACCCGCGGCATCTCCACGGACAGCATCTCCGACGGCGTGTTCGCCTCCACCATCCAGGCGGGCGTGCTCGACACCCTGGTCGACGACCTCGACGACGCGGCGATCGAGCGGTCCATCGCCGAGATCAACGAAGCGATCAAGCGGTCGGCGGCGAAGAAAGCCTGACAGCCTTGTCATCCCGGCCTTGAGCCGGGATCCATCGCAGCGTTCGTGCCTGCGCCGCGTGGATTGCGGGTCAGGCCCGCAATGACAAGGCTGAAACCTTTGCGCGGCAAACCCTTCGCCGCTTCCCTATCATTCCCCCGATGACGACTTTCCTCCGCAGCGGCGGCCGTGCGCCCGACCAGCTCCGTCCCGTGCGCATCACGCGCGGCTTCACCGTGCACGCCGAAGGCTCGGTGCTGATCGAGTTCGGCGCCACGCGCGTGCTGTGCACCGCTTCCGTGGAAGAGAAGGTGCCGCCGCACAAGCGCGGCAGCGGCGAAGGCTGGGTGACGGCGGAATACGGCATGCTGCCCCGCGCCACCCACACGCGTGGCGACCGCGAGGCGGCGCGCGGCAAGCAGAGCGGCCGCACGCAGGAGATCCAGCGCCTGATCGGCCGGTCGCTGCGCGCCGTGTTCGACCTCGGGAAGCTGGGCGAGCGCACCATCACCCTCGACTGCGACGTGCTGCAGGCCGACGGCGGCACGCGCACGGCGGCCATCACCGGCGCCTTCGTCGCGGCGCAGGATGCCGTGAACAAGCTGCTGGCCGACGGCAAGCTGCAGGCTTCGCCGATCACCGGCCCGGTGGCGGCCATCTCGGTGGGCATCGTCGACGGCACGCCGCTGCTGGACCTGGAATACGTCGAGGACGTCGCCTGCGGCACCGACATGAACGTCGTGATGACCGGCGCCGGCCACTACGTGGAAGTGCAGGGCACCGCCGAAGGCGCGCCCTTCACGCGCGCGGAGATGGACGAACTGCTGCGCCTGGCCGAGAAGGGCATCACCGAGCTGGTGGTCCTGCAGCGGCAGGCGCTCACCGCGTGATGGACCGCATCGTCCTGGCCTCCAACAACGCCGGCAAGCTCGCCGAGCTGCAGGCGATGTTCGCGCCGCTGGGCATCGCGCTCGTGCGCCAGGGCGAGCTGGACGTGCCGGAGGCCGAGGAGCCGTACCGCACCTTCGTGGAGAACGCGCTGGCCAAGGCCCGCAATGCCGCGGCGCACACGGGGCTGCCCGCGATCGCCGACGATGCCGGCCTGTGCGTCGATGCCTTCGGCGGCCTGCCGGGCGTGGACACGGCCTACTACGCCACGCAGTTCGGCTATGCCAAGGGCGACGACAACAACGTGCGCGCACTGCTCGAACAGATGCGCGAGGTGGACAACCGCCGCGCCGCGCTGGTCAGCACCCTCGTGGCGGTGCGCACGCCGCAGGATCCCGAGCCGCTGATCGCGGTCGGCCGCGCTCCCGGCGAGATCACGCGCGAGCCGCGGGGCGAGCACGGCTTCGGCTTCGATCCGGTGATGTTCATCCCCGCCTTCGGCAAGACCTTCGCCGAGCTCCCGCCCGAGGTGAAGAACGCGAACAGCCACCGCGGCCAGGCGGCGCGCCAGATGGTGCAGCTGATCCGCGAACGGTGGCTGTGATGCAGGAGGTGCAGCACTACCTGCGTCCCGGCACGCTGCAGCTGCCGGCGCTGCCGCCGCTGTCGCTGTACATCCACCTGCCGTGGTGCCTGAAGAAGTGCCCGTATTGCGACTTCAATTCGCACGAGATGGCGCGCGGCGAACTCCCCGAAACGCGCTACCTCGACGCCCTGCGCGCGGACCTGGAAGCCGCGCTGCCGCTGGTGTGGGGCCGCGAGGTGCACAGCATCTTCATCGGCGGCGGCACCCCCAGCCTGTTCTCGCCGGCGGGCATCGACCGGCTGCTGTCGGACGTGCGGGCGCGCCTGAAGCTCGTGCCGGATTGCGAGGTGACGCTGGAGGCCAATCCCGGCACCTTCGAGAAGGACCGCTTCAAGGCCTTCCGCGCTGCGGGCGTCACGCGCCTGTCCGTTGGCGTGCAGAGCTTCGACGACGACCACCTGCGCGCGCTGGGCCGCGTGCACGACCGCCGGCAGGCGATCGCCGCGGTGGAAGAGGCGGCCGCGAGCTTCGAGACCTTCAACCTGGACCTGATGTACGCGCTGCCCGGCCAGACGCTGGAGCAGCTCGAGGCCGACGTCACGCAGGCGCTGGCGCTCATGCCGCCGCACCTGTCGATCTACCACCTCACGATCGAGCCGAACACCTACTTCGCGAAATTCCCGCCCGCGACGCCGCCGGACGACCTGGCGTACGCAATGCTGGACCGCATCACCGAGATGACGGCGCCCGCGGGCCTGGAGCGCTACGAGGTCTCCGCCTACGCGAAGACGGGCCATCGCTGCTGGCACAACTTCAACTACTGGAGCTTCGGCGACTACCTGGGGCTGGGCGCGGGCGCGCACGGCAAGCTGAGCTTTCCGCATCGCGTGATGCGGCAGGTGCGCAACCGCGAGCCGCGCCTGTACATGGAAAACGCGCTGGCCGGCAACGCCGTGGCGCAGGAAGAGGAGGTCGCGCGCAAGGACCTGCCTTTCGAGTACATGCTCAATGCGCTGCGCCTGAAGGAAGGCTTCGCTTTGCAGGACTTCATGGACCGCACGGGCCTGCCGCTCAGCGCCATCGAGAGGCCCTTGCAGGAAGCGCAGCGGAAGGGCTTGGTCGAGCGCGACCTCGTGCGCGTGAAGCCGACCGAGCGCGGCTTCGACTTCCTGTCCGACCTGCAGGCGCTGTTCCTGGCTTCCTAAGGCTTGTCGCGCGGGTCGCGATCGCCCAGGGCCTCGCGCAGCGGATCCATGGCCGGGGCCGGCCGCACGTTCTGGAAGGTCTCCACCACGCGGCGCACGATCTGCTTCTGTTCGTCCGTCCACTTCGCCAGCCGTGGCGAGCCCAGCACGCCCTCCAGCGCCGACACCAGGTGCAGCTGGAACTGCTCCGGGTGCGGATGCGTGGCCACCAGGGACGTGAGCGTCACGTAGGAGGCCGTGTGCATCGCGATCAGGTGCTCCACTTCGCGGCGCAGCGCTTCGATGTCCTCGTCCATGCCCCGCATGCTAGACGCGGGTTCTTCCCGTGGGTGTCGGACGCGGGCTATGGCAGACTGGCCCGGTGAACCTCTCCGATCCGAAGCTGTTGCAGGCCCTGGTCGAGGGACTGCCCGAGGCCCTCGTGCTCGCCGACGTGCGCGGCGCGATCCAGGCGTGGAATCCGGCGGCCGAACGCCTGTTCGGCTACACGCGTGCCGAGGCGCTGGGCGAAGACCTGAACCTGATCGTGCCGGAGCGCTTCCGTCCCGCGCACGACGCGGGCTTCGCGCGCGCGGTCGAAACCGGCGAGCTGCGCGTCGCCGGGCGCGTGATGCGCACGCGCGCCACCGCGAAGGACGGCCGCAGGCTCTACGTGGATTTCGCCTTCGCCCTGCTGAAGGACGAAGGCGGGCGCGTGGTCGGCGTGTACGCCACGGCGCGCGACGCGACCGAGGCGCACCTGAAGGCGCAGGGCGCCGCCGCCTGAATCAGAGGACGAAAGGCTGCCCGGTCACCGGCGTCGACGGCACGGCCATCTCCTGGCGCGCCATGATGCCGGCTTCCCAGGCGTGGCGGCCGGCCTCGACGCCCAGGCGGAAGCCGCGCGCCATCTTCACCGGGTCGTGCGACTGCGACACGGCGGAATTCACCAGCACCGCGTCGTAGCCCAGTTCCATCGCCTGCACGGCGTCCCTGGGCGAGCCGATGCCGGCGTCCACCACCAGCGGCACGTCCGGCAGGCGCGCGCGCAGCGTGCGCAGCGCGGTGGGATTGAGCAGGCCCTGGCCCGAGCCGATGGGCGCGCCCCAGGGCATGAGGATGCGGCAGCCCGCGTCCAGCAGCCGCTGGCAGCTCACCAGGTCGTCGGTGCAGTAGGGGAAGACCTCGAAGCCGTCCTGCACCAGCGTGCGCGCGGCCTCCACGAGCTCGAAGGGGTCGGGCTGCAGCGTGTACTCGTCGCCGATCACCTCCAGCTTGATCCAGTGCGTGCCGAACATCTCGCGCGCCATGCGCGCCAGCGTCACCGCCTCGCGCGCGGTGCGGCAGCCGGCGGTGTTGGGCAGCAGGCGCGCACCGCTGGCACGGATGATGGCGTGGAAGTCGTTGGCCGCGCCCGCGGCCGCGAGCTGGCGCTTGAGCGACAGCGTGACCACCTCGGTGCCCGAGGCGGCGATCGCCTCCTGCAGCACCTGCGGCGAGGGATAGCCCGCCGTGCCGAGGAAGAAGCGGCTTTGCAGCTCGACGCCGCCGATGTGGAATGCCATGGTGCTCAACCTCCGGTGATGGGCTGGAACGTGAAGACGGCGTCGCCCTCGCGCAGCTGCACGCCCGCGCGGGCGTCGCGCGCGACGAACTCGCCGTTGACGGCGGTGGCCAGCGACTGCGGCGGATGGCCCAGGGCCGCGATGAGTTCCGCCAGCGTGGTCCCGTCCTGGATCGCCCGCGGCTCGCCGTTGAGGGTGATCTGCCTGTTCATGCTCTCGTCTCCTGCAATGCACGTTCCACCAGCGCCGGCGCGATGAGCCAGCCGTGGCGGAACAATCCGTTGATGCGCGTCAGCCCCGGCTGCGCCTCCACCCGCGGCAGGTTGTCCGGCAGGGCGGGGCGCAGGTTCGTCTCGCTGTGCACCACCCGCGCTTCCGCGAGTTCCGGCACCACGCTGTGCGCGGCCGCCAGCAGTTCCACGGTGCTGCGCAGCGAGACGGGCGAGCGGTCCTCGCTTTCGATCTCGCTCGCGCCCACCACCACCAGGTCCGGCGCGCGCGGCTCGATGTACCCGCGGTGGCGCGGATGCAGCAGCCGCAGCGGCCGCGTGAGCTGCAGGCCCGGAGCCTGCAGCCAGAAGATCTCGCCGCGCACGCCGCGCACCGGCAGCTGCGGCCGCGCGCCGGTGCCGCGCGCGTCGAAGACATGTTCGAAGCGGTGTTCGCCGTCCGCGCAGCGCAGTCGGCCGGGCGAGGCCTCCAGCACTTGCTGCGCCCAATGCCAGTGGATCTTGCCGGCCGCCCCGGCCAGCGCCTGCATCGCCTGCACCGTGTGGATGCGGCCTTCCTCCGGCAGCAGCCAGGCGTGGGACGGGCCGCGCACCGCGGGTTCCAGCTCGCGCAGCTCCTGCGCCGCCAGCGGCCGCGGGGCCAACGTACTTCCCGGCTGGGCTTGGTGCAGCTTGCGCTGCAGCAGTTCCAGCACGCGCCGCGCCGCGCCCTCGTCGCCGCGGTGGGCCAGCAGCAGGCTGCCGTCGCGGCGGAACTCCACGGGCGCGGGCAGGCGCCGCAGGATGGCGGGCCACAGCTCCAGGCTGCGCAGGCCCAGGTGGAAGACGTCGTCGTCCGCGCATTCCAGTTCCGCCACGGGGCTCAGCATGCCGGCGGCCGTCCAGCCGGCGGCGCCGCGTGCCTCGGCGTGCGGTGCGGGATCGAAGATGTGGACCTCGTGCCCCGCGGCGGCCAGCTCGAGGGCCAGCAGGCGTCCGAGCAAGCCGGCGCCGGCGATGCCCAGGGAAGCGGGAGAGGGGGAAATGCGGGACGTCATGGCTCTTCTTACGCCGGTGCGAACCGGATCAAGTTCACGGGTTTGGGTGATTCCATCTCAGCGGGCGGCTTCCAGCGCCGCCCGCACCCCGGAGCGAGCCCAAGTATAGACCGGCAGGCCATGCCCTGCCCCGCAAGGGCTCAGCGGGTGAGCCAGCGGATGGCTTCGCCTTCCTCGATGAAGACCGTGATGTCCACCCCGCCTTCGCGGGCCGCCTTCTCGCTGGCGCGCGTGAGGCGGTCCGGCGGCACCACGGAGGCGATCCGCTCCAGGTGGCCCAGCCGCCGCACCACTTCCTCGCCCACGGCGCGGTGCTCGCCGGGCTCGGTCAGGCTGCGCACGCCGCGCAGGTCGAACAGGACGCGGCGGGCGGGAAACCCGGCGCTTTCCACGCCCATGAGTTGCAGGAACGACAGGAACTGGCCGAGGGAGGGTTCGCCGTCCGCGCGCACGACGGTGTATCCGTTCCGGTGTTCGACCCGGTGGCTGAGGCTCATGGGAAGAGCATAGGGCATGCCGCGCAGCGGCCGGGCAGTGGATTCCTGACCGGCACCGCAGAGCCTGCCCTCACCAGCGGCTGGCCCACCCGCTCCCACGGCCGTGTAGTCGCGTCGCCCACAGCCCGGCACGGCCTCCACGGACAAGATAGCCACGGGGTCGTCCCCACCTCGGTCCTGTGCCGGCATGCAGACCGGTGACGTTCAACCCAAACCTGATGAAGGACCAAGGCATGAAATCCAAGTACACCCTCTCCGCTCTCGCTACCGCCGCCGCCGTCGCTTTCGGTGGCGTGGCCATCGCGCAGGTCAGCAGCGGTGAAAACACCGCCGACACCTCGGTGAGCGCGGACGCGAACGCCTCCGCCACGCCGTCCACCAACGATTCGCTGGCCAGCAACGATCGGATCGGCGACAACAGCGCGAGCGGCTCCCTGGATACGCAGACCATGGGCGCTTCCGGCTCCGGCCTGGGCACCGACACCAACGCGGATTCCGACACGACGATGAACACCGACGACAGCAGCTCCGACGACCTGCTGGCGCCGCAAGCGGACCGCGGCTGACCCTTGTCTTCCGCGCACAGCCAGGCCGGCAGCTTTGCTGCCGGCTTTTTCTCGCGCGTGCCGTCCGTTCGGCGTCGGGCGGCCACGACACGCGGCTCGGCTTTTTCCTGCGGATGAGCTAGGATCAGACCGACACACAAGAAACCGGCCGCAACAAGCGGCCCCGTTGGGAACCGGAGTTTGCACAAGCGCCAGCAACAACAGCGCGAGAAGGAGGACCTGCCGCAGCACTGGCTGGGTTCCACGCGCCTCATGGACCTGGGCGACCCGCGCTTGCGCATGCGGGCGGCGGCGCTGGTCCAGCTGTGCCGCAACGACCGCGAGAAGGCGCTGGCCGTCTACGCCTTCGTCAAGCGCCTGCCTTTCCACCGTCCGTTCAAGATGCGTGCGCGCACCGCGCGCGACGTGCTCGATGCCGCCTGCGGCGACGCGCCCGACAAGGCCACGCTGATGGTGGCGCTGCTGCGCCTGGCCGGCGTGCCGGCCCGCATGCGCGTGGTGGCGATGCGCGGCGAGATCATGCGTGGCCTGGTCGACGGCCTGGGCGCGATCCACCGGCCCTTCGTGGAAGCCTGGATCGACGGTGCCTGGCAGGGCACCGACACCTACATCTTCGACGCCGCCTACATGGCCGCCGCACGGCAGGCTCTGCGCGCCTCGGGCGCCTCCTGGGGCTACGGCGTGCACGTCGAGAGCCCGATGCTCTGGATCGGGCAGGGAAGCACCTTCATGTCCCCGCTGGGCCTGGACGATCCCGTGGTGCTGCAGGAGCTCGGGGTTTTCCACGACCCTGGCCACTGCCTGGCGTCGCGTGGATTCCGCGAACGGCACAGCAGTTTCGCCCGCTACCTGCGCTGGAACCTGCTCGTGCCCGGCATGCGTCGCGCCGCCGCGCGCATCCGGCGCTGGGCGCCCCCGGCGACCGATCCCGCGCAGCAGCCCACGCGCTGAAACCACCCCGGCCGTGCCGAGGTGCATGAGAATGCGCTGGCATGACTGCCCGCCGAGGCCACGGCCTTTTCGCCGATCCCGCCCTGCTGGTCCAGGCCATCGCGCAGGCGACGGACGACGTCATCTTCGCGAAGGACGCCCAGGGGCGCTACCAGTACGCCAACCCCGGCGCGCTGGCGGCCATGGGCTGCACGCTGGAACAGGTGATCGGGCACACCGACGCCGACTGGCTGGGAGGGGCCGACGCGGAGGCGGCGCGGCGGATGATGGACACCGACCGGCAGGTCTTCGCCACCGGCCGGCCGCTGGAGGTGGAGGAGGTGATCGTCCTGCAGGACGGGTCGCGCCACCACTGGCTCTCGCGCAAGGTGCCGCTGCGCGACGCTTCCGGCGAGATCATCGGCCTGCTGGGCATCGCGCGCGACATCACGCAGCGGCGCGAGGCCGACCTGCAGCGCGAGGCCACGCGGCTGATGCTGCAGATGGGCATCCAGGCGGCGGGCCTGGTGCTGGCGGAGATCGACTACCTCACCAACCTCAACCACATCTCGGGGGAACTCGCGCGCCTGCTCGAACTGGGCGACGGCCCGACCACCGTCCCGCGCCAGGCCATCTTCGACCGCATCCATCCGGAGGACCGCGAGCGCTACCTGGAGGCGATCGCGCGCACGCTGGACCCCGAGGGCGGCGGCCACCTCGCGATCGACGTGCGCGCGCTGCTTCCGAGCGGCACCGTGCGCTGGCTGCACATCCGGCTGCAGATCCTCTTCGAGGAGATCGACGGCCGCCGGCGACCGGTGCGCGGCGTGTGCGC
>JAEZEB010000204.1 GCA_023438115.1 Pseudomonadota bacterium | reverse complement strand
CGCGCGGCGCAGGCGCCGGAGGCCGCGGCGGGCCCTTCCTTCGCCGGCGCCCTCGACCAGGCGCTGCGTTCCGTCAGCGCCGCGCAGCACCAGTCGGCCGCGATGGCCGATGCCTTCCAGGCCGACCCGGGCAGCGTCAGCCTGGAGCAGGCGATGGTCGCCATGCAGAAATCGCAGATCGGCTTCCAGTCCGCCCTGCACGTGCGCAACCGCCTCGTCTCCGCCTACACCGACATCATGAACATGCAGGTCTGAGCGCCCCGCGCGCTCAGTGCAGCATGGCCCCGGGCGGGCGCGTGGCCTCGAAGGCCGGCACCCGCTCCATCCACGAAGGCATCGGTTCGGCGATGCGGCGGATCTCCGCGTCGTTGCCCAGGATGGCGCGCAGGATGCGCAGCCGCTCCGCCTGCTCCTCCGGCGCCAGGGGCTGCTCCTGCGCCAGCGAGCGCAGCTGCGCGATCACCACCACGCAGGCGGCCTCGAGCCGGCACACGCTGTCCCAGTCGCCGCGGCGCGCGGCCTCCAGCATCTCCACGCTCGCCGCTTCGAGCGCGCGGTAGTGCCGCAGCAGGGAGCTGAAGGCGCTGTCTTCCATCAGGGCGGCGCTCATGCCTGCATGTCCGCGTGGCCGCGCGCCTCGGGCGCGATCGCCGCCCAGGCCGAGCGCAGGTCGCCCAGCAGGGCCAGCACTTCGGCCAGGGGCTCGTCCGCGACGCGCAGGTTGGCCTGGAAGAGGCAGGACACCATGTGTTCGTAGAGGGCGCGCAGGTTCTGCGCCAGGACGGGGTCGCCGTTGCTTTCCACTGACGCCTTCAGGCCCTCGTCGATGATGCGCATGGCCTTGGTGATGGTGCCCTGGCGGGTGGCCGTGTCGCCGGTGGCGACGGCGTGGCGCGCCTGCAGCACCGCGGCGATGGCGCCGTCGTACAGCAGGACCACCAGCTGGTGGGGGTCGGCGAGGGCCACGGAAGTGGCCGTGCCGATCTGCCGGTACTGGTCGATGGGAGGGGTGATGGTGGCGAACATGCGAGGTCCTCACCCCCCTTTTCGGCCCGGCGGCCGCGGACTTGAGAAATTTTTTCAGCCCAGGCCGAGGCTGGCCGCCATCTGCTGCATCTGCGCGTTGAGGGTCGCCATCTGGGTGTCCAGTCGCTGGTACTGGGCGCGCAGGCGGGCTTCGGTGCGCGCCAGGCGCTCCTGGGTGGCGTCCTGCTGCTTGCGGTTGCTGTCGCTGCTGCGCTTGAGGCCCTCGGTACGGGCGTCCAGCGGACCTTCGCTGCCGGTCAGGGCCTTGGTCCAGGCCTCGAAGCGCACGCCGAAGCCGCGCGCATCGCCTTCGCCCGCGCCGGTGAACAGGGCGGCCAGGTGCGCGGGTTTCTCCAGCAGCGGGGCCAGCTTCTTTTCGTCGATCAGCAGCGAGCCGTCGCGCTGCAGCGAGATGCCGGCGGCGGCCAGGCTGGCCGGCTCCTCCAGGCCGCTCACCGAGCCGCGCAGCATGGTGCGCAGGTTGTTGATCAGGCCGACCGCCGTGGAATCCGCCTGCAGCGGCCCGCGGCTCGTCCCCGTGGGGTCCGCCTGGGTCTGCGACTGCAGCAGCTTGTTGAGCGCGTTGTAGGCGTTGACGAAGTCGGTGACATTCTTTCGCAGCGCCGCCGTGTCGTTGGACACGTCGACCATCACCGGCTCGGTGGTCACCTGGCGCAGTTGCAGGGTGACACCCTCCAGCGCGCCCGTGACCGTGTTGCTCGCGCTGGCCACCTCGATGCCGTCGATCGTCAGCAGCGCGTCCTGCGCGGCCTGGGTCTGCGTGAGGTTGCGTCCGGCGCCGGCCGTGGCGGCCGGATCGTAGGCGAGCGCGGACAGGCCGGAGGCGTCGGTAGAGTCGCCGTCCGCATCGGTGGCCGTCACGCGGATGGAGCTTTCGCCGCCGTCCGCGCCACGCAGCACCAGGCGCGCGCCATCCGTGCCCTGGACGATGCTGGCGGTGACGCCGGACTTGGCCGCGTTGATCGCGTCGCGCACGCCGGCGAGCGTCTGCTGGCCCTCGCCGATGGTCACGGTGAAGGCGGAATTCTCGGCGCGCGGCGTGAACGTGCCGTCCTCGGTCTTGCCGATCTCCAGCTTCAGGGTGCCGGTACCGACGACGGTGCCGGAGGATGCGTAGGCGTTGCTCGCCAGCACCTGCGACTGCGCCAGCCGGTTCACGGCGAGGCTGTGGCGGCCTGGCGCCGCGCCCGCGGACACCGTGGCGGTCACGGCGGTGGTGCTGGAACTCTCGATCTTGAGCGGGTTCCAGTTCGACGCCTTTGCCAGCTTGCCGGCCACGTCGCCCAGGTTGGAGAGCTGGCTCTTGAGCGCGCCGAAGGCCGAGATCTTGGTCTGGATGGTGGACGCCTGCGCCTGCAGCTGGTAGAGCGGCCGCTGCTCCACCGTCATCAGCGAAGTGATGATGGCGTTGACGTCGAGGCCGCTGCCTACGCCGGTGCTGGTGATGGACGGCATGGCGTCCTCCTTTCAGTCAATCATTTCAGCAGCGAGAGCACCTGCTGGGGGATCTGGTTGGCCTGCGACAGCATGGCGGTGCCGGCTTGCTGCAGGATCTGGGCGCGCGTCATCGCGGCCGTCTCGGCGGCGAAGTCCGCATCCAGGATGCGCGACTTGGCGGCGGTGACGTTCTCCGCGGTGATCTGGATGTTCGCGACCGCGTTCTCGAAGCGGCTTTGCAGGGCGCCGAGCATGGCGCGCGCGCTGTTGATGGTGTTGAGCGCGTCGTCGGCCTGCATGATGGCCTTCTGGGCGCCGGCGAACGTGCTGATGTCCATCTCGTCGATGGCGATGCCCGTCGTGTCGGCGGTGCCCGCGGTGACGCCGGTGTCGGTGGACGCCACGGTCACGCCGCCCTCGGACGACATGACCACGACCTGCTTGGTGGATGCGTCGTAGGTCGCCGTGACCTTGCCGGCGAACTCGGCGCTCATGTTGATGTCCTCGACCAGCTTGTTGATCCGGTCGCTCATCGTCATGTCGGGGCTGGCGGCCGGCAGGGTGAAATCGACCGCTTCCGCCACGGGAGGGGTGGCGGCCGAGAGGTTGAGGCCTTCCACGGTGATGCTGATGGTGGCCGTCGCGGCATCGTCCGCGCCTAGCGCCGTGTCGGCGGTGTCCAGCGTCGCGCCGCTGGCGTAGACCCGGCCGATCGTGTCGGTCTGCGTGTTGGCGATGTCGGCGATGCTGATCACCTGGCCCGCGTCGGCGCCGACCTGGAACGCCATGTCGGCGAAGGAGCCGTCCAGCAGCTTGGTGCCGTTGAAGTTGGTGGTGGTGGCCAGGCGCTGGATCTCGGACTGCAGCTGCTTGACTTCCTCGTGCAGCGCGATGCGGTCATTGGTGCTGTTGGTCGCGTTGGACGACTGCACGGACAGCTCGCGGATGCGCTGCACCATGTCGCCGATCTTGCCCAGCGCGCCTTCGGCGGTCTGCGCCAGCGACACGCCGTCGTTGGCGTTGCGGGCAGCGACGTTGAGGCCGCGCACCTGCGCGTTCATGCGCTCGGCGATGGCGAGACCGGCGGCATCGTCCTTGGCGCTGTTCACGCGCAGGCCGCTGGACAGGCGCTGGATGGACGTGGCGAGGCTGGCCTGCGAGGTGTTGAGGTTCCGCTGGGTGTTCAGCGACGGCAGGTTGGTGTTGATCACGGACGGCACGGCGGCTCCAATCGAAAAGTGGCGTTTTCAACCGGATGTCCTGGCGCGCGTGGCCCTCGGCCGCGCGCGCAGTCCTCCGGAACGTCCCCCATGCCGGCGGACCGGGACGGGCGGATGGAGCAACTGTGCGGCCGGTGCAAGCATCGCGAAGCAGCGAGAAGAGGGCGGGAAACCGGCCTTTTCGGCCGCTCGCCCACCCCGGAGCGCCTTGGGGCGCTCCCGCGATCAGCGCAGCAGGCTCAGGACCTGCTGGGGCAGCTGGTTGGCCTGCGACAGCATGGCGGTACCGGCCTGCTGCAGGATCTGCGCGCGCGTCATGGAAGCCGTTTCCGCGGCGAAGTCGGCGTCCATGATCCGCGAGCGGGCGGCGCTGATGTTCTCCGACTGGATCTGGATGTTGGACACGGCGCTCTCGAAGCGGCTCTGCACGGCGCCGAGCTGGGCGCGCGCGCTGTTGATGGTCTTGAGCGCTTCGTCGGCCTGCATGATGGCCTTCTGGGCGCCGGCGAAGGAGCCGATGTCCATTTTGTCGATGGCGGTGCCCTTGTCGTCGGCGGCACTGACCGCGGCGTCGCCCGTGTTGTCGGAAGTCAGAGTCATTGTGCCTTCGGACGACATGATCAGGATCTGCTGGCTCGACGAGTCATAGGTCGCCGTGACCTTGCCGGCGAACTTGTCGCTGGTGTTGATGTCCTCGACCAGCTGGTTGATGCGTTCGCTCATCGTCATGTCGGAGCTGGCGGCCGGGAGGGTGAAACTGGCCGCCTGCGCCACGGGAGGGGTGGCGGCCGAGAGGTTGAGACCATCCACGGTGACGGTGATTGCTACTGCAGCAGCAGTGCTCAGGCCGAGGCCGTCCGTCGTGTTCGTGTCCAGCGTCACCGTGCCCGAGTAGACCTTCCCGATCGTATCCGTGTTCGCGTCGGCGATGCTCGCGATGTTGATGCTCTGGCCGGCGTCGGCGCCGACCTGGAAGGCCATGTCGGAGAAGGAGCCGTCCAGCAGCTTGGTGCCGTTGAAGTTGGTGGTGGTGGCCAGGCGCTGGATTTCGGACTGCAGCTGCTTGACTTCCTCGTTCAGCGCGGAGCGGTCGGTGGAGTTGTTCGTGGCGTTGGACGACTGCACCGCCAGTTCCCGCATGCGCTGCACCATGTCGCCGATCTTGCCCAGCGCGCCTTCGGCGGTCTGCGCCAGCGAGACGCCGTCGTTGGCGTTGCGCGCCGCGACGTTCAAGCCCTTGACCTGGGCGTTCATGCGCTCGGCGATGGCCAGGCCGGCGGCGTCGTCCTTGGCGCTGTTCACGCGCAGGCCGGTGGACAGGCGCTGGATGGACACGTTCAGGGCGCCCTGCGAGGTCGTCAGGTTGCGCTGTGCGTTCAGCGACGGGATGTTGGTGTTGATCACGGATGCCATGGGGCTCGTTTCCTTCAATGAATGGGCCCGGGGGCCGCAAGGGACTCCGCGAGGCTTCGCGGCAACAGGGACGATCCCCGTTGCCCCTTCCTTTCGACCGATTCCCGGCCTGCTTGAGCCCGTGCGCGAGGAAAAGTTGGCAGGAACAGCCGGGTTAAGCGGACCCCCTAGCGCGCAACAGAAATTGACGCCAACTCATCCGTAGACAGCGAGACACACTTCGCAACATCTGATCCAAACAGTTGGACACAAATTAGTTAGGACGTCGTCATGGAAACCGCCCAGATCACCAACGAGATCCGCGACCTGAACCTGTCGTTTCTCATGCTTGCCCAGGCCATGATCCGCAAGGACAAGGCCCAGGCCCTGTACCGCCTCGGCATGTCCGAGGGCGCCGCCGACCTGCTCCTGGGCATGTCCACGCAGCAGCTGCTGCGCGTGGCTTCCCGCAACCTGATGCTGTGCACCATGCGCTTCGGCGACGACATGGTGTGGAGCCTGCTGACCGAGAGCCACGCGCCGCGCGGCACCGAGAGCGCCAACGCCGAGCGCCTGCATGCCAGCGTGCTGATGGCCGGCCGCCCCGCCCTGAGCGTGGCCTGATCGCCGGGAGCCCGCCATGACCAAGAGCCTCCTGGACGAGAACGTTCGACTGACCCGCGCGGTGCAGCTGATCAAGCTCGGCGCGCGCATGGCGGTGCTCGAGGCCGAGACCGGCCTGTCGCACGAGCGGCTGGTGCGCCTGTATCGCGAGGTGACCGGCAAGTCGCCCTCGCGCGGCCAGCTGCCGTATTCCACCGACTGGTACACCTCCTGGCAGCCGAACATCCATGCGTCGCTGTTCATGAACCTGTACGAGAACCTGAACAAGGCGACGGTGGTGGACCCGGCGGACCTGCTGGTGAAGGCCTGGCAGCTGTACGCCGAGGACATCGCCGTGATGGGCGCCGAACCCATCCTCACCATCACGCGCGCCTGGCGCCTGGTGAAGTTCGTCGACAGCGACATGCTGTGCCTGACGCCCTGCACGCGCTGCGGCGGCCACTTCGTGACCCATACGCACGAATACGGCGCCGGCTTCAAGCCCTTCGTCTGCGGCCTGTGCGAGCAGCCGGCGCGCGCGGGCAAGAGCCGCCGCGAGGGCGCGATCCACTGAGCGCGGCCTCCGTTGCGCACGCAGCAAGCCCGGCGATGCCGGGCTTCTTCATTGCGGCGCTCAAGAGTGCGCGCGCCGCGCCGATAAGGAGTCTGTACACGCCGGCATGTCGCCGGCACTGACGGAGGAACCCCTGCATGTTCGTGTTGGCCGGCTACCTGGTGGTGATCGGTTGCGTGCTCGGCGGCTATGCGATGGCCGGCGGCAGCTTCGCGGTCATTCTGCACGCGGCGCCGCACGAACTGTTCGTCATCGCCGGCGCGGCGATCGGCGCCTTCCTCGTGGGCAACAGCGGCAAGACCATCAAGGCCACCCTGAAATACCTTCCCACGCTGCTCAAGGGCTCGAAGTACACCAAGGCGCGCTACCTGGAGCTGATGTCGCTCCTGTATGCCGTGCTGGTGAAGGCGCGCAAGGAAGGGATGATGTCCATCGAGGACGACATCGAGAAGCCGCAGCAGAGCCCGCTGTTCAGGAAGTACCCGCTGATCGTGGCCGACGCCCACCTGATGGAGTTCATCACCGACTACCTGCGGATGATGGTCTCGGGCAACCTCAACGCGCACGAGCTCGAGAACCTGATGGACAGCGAGATCGAGACGCACCACCACGAGGCCGGCGTCCCCGCTTCGGCGATCCAGGCGGTAGGCGACGGATTGCCGGCCTTCGGCATCGTCGCGGCGGTGCTGGGCGTGGTGAAGACCATGGCCTCGGTGGGCGCCTCGCCCGCGGTGCTGGGCCAGATGATCGCCGGCGCGCTGGTGGGCACCTTCCTGGGCATCCTGCTCGCGTACGGCTTCGTGAGCCCGCTCGCGCAGCTCGCCCACCAGAAGGTCGACGAGAGCACCAAGGAACTGCAGTGCGTGAAGGCCACGCTGCTGGCCACCGTGCAGGGTTATGCGCCGGCGGTCGCGCTCGAGTTCGGCCGCAAGGTGCTGTACTCCACCGAGCGCCCCGGCTTCACCGAACTCGAAGGCCACGTCAAGGGCCGGAAGGCGGCATGATGACCCACCCCCGAAGCGCCTGCGGCGCCTCCCCCTCGAGGGGGCGCCCCCAGCGGCCCGGCAAAGCCGGTTCCGCGGCGGCCCTGGGCTTGGCCGTACGTTCTTGGAAGCCGCGACCGGGCCGGCCCATCGTGGAGAACTGAAATGTCCTCCGCGAAGCTCCAGCCGATCATCGTCAAGCGCGTCCGCAAGACCGGCCACGTCCAGCACCACGGCGGCGCCTGGAAGATCGCGTACGCCGATTTCGTGACGGCCATGATGGCCTTCTTCCTGCTGATGTGGCTGCTGGGGTCGACCTCCCAGGGCGACCTGCAGGGCATCGCCGACTACTTCCAGAGCCCGCTGAAGGTGGCGCTCTCGGGCGGCTCCGGCTCCGGCGACAGCTCCAGCCTGATCAAGGCGGGCGGCACGGTGCTCACGCGCACCAACGGCGCGGTGCCGCGCGGCGAGATCGAGGCCGAGCGCCGCACCTTCAACCTGCAGGCGCTGCGCGCCGAGGTGGAACAGGCCGACCTGCGCCGCATGCGCGACGTGCAGGCGCGCATCGACCTGGCGCTGCAGCTCAATCCCGCCCTCGACGCCCTGCGCCAGCAGCTGCGCATGGACGTCACGCCCGACGGCCTGCGCATCCAGATCGTCGACGACCAGGGCCGGCCGATGTTCGACGCCGGCAGCGCGCGCGTGAAGGAGTACATGCGCGAGCTCCTGGGCAACATCGGCCGCCTGATCGACGCCGCCGACGGCCTGGTGGTGCTGTCCGGCCACACCGACGCGTCGCCCTACAGCGGCGGCGAGCGGGGCTATTCCAACTGGGAGCTCTCCGCCGACCGCGCCAACGCCTCGCGGCGCGAGCTGCTGGCCGGCGGCCTGCGCGAGGACCGCGTGGTCCGCGTGCTGGGCATGGGCTCCTCCGTTCCCTACGACGCGGCCGACCCGCTGTCGCCCCTGAACCGCCGCATCACCATCCTGGTGCTGGGCGAGCTGGGGCGCGAGCGCTGGCAGTCCGGCCGCGAAACCCCGATCTCCGAGGCCCAGGCGCTGGAGCGCATGCTGTCGCGGCGCGAGCCCGCGGCCCCGCCCGCCGACCCGGAGCCTTCCCCAACCGAAACGCCAGCTTCTCCCGGAGCCCATCCATGACCTCGCCCAACGACATGAAGTTCCTGATCGTCGACGACTTCTCCACCATGCGCCGCATCGTGCGCAACCTGCTCAAGGAAGCGGGCTTCGCCCAGGCCGACGAGGCCGAGGACGGCGTGGTGGCGCTGCAGAAGCTGCGCGGCGGCAGCTTCGACTTCGTCGTCACCGACATCAACATGCCCAACATGAACGGCTTCGAGCTGCTGGGGCAGATCCGCGCCGACGCGCAGCTGAAGTCGCTGCCCGTGCTGATGATCACCGCCGAGGCACGCAAGGAGGACATCATCATGGCCGCCCAGGGCGGCGCCTCCGGCTACATCGTCAAGCCCTTCACCAAGGCGACGCTGGAGGAGAAGGTCTCCAAGATCCTGCAGAAGCTGCAGTCCGCGTGAGGTGCGTGCCATGGATGCAAGCACACCCCACGCTTCCCCCGACGGCGCGCAGCTGTACGAGCGGGTGCGCGAGATCACCCGGCGCCTGCACGAATCGCTGCGCGAACTGGGGCATGACAAGCGCATCGAGGCTTCGCTGGGCAACATGCCCGACGCCAAGGCCCGCCTGTCCTTCATCGCCCGCGTGACGGGCGAGGCCGCCGAGAAGGTGCTCAACACCGTCGATGCGGCGCAGGCGCAACAGCAGGCGCTGGCCGAACGCGCCGCCGCCCTGGCCGACCGCCTGCGCGGACGCGGGGCCGACGTCGAGCTGGTGGACTTCGTCGCCGACGTGCAGCAGATCGCGCACGCCACCGGCGAGCAGCTCACCGACATCATGCTGGCCCAGGACTTCCACGACCTCACCGGCCAGACGGTCGGCAAGGTGGTGACCATCGCCTCCAGCGTGGAGGACGCGCTGCTGCAGCTGCTGATCGAGACGAGCAACGGCGCGGTGGCCGCGCGCGGCCCGCTGGACGGCCCGGTGGCCGACACCACGCGCACGGACGTGGTCGCCAACCAGGAGCAGGTGGACGACCTGCTGGCCAGCCTGGGGTTCTGAGGCGGCCCCGGTGTTGTCATTGCGGGCTTGACCCGCAATCCATGCGGCGCCCGATCCACCGCCGCCTGGATCCCGGGCCAAGCCCGGGATGACAAGGTCGCGCGGAGGGGGCGACGTACCCCGTTCCCCGATTAGCCCGGTTTTCCCCCCTCTCTTCGCGGCATCCGCCTGGCCGCGGTTTCGAACAATGGAGTCCGCACTTTCGTGAACTCCGTCCATGTCGTCCGAAGCCAGCCGTGAAGACCGCCAGTTGCCGACTTCCGAGCGG
>JAEZEB010000165.1 GCA_023438115.1 Pseudomonadota bacterium | reverse complement strand
GCGCACAGCAACCTGTGCGTCAACCAGATCAAGCGCAACGGCAGCGAGGCGCAGAAGAAGAAGTACCTGCCCAAGCTGATCTCCGGCGAGCACGTGGGCGCGCTGGCCATGAGCGAATCGGGCGCCGGCAGCGACGTGATCTCCATGAAGCTGAAGGCCGAGGACAAGGGCGGCTACTACGTCCTGAACGGCAGCAAGTTCTGGATCACCAACGGGCCCGATGCGGATACGCTGGTGGTCTACGCCAAGACCGAGCCGGAGCTGGGCGCGCGCGGCGTGACGGCCTTCCTGATCGAGAAGGGCATGAAGGGCTTCTCCATCGCGCAGAAGCTCGACAAGCTGGGAATGCGCGGCAGCCACACCGGCGAGCTGGTGTTCGAGAACGTCGAGGTGCCGGCGGAGAACGTGCTCGGTTCCGTCAACGGCGGCGCCAAGGTGCTCATGAGCGGCCTCGACTACGAGCGCGCCGTGCTCGCCGCCGGCCCGATCGGGATCATGCAGGCGGTGATGGACAACGTCATCCCGTACATCCACGACCGCAAGCAGTTCGGCCAGAGCATCGGCGAGTTCCAGCTCATCCAGGGCAAGGTCGCCGACATGTACACGGTGCTGCAGGCCGCGCGCGCGTTCTGCTACACGGTGGGCAAGAACCTCGACATGCTCGGCAGCGAACACGTGCGCCAGGTGCGCAAGGACTGCGCCTCCGTGATCCTCTGGTGCGCCGAGAAGGCCACGTGGATGGCGGGCGAGGGCGTGCAGGTCTTCGGCGGCAACGGCTACATCAACGAGTTCCCGCTGGGCCGCCTGTGGCGCGATGCCAAGCTCTACGAGATCGGCGCCGGCACCAGCGAGATCCGCCGGATGCTGATCGGCCGCGAGCTCTTCGCCGAAACCATGTAGGTAATCCTACGGGCAGCGCGCGTGCGTGCCGCCCGGTCACAATCCGGCATGCCCGATATCCAGGACCTCTTCACGCACAACCGTGCCTGGGCCGCCGAGATGGAGCGGACCCGGCCCGGCTTCTTCTCCGGCCTCACCAAGCAGCAGAAGCCGCAGTACATGTGGATCGGCTGCTCCGACAGCCGCGTGCCCGCCAACCAGATCACCGGCCTCGAGCCGGGTGAAGTCTTCGTGCATCGCAACGTGGCCAACGTGGTGGTGCATTCCGACATCAACGCGCTATCCACCGTGCAGTTCGCGGTGGAGATGCTCAAGGTCCGCCACATCATGGTGGTGGGCCACTACGGCTGCGGCGGCGTGCTCGCCGCGCTGCACGGCCAGCGCATCGGCCTGGCCGACAACTGGATCCGCCACATCCAGGACGTGCGCGACCGCCACCGCGGCCTGCTCGAAAGCATCGAGCCCGAAAAGCGCGGCGACGCGCTGGTGGACCTCAACGTGATCGAGCAGGTGGTCAACCTGTGCGTCAGCACCGTGATGGTGGACGCGTGGGCCAAGAACCAGAAGGTGTCCGTGCATGGCTGGGCCTTCGGCGTGCACGACGGCCTGCTGCAGGACCTGGGCATGACGGTCACCAGCACGGAGTCCATCGAGGCGCGGCGTGATGCCGCCGTCGAGCGCGTCATCGCGAAATACCGCTGACGATGTTCCCGCAGCGCCTGGACTCGCCGCTGGCCTTCGACATCGCGAGGGCGATGCTCGACGGGTTCGAGCGGCACTATGCGCTGTTCCGCTCCGAGTCCGCGCGCGCCAAGCAACGTTTCGAAGCCGCCGACTCGCACGCGCAGCAGCGCGCCCAGCGCGAGCGCATCGAGTTCTACGACCTGCGCGTGAAGGAGGCGGTGCAGCGCCTCGAGCGGGAGTTCCGCGCCGGCGAGCAGCCCATGGACGTGTGGCACCAGGCCAAGCTGCACTA
Organism: Pseudomonadota bacterium; assembly: GCA_023438115.1. GTDB lineage: Bacteria > Pseudomonadota > Gammaproteobacteria > Burkholderiales > Burkholderiaceae_C > Ramlibacter. The sequence goes on along the minus strand of JAEZEB010000165.1, from coordinate 3,254 downwards.
CATCGGGCTGCTGATCGACCACCGGCAGCCGGAGCTGGCGGAGACCTTCTTCAACTCGGTCACCACCAAGATCCTGCACCGCACCTACTTCCACAACGACTTCATCTTCGTGCGGCCCGCGGTCAGCACGGAATACATCGAGAACGACGAGCCGGCGGCCACGGCAACGTACCGCAGCTACTACCCGGCGCGCGAGACGCTGCGCTCCGAGCTCGTGCGCATCGTCGACAACTACCGCCTGGAGCGGCCGTTCGAGGACCTGGAGCGCGACGCGGACCTCGTGGCGCAGGCCTTCGCCGCCCGCCTGGACCAGGCGAAGCTGCGCGCCAACTTCCAGGTGCAGGTGCTGTCGTCCCTGTTCTTCCGCAACAAGGGCGCCTACGTCGTCGGCAAGATCATCAACGGCTTCGCCGAGCTGCCCTTCGCGCTGCCCATCCTGCATGGCCGCAACGGCAAGCTGGTGATCGACGCCTGCCTGTTCGGCGAGGACGAACTGCAGATGCTGTTCTCCTTCGCCCGCGCCTACTTCATGGTGGACATGGCCATCCCGTCGGCGTACGTGCAGTTCCTGCGCACGCTGATGCCGCGCAAGCCGCGCGGCGAGCTCTATGCGGCGCTGGGCCTGGCCAAGCAGGGCAAGACGCTCTTCTACCGCGACTTCCTCTGGCACCTGAAGCACTCGAGCGACCGCTTCCGCATCGCGCCCGGCATCAAGGGCATGGTGATGCTGGTGTTCGACCTGCCCTCGTTCCCTTACGTGTTCAAGGTCATCAAGGATTTCTATCCGCCGCCCAAGGACACCACGCGCGCGCAGGTGCAGGGCAAGTACCTGCTGGTCAAGCAGCACGACCGCGTGGGCCGCATGGCGGACACGCTGGAATACACCCAGGTCGCCTTCGCGCGCGACCGCTTCGAGGATGAACTGATCGCGGAGATCCGCCGCTTCGCGCCCAGCCAGCTGGAGATCGTCAAGCGCGAGGCCGACGGGCAGGAAGAGGTCGTGATCCGCCATCTCTACATCGAGCGGCGCATGATCCCGCTGAACATCTACCTGCAGGAAGCCTTCGACGCCGGCGACACGGGGCAGGTGGAGCGCGCCGTCGTCGAATACGGCAACGCGATCAAGGACCTGGTGGCGGCCAACATCTTCCCCGGCGACATGCTGTGGAAGAACTTCGGCGTCACGCGCAACGGCAAGGTCGTGTTCTACGACTACGACGAGATCGAATACCTCACCGACTGCAATTTCCGCAAGGTGCCGGCGCCGCGGAACGAGGAGGAGGAGATGTCCGGCGAAGTCTGGTATCAGGTGGGCCCCCACGACGTCTTCCCGGAAACCTTCGAGCCCTTCCTGCTGGGCCACCCCGCCGTGCGCGAGGTCTTCCTGCGGCACCACGCGGAACTGCTGGATCCCGCGTTCTGGCAGGCGCACAAGGAGCGCATCCTCGCCGGCTACGTGCACGACGTCTTCCCCTACGACCGCGGCAAGCGCTTCGCGCGCCGGCAGCAGGCGCCGCAGGCCGCCGCGGCCGCCCGGATGCAGCATGCGTGATGCCTGGGAACTCGCCAGCTATGTCGTCACCGCGCTGGGCCTGCCGGTGGCCATCGTGTTCTTCGCCCTCGAGCAGCGCAAGGAGCGCGACAACGAGGAGGAGGCGCAGTACCAGCAGCTCTCCGACGCGTACACCGATTTCCTCAAGGTGGTGCTGGCCCATCCGGACCTGCGCCTGCGCAGCAACGAACCGCTGGAAAACCCCACGCCGGAGCAGCGCGAGCGCATGCTGGTGATCTTCGATATGCTGGTCTCGCTGTTCGAGCGCGCCTACCTCGTCGCCTACAAGCCCGCCATGGGCGAGACCGAGGCGCGGCGCTGGAACAGCTGGGACGACTACATGCGCGAATGGTGCCGCCGCCAGGATTTCCACGACGTGCTGCCCTCCCTGCTGAGCGGCGAGGACCCCGAGTTCCAGCACTACATCCGCCGCGTCGCCGAGGAGGAGCGCGGCCCCATTCCCCATCAGACCACGTAGCAAGGAGTGAACATCATGGCTGAATCCATCGTCATCGTCGGCGCCGCGCGCACCCCCATGGGCGCGTTCCAGGGCGACTTCTCCACCCTGGCCGCGCACGACCTGGGCGGCGCGGCCATCCGCGCGGCCGTGGAGCGCGCCGGCATTTCCGCCGACGCGGTCGGCGAAGTCCTGTTCGGCAACTGCCTGATGGCCGGCCAGGGCCAGGCGCCCGCGCGCCAGGCCGCCTTCAAGGCCGGCCTGCCCAAGAGCACCGGCGCCGTCACGCTGTCCAAGATGTGCGGCTCCGGCATGAAGGCCGCCATGTTCGCGCACGACATGCTGCTCGCCGGCACGCACGAGATCATGGTGGCCGGCGGCATGGAGAGCATGACCAACGCGCCCTACCTGCTGCTCAAGGGCCGCGGCGGCTACCGCATGGGCCACGACAAGGTCTACGACCACATGATGCTGGACGGCCTGGAGGACGCCTACGAGCCGGGCCGCGCCATGGGCACCTTCGGCGAGGACTGCGCCGCGAAGTACAAGTTCTCGCGCGAGGCGCAGGACGCCTTCGCCACCACCTCCGTGCAGCGCGCGAAGAAGGCCACCGAGAGCGGCGCCTTCGCCACCGAGATCACGCCGGTGACGGTGAAGACGCGCGCCGGGGAATCGACCATCTCCATCGACGAGGGCCCGGGCAAGGTGAAGCTGGACAAGATCCCGCAGCTCCGTCCCGCGTTCAAGAAGGACGGCACGATCACGGCCGCGTCTTCTTCCTCCATCAACGACGGCGCCGCGGCGCTGGTGATGATGACGGAGAGCGCCGCCAAGCGCCTGGGTGCGAAGCCGCTGGCGCGCATCGTCGGCCACGCCACGCACGCGCAGGAGCCGGAGTGGTTCACCACGGCTCCGGTGGGCGCCACGCAAAAGCTGCTGGCCAAGACCGGCTGGAAGGTGTCCGAGGTCGACCTGTGGGAAGTGAACGAGGCCTTCGCCGTCGTGCCAATGGCGCTGATGGCGGAGCTCGATGTGAAACACGACATCGTCAACGTCAACGGCGGCGCCTGCGCGCTGGGCCACCCGATCGGCGCCTCGGGGGCCCGCATCATGGTGACGCTGATCCACGCGCTGCAGGCGCGCGGCGGCAAGCGCGGCATCGCCACGCTGTGCATCGGCGGCGGCGAAGGCACGGCGGTGGCGATCGAGCTGGTCTGACGTTCGTGGACGCTTGTAGGGTGGGCA
>JAEZEB010000130.1 GCA_023438115.1 Pseudomonadota bacterium | reverse complement strand
CCTGGACCTGATCGAAGCCAACGAAGCCTTCGCCGCCCAGGCGCTGTGCGTCGGCCAGGCCCTCGGCTGGGACGCCGACTTCATCGTCGCCGTGGTGAACTCCGAGCCCATCACCAACAACGAGGTGCGCACGCGCCTGCTGCGCTTCGAGCAGCAGCTCGCCCAGCAGGGCGCCGCCATGCCGCCGCGCGCGCAGCTCGCGCGTGAGGTGGTCGAACGCCTGATCAGCGAGAAGGCGCAGCTGCAGCTGGCCCGCGAGATGGGCGTCCGCGCCGACGACGCGCTGGTCGACCAGGCCGAAATGACGGTGGCGCGGCAGAACGGGATCGGCGTGGCCGAACTGCGCCGGCGCCTCGCCGGCGAGGGCCTCGACGTCAAGCAGTTCCGCGAGGACCTGCGCAACCAGATCCTGCTGCAGCGCCTGCGCGACCGGGAGATGGAGTCGCGCGTGAAGGTGACCGAGCTGGACATCGACAACTTCCTGCGCGAGCAGCAGGCGGGCGGCGGCGATCCGGCGCTGCTGGAGCTGAACCTCGCGCACATCCTGGTGGCCGTGCCCGAGAACGCCGGCGAGGCGCAGGTGCAGGAATTGCGCGCCAAGGCGCAGCAGCTGCTGGAACGCGCGCGCGCCGGCGAGGACTTCGGCCAGCTGGCCCGGGCGCATTCCGATGCCGGCGGCGCCGCGCAGAACGGCGGCCTGATCGGCACGCGCACCGCCGATCGCCTGCCGCCGCTGTTCGTGCAGGCCGTGCGCAACGTGCCGCAAGGCGGCGTGACCGACGTGCTGCGTTCGGGCGCCGGCTTCCACATCGTCAAGGTGCTGGAGAAGCGCCAGCTCGCGCAGGCGGGCATCGCGGTCACGCAGAGCCGCGCGCGCCACATCCTGCTGCGCCCGGGTGGCCAGCTCACCGAGCAGGCGGCGTTGCAGCGGCTGGCCGACTACAAGCGCCGCGTGCAGGCGGGGCAGGCCGACTTCGCCGACCTGGCGCGCGAGTACTCGCAGGATGCGAGCGCGCGCAACGGCGGCGACCTCGGCTGGGCCAGCCCCGGCATGTTCGTGCCCGAGTTCGAGGAGGCGCTGGCCAGCCTCCAGCCGGGCGAGATCGCCGATCCGATCGTCAGCCGCTTCGGCGTCCACCTGATCCAGCTGGTGGAGCGCCGCGAGTCCAAGCTCGGCGCGCGCGAGCAGCGCGAAGTGGTCCGCAACCTGGTGCGCGAGCGCAAGCTCGACGAGGCGTACGTGCAGTGGGCGCAGGAAGTCCGCGGCCGCGCCTACGTGGAGCTGCGCGAGCCGCCGCAGCTTTGAAGCACGTCGCCCGCAAGCGTTTCGGCCAGCACTTCCTGGCCGACGCCGCCGTGATCGACGCGATCGTGCGGGAGATCGACCCGCGCGCCGGCCAGCCCATGGTGGAGATCGGCCCGGGACTCGCTGCGTTGACGCAGCCGCTGGTGGAGCGGCTCGGCGCCCTCACCGTCGTCGAGCTCGATCGCGACCTGGCCGTGCGCCTGCGCGCGCACGGGCAGCTGAAGGTCGTCGAGTCCGACGTGCTGAAGGTGGACTTCGGCGCGCTCGCGGGCGAGCTCGGCGTGGACAAGCTGCGCGTCGTGGGCAACCTGCCCTACAACATCTCCAGCCCGATCCTGTTCCACCTGCTCGCCCACGTGGCGCACGTGGAGGACCAGCACTTCATGCTGCAGAAGGAAGTGGTGGATCGCATGGTGGCCGCGCCCTCGACCGCCGACTACGGGCGGCTGTCGGTGATGCTGCAGTGGCGCTACGCGATGGAGAACGTGCTGCACGTGCCGCCGGAATCCTTCGATCCGCCGCCGAAGGTGGACAGCGCGGTGGTGCGCATGGTGCCCTGGGCGCAGCCCGCGGCGGTGGACGAGGCGCTGCTGTCCGAGCTGGTGCAGGTGGCCTTCAGCCAGCGCCGCAAGATCCTGCGCAACACCCTGGGCAAATGGCTGGAGGCGCGGGGCTTCGCCGGCACGTTCGACGTGCAGCGGCGCGCGGAGGAAGTGCCGGTCGCGGAGTACGTGGCGCTGGCGCAGGCCTTTTCGTAGGGTGGGCACCTTGGGTGCCCACCGCGGGTGCGTGCACGGTGATCCCCAAAAGAAAAATCCCCGCGGCTGCGGGGATTCCTCGAATGCGCGGTTTACGCCGCCGCGAGCCAGTAACCCGCGTTGAACGGGCTGCTCATTCGCAGCGCGAGAGGCGAGACGTCCAGGATCTTGTCCGTGGGCATCTTCTCTCCTTCCGTGGCGACCGGCTGCTGCACGGGTTCGCCCTGGGCCTCGTTCGCCCGTTCCGCTTGGCCATTTTGCGCGGAACGGGCTACCGAAAAGAATAGAAACAGCGGAAGGGTATCTTCCGGTCCGCCCAGTAGTCGGCGGTGTCGCGGAAGATGTCCAGGAGCTGCTCGCGCGCTTCCTTGTCGAATTTCCCGTTGGCCGGGATGTGCTCCAGCACCACGATGAACCCGGGTTGCGGGCCCGATTTGTGCAGCGGGTCCGTCATGCAGTCGTACAGCGCGTCGAAGTTCTTGCCGAAGTGCTGCGGCAGGGTGAACTGCTGGGCGATCATGTCCAGCACGTCCTGCTTGCTCTGGGCGGTGGCGAGGTTGGCGTACAGGAAGTGGTGGCCGAGCGCGGTGGCGGTCTCCTGCAGGTCCTGCACCCGGAAGGCGCGGATCGACTGCACGATGTTGCTGCGCACGCCCTTGAGCGGCGTGTCGGAAATCTCAGGACGGATGGCTTGGTCCATCTCCGTTACTTTCTCGGTAGTCAAGAACATGTCCCGCTTCATTGCTTGGGTGACTCCACGATCATGCGAAAACTGGCGTAGTGGTCAGCGGTGTAGTAACAGGCGTGCGGCGTCCGGGGCGGACCTCCGCACACGATGCGCCGGGCGCCCCGGTCGCGTGATCCCGGCGTCTTCACGGTGTACTCGCGGTAGTAGCCGCGCTTCTGGGCCGGAAGCAGCCGCTCCCGGTTGCCGAACACCGAGCCATCCTTGGAATACGGGAACGGTCCGCCCAGACGGATCAGTTCGTAGGTCTCCCGGCCCTGGCGCGGCAGCTCGGTGACATGCACCGCTTCCACCGCGCCCGTTCCCTCCACGGGACCCCGGGCTTCCACCGGGGTACAGCCAGCGACCGCGGCGGCAAAAAAAGCGCTGGTGAGCGCCAACTTGATTGCCGCGAAGCCTGCCATGGACGGACCTTCTGGGGAGATCTTCAAGGGGGACACCTGCCGGCCTCTCGGGGCGCCGGAACATCTCGCGATCCCCGGGTAAACCCGGAAATCTCAAGCGGCGTAGTGTGACGGAAGCGGCCCCCGAATGCAAGCTCGCTGCCCAATGAATGGGCAGGCGGCAAGGCCTTTCGGGCCTTGCCAGCGCGGCTTTAAAGTTAGTGCCAGCTATCCGGCCGGGCTTTACCGGCCGGCGTTCGCGTCGGCGACCGTCAGCGCCGCCACGTTGACGATGCGCCGCACCGTGGTGCTCGCCGTCAGGATGTGCACCGGTTTGGCCGCCCCCAGCAGGACCGGGCCGATGGCGATGTTGCCGCCGGCGGCGGTCTTGAGCAGGTTGTAGCTGATGTTGGCCGCGTCGATGTTCGGCAGCACCAGCAGGTTGGCGTCGCCGGACAGGGTGCTGTGGGGCATCAGCACGTTGCGGGCCTGGCCGTCCAGGGCGATGTCGCCGTGCATCTCGCCGTCGACCTCGAGCCAGGGAGCCTGCTCCTGCAGCAGCTCCAGCACCCGGCGCATCTTCACGGCGCTGGGGTTGTTGCTGCTGCCGAAGTTGGAATGGCTCAGCAGGGCGACCTTGGGCTTGAGGCCGAAGCGCAGCATCTCGTCGGCCGCCAGCTGCGTGATCTCGCAGAGCTGTTCCGCCGTCGGGTCGTAGTTGATGTGCGTGTCCACCAGGAAGACCTGCCGGTTCGGCAGCATCAGCCCGTTCATGCAGGCGTAGGTGTTGACGCCGGCGCGCTTGCCGATCACCTGGTCGATGTAGCGCAGGTGCAGGTCCGGCGTGCCCCAGGTGCCGCAGATCATGCCGTCGACGTATTCCTTCTGCAGCAGCATGGCGCCGATCAGCGTCAGGCGGCGGCGCATCTCGATCTTGGCCATCTGCACCGTGACGCCCTTGCGCTCCATCATGCGGTGGTAGGTCTGCCAGAAGTCGCGGTGGCGCTCGTCCCAGTCGGTGTTGACGACGTCGTAGTCGCGCCCTTCCTGCAGCCGCAGGCCGAACTTGGTGACGCGCTGGGCGATGATCTGCGGCCGGCCGATCAGCGTGGGCCGCGCCACGTTCTCGTCCACCACGATCTGCGCGGCGCGCAGCACGCGCTCTTCCTCGCCTTCGCAGAACACCACCTTCTTCTTGGCCGCCGTCTTGGCCGCCGTGAAGATGGGCTTCATGGTGGTGCCCGAGGCGTACACGAAGCTCTGCAGCTTCTCGCGGTAGGCATCCATGTCCTGGATGGGGCGCAGCGCCACGCCGCTGTCCTCGGCGGCCTTGGCCACCGCAGGTGCGATCTTCATCATCAGCCGCGGGTCGAAGGGCTTGGGGATCAGGTACTCCGGCCCGAAGGACAGCTGCTGGCCCGCGTAGGCGGCGGCGACCACTTCGCTCTGCTCCGCCTGCGCCAGTTCGGCGATGGCGTGCACCGCGGCGATCTCCATTTCCGGCGTGATCGTCGTGGCGCCTGAATCCAGCGCGCCGCGGAAGATGTAGGGGAAGCACAGGACGTTGTTGACCTGGTTCGGGTAGTCCGTGCGACCGGTGGCGATGATGCAGTCGGCGCGCGCGGCCTTCGCGTCCTCGGGGCTGATCTCCGGATTCGGGTTGGCCAGCGCGAGGATCAGCGGGTTGGCCGCCATCTTCTTGACCATCTCCGGCTTGAGCACGCCGCCGGCGGACAGGCCCAGGAACACGTCGGCGTCCTCGATCACGTCGGTGAGCGTGCGCGCGGCGGTGTCCTGCGCGAACTGCTCCTTGTCGTCGTCCATCAGCTCCTTGCGGCCCTTGTAGACCACGCCGGCGATGTCGGTGACGTAGATGTTCTTCTTCGGCACGCCCAGCTTCAGCAGCAGGCCCAGGCAGGCGAGCGCGGCCGCGCCGGCGCCGGAGGTGACGAGCTTGACGTCCTTGAGGTCCTTGCCCACGACCTTCAGGCCGTTGAGGATGGCCGCGCCGACGACGATGGCGGTGCCATGCTGGTCGTCGTGGAAGACCGGGATCTTCATGCGCTCGCGCAGCTTGCGCTCGACGTAGAAGCAGTCCGGCGCCTTGATGTCCTCGAGGTTGATGCCGCCGAAGGTGGGCTCGAGCGCCGCGATCACGTCGACCAGGCGATCGAGGTTGTCCTTCTCGTTGATCTCGATGTCGAAGACGTCGATGCCGGCGAATTTCTTGAACAGGACGCCCTTGCCTTCCATCACCGGCTTGGCGGCCAGCGGCCCGATGTCCCCCAGGCCCAGGACGGCGGTGCCGTTGGTGATCACGGCCACCAGGTTGCCGCGCGCCGTGTAGCGGAAGGCCGCGGTCGGGTCCTTGACGATCTCCTCGCAAGGAGCGGCGACGCCGGGCGAATAGGCCAGCGCCAGGTCATGCTGGTTGATCAGCTGCTTGGTGGCCGCGATCGCGATCTTGCCGGGGGTGGGACGCTCGTGGTATTCGAGGGCGGCCTCGCGCAGCAGGGCGCGCTTGTCTTTGGCCGGGGGCGGGGTGGACATGGAAACCGGTCTCCTTGGGGCGCCGGGCACTGCGGACGCCCGCCTCATGGGTGCTGTGCCTGAAGGGCTGCGATTGTAGACCCCTGGGAAACGCCGACCCCCTTTGGCTGCGGGCGCGCGGAGCCCCGCAGCGGCCTGCTCCCATGCATCATCGGCATGCGCGGCGCGTTCCCCGGCATTGGCCCCACGGCCCGGCCCCGGACTACAGTGGGACGTCCCGCGAGGAGAGAACGAGATGGCAGCCACCACCGAAGACCAGCGCGACGCGCGCATCGATGCCGTCGTGGCGCAGGCCGCCGCCCTGGGCGGTGACAGCGGCGCGATCCCGCCGGAAGGATTCGCCCGCGAATACTTCCGCCAGGTCGACGTGGAAGACTTCGACGAGCGCGCGCCCGGCGACCTGCTCGGCGCGCTGCGGTCGCACTGGCAGTTCGGCGCGCAGCGGCCGCCCGGGGCGGCGAAGGTGCGCGTGTTCAGTCCCTCGCCGGCCACCGACGGCTGGGGCTCGCGCCACAGCATCGTGCAGGTCGTCAACGACGACATGCCGTTCCTCGTCGACTCGGTGTCGCTGGAGATCACGCGCCAGGGGCTGGCCTTGCACCTGGTCGTGCACCCGGTGTTCGCCGTCGAACGCGACGCGCAGGGCGTGCTGCGGCGCGCGGTGGCGCGCCGCGACGCGGAAGCCGCGCAGCCGCGCGAATCGTGGATGTACATCGAGATCGACCGCATCGCCGACGCGGAGCAGCGCCTTGCGTTGTGCCGCGGCCTCGAGCGCGTGCTGGCCGACGTGCGTTCCGCCGTGGCCGACTGGAAGCCCATGCTGGCGCGGCTGGACGAAGCGGCGCAGGAGCTTGCAAGTACGCCCGCGTCCGTTCCGCGCGAGGCAGCCGAGGAAAGCCGCGCCTTCCTCGCCTGGCTGGCGGCCGACCACTTCACGCTGCTCGGTTACCGCCGGCAGGACCTGATCGACGAAGGCGGGCAGCTCGCGCTGCGCGCGGTGCCGGGCAGCGGCCTGGGCCTGCTGCGCGAGGACGCGCAGGCGTCCGCCTCGGCCAGCTTCGCGGCGCTGCCGCCGGCCGCCCGCGCGCTGGCGCGCAGCCCTTCGCCCGTGCTGGTGGTGACCAAGGCCAATACGCGTTCCACCGTGCACCGCGACGGGTACACCGACTACGTGGGCATCAAGCGCTTCGACGCGCAGGGCCGCGTGGTGGGCGAGCACCGCTTCGTGGGCCTTTTCACGTCCACGGCCTATCTCGCCCGCGTGGCCGAGACGCCGCTGCTGCGACGCAAGGTGGAAGCGGTCGCGCAGCGCGCCGGCTTCGCGCCGGCGGGTCACCTGGCCAAGGCGCTGGAACACACGCTGGAGACCTTCCCGCGCGACGACCTGTTCCAGATCGCGCCGGACGAACTGTTCGAGACGGCGATGGGCATCCTTGCGCTGGGCGAGCGCCATCGCCTGCGCCTCTTCACCTGGAAGGACCCGTTCGACCGCTTCGTGTCCTGCCTGTTGTTCGTTCCGCGCGAGAACTTCTCCACCCAGCTGCGGCTGAAGTTCCAGCGCATCCTGCAGGAGGCGCTGGGCGGCTCGCACGTCGATTTCGACGTGCTGCTGTCGGGGACGCAGCTGGCGCGCATCCACTTCACGGTGCGGATCGCGCCGAAGCCGATGCCGTCCTTCGACCGCAAGGCGCTGGAGCGCCGCCTCGCCGCCGTCGCGCGGCGCTGGGAGGACGACCTGCGTGATGCGCTGGTGCAGGCCGAGGGCGAGGCCGGCGGGCTCGCATTGGACAAGCGCTGGTCGGCCGCGTTCCCCGTGGCCTATCGCGAGCGCGTGCCGGCCGCCGCGGCGCTGGACGACATCCGCAAGCTGGAGACGCTCTCGCCGCAGCAGCCGCTGGGCTTGTCGCTCTACTGGCCGGAAGGCCAGCCCGAAGGGCGGCTGGGCCTGAAGGTTTACCGCGTGGGCGCGCCGGTGGTGCTGTCCGACAGCATGCCGATGCTGGAGCACATGGGTGTGCGGGTGCTGGGCGAGGAGGTGGACCGCATCCAGCGGCCCGGGCAAGAGCCGGTGTACCTGCACGACTTCGCGCTGGAAGCGCAGCCCACCGCCGACCACGAACCGCAGGCGCTGGCGCGCGTGTTCGAGGATGCGTTCGCGCGCGTCTTCCGTGGCGAGGTGGAGAACGACGACTTCAACCGCCTGGTGCTGGGCGCGGCGCTGTCGGCCGAGGAGGTCGTGGTGCTGCGCGCGTACGCGAAGTACCTGCAGCAGATCGGCTTCGCGCAGTCGCAGGCCACCATCGCCGCGACGCTGGCGGCGCATCCGCGCATCGCCCGCATGCTGGTGGGGCTGTTCCGCCTGCGCTTCGATCCGCAGGGACACGACGCCGACGGCGCGGCGTCGCAGGTGAATGCGCTTGAGCAGGCGCTCGAGAAAGTGGGCAACCTGTCCGAAGACCGCGTGCTGCGCCAGCTGATGGCGCTGGTGCAGGCGACGCTGCGCACGAACTTCTGGCGCACGGGTCCGGGCGCGAGCGGCGCGCCGGGGCCGCGGCGGTCCTTCCTGAGCTTCAAGTTCGATTCGCAGCGTATTCCGGGCCTGCCGCAGCCGCGGCCCTTGTACGAGATCTGGGTCTACGCGCCACGCTTCGAGGGCATCCACCTGCGCGGCGGCAAGGTCGCGCGGGGCGGGCTGCGCTGGTCCGACCGGCCGGACGATTTCCGCACCGAGGTGCTGGGCCTGGTGAAGGCGCAGATGGTGAAGAACACCGTGATCGTGCCGGTGGGTTCCAAGGGCGGCTTCGTGCTGAAGAAGGCGCCGCCGCCGTCCGATCGCGAAGCATTCCTGAAGGAGGGCATCGCCTGCTACCAGGACTACCTGCGTGGATTGCTGGACCTCACCGACAACCTCGTCGGCGGGCAGGTGGTGCCGCCGCCGCAAGTGGTGCGTCTCGATGGCGACGATCCCTACCTCGTGGTCGCCGCCGACAAGGGCACGGCCAGCTTCTCGGACCACGCCAACGCGATCAGCGCGGAGTACGGGCACTGGCTGGGCGACGCCTTCGCCTCCGGCGGCAGCCGGGGCTACGACCACAAGGGCATGGGCATCACGGCGCGCGGTGCGTGGGAGAGCGCGAAGCGTCACTTCCGCGAACTGGGCGTGGACATCCAGTCCACGGAATTCACGGTGGCGGGCATCGGCGACATGTCGGGCGACGTCTTCGGCAACGGCATGCTGCTGTCGCGGCACATCCGCCTCGTGGCCGCCTTTGACCACCGGCACGTCTTCATCGATCCCGAGCCGCAGGCGGAGCGCGCCTTCCAGGAGCGCGAGCGGCTGTTCCGGCTGCCACGATCGAGCTGGGCCGACTACGACCCGGCGCTGATCTCCGCCGGCGGCGGGGTGTGGTCACGCTCGGAGAAGTCCATCCCGCTGTCGCCGCAGGCGCGCGCCGCGCTGGGCGTGGAGGCGGAGCGCCTCACGCCCGCGGAACTGGTGAGCGCGATCCTGAAAGCGCCGGTGGACCTCCTGTACAACGGCGGAATCGGCACGTACGTGAAGGCGCGGGCCGAAACCCACGCCGACGTGGGCGACCGCGCCAACGACGCGGTGCGCGTGGACGGCGCCGACCTGCGCTGCCGCGTGGTGGTCGAGGGCGGCAACCTGGGTTGCACGCAGCGCGGCCGCATCGAGGCGGCGCTGGCGGGCGTGCGCATCAACACCGACGCAATCGACAACTCCGCCGGCGTGGACACCTCGGACCACGAGGTGAACATCAAGATCCTGCTCGGGCTCGCGCAGGCCGACGGCAAGCTGGCCGGGGAGCAGCGCAACGCCCTGCTGCCGCGGATGACGCAGGAGGTCGCCGTGCTGGTGCTGCGCGACAACTACTTCCAGACGCAGGCGCTGTCGATCGGCGCGCGCCTCGCCGCGCGCGAGCTCGACGAGCAGGCCCGCTTCATCCGCTTCCTGGAGAAGAAAGGCGAGCTCGATCGCGCGATCGAGTTCCTGCCCGGGGACGAAGAGATCGCGGACCGCCGCACGCGCGGCCTGGGGCTCGCCCGGCCGGAACAGGCGGTGCTGCTCGCCTATAGCAAGATGTGGCTCAACGACGAACTGGTCGCCTCGGACCTGCCGGAAGATCCGTGGATCGCCACGGCGCTGGAGCGCTATTTCCCCGGCCCGCTGCGGGAGGGCTACGCGACCTGGATCCCGCGCCATCCCTTGCGGCGCGAGATCATCGCCACGCACGTCCTCAACAGCATGGTGAACCGCGTCGGCCCGACCTTCGTGCACCGGCTGGGCGAGATCACCGGCGCGACGCCGCCGCAGGTGGTGCGGGCCTATCTCGCCGCGCGCGAGGTGTTCGCCCTGGTGCCGCTGTGGCAGCAGATCGAGGCGCTGGACAACCAGGTGCCCGATGGCGTGCAGGCCGACATGGTCATCGCGCTGCGCGCGCTGGTGGCGCGCGCCACCACCTGGTTCCTGCGCTCGCGCCGCCTCTTCGAGCCGACGAAGCAGCAGGTGGCGCGCTTCGTGCCCGCGGTGCAGGCCCTGCACGGCCCGGCGGAAGCGGATGCGCGGCGCAGCCAGCGCTTCGCGCAATGGGTCGAAGCCGGCGTGCCACCGGCGCTGGCTGCGCAGGTGGACGGCGCGGCGCAGCTGTTCCACGCGCTGGACATCGCGGAGATCGCCGAGGCCACCCGGCGGCCGCTGGAGCTCGCGGCGCAGGTGCATGCCGGTGTCGGTGAGCGCCTGGGCCTGGCGCGCATGCAGCAGCAGATCGAGATGCTGCCCGAGCAGGGCTTCTGGCAAGGCCTGGCCAAGCTGGCGCTGACCGACGACCTTGCCGACCTGCAGCGTTCCATCGCGCTGGAAGCGCTCGGCCATCCGGACGCATCGGCGGCCGAGGTGCTGGATCGCTGGGAGGCCGGCAACCGCCAGGCGCTGGTGCGCGCGCGCCGGCTGCTCACGGAACTGCAGGACGCGCCGGGCAGCGATCTCGCGATGCTGTCGGTGGCGCTGCGGGAGTTGCGGAACCTGGGTTGAGGCCGCCGGCGGGCGCTAGTCGTAGTCCTGGCTGGCGTAAGTGGTGGTGTCCACCCGGCAATTCCCGGGCAGGGAGTCCCGCAGCAGCGGCCAGTCGGAGCCGCAGATCCAGCTGCGCACCGGGGTGCCGAGATCGTCTGGCGCGATCATGGCCGTGCCTCCGCGAGCAGGTACCACGTAGATGTAGCGACCGTCGACCCTCCGGTCAACGCTGCGGACAAGCACCCGGATCACACCGTTTTCCGAAGTTTCGACGGCGCCGGCGTACTGCGACTTGCCGGTCTTGCTCTCGCAACCCCAGTCGCCCGGTGCCGGCGCGTCGTCGAGGAAAAGAAAGTTTTCGCTGATAGTGTTCTTGCAGTTGCTGGAGGCCAGCACCACCTCCGACACCTTTGCGCGCAAGGTGTACTCGCGCATTTCCTTGATGGCGACGGCCGCAAGCACGGCGATCACGCACATGGTGATCACCATCTCCACGATCGTGAAGCCGCCCTGCTGTCTCTTGCGCCTCGTCATCCTGGGATTCCTCTCAGGTGCCTTCAGGCAAACCGCGTGCCATCCCCTGGAGTGCCAACTAATGCATGTCAAGCACTCCAAATGTGACAATTTGCGGCAACAAGCCTGGGGCGCGAGCGGAATTTGTTACCGGAAGTGGCCGGATCGCCCTGGCGCTCACACGGGGAAGCCTCAGCGCATCAGCGCCTCCATCTCCTCCGCCTTCACCGGCACCCCGCGGGTGATCAGTTCGCAGCCCTGCGGGGTGACGATGGCGTCGTCCTCGATGCGGATGCCGATGTTGTGGAAGGCCTCGGGCACGCCTTCGCCCGGGCGCACGTAGATGCCCGGCTCGATGGTGAGCACCATGCCCGGCTGCAGCACGCGGCTCGGACGGTTCTTGATCACCTCGCCCGACAGCGGGTCCCTGCGCTCGCTCACGCTGCCGACCTCCGCCGGTTCCACGTAGCTGCCGCAGTCGTGGACGTCCATGCCCAGCCAGTGGCCCGTGCGGTGCATGTAGAAGGGGAAATAGGCGCGCTTCTCGATCACGTCGTCCAGCGTGCCGACCTTGCCGCGATCGAGCAGGCCGACGTCCAGCATGCCCTGGGCGAGCACCTTCACGGCGGCGTCGTGGGGATCGGTGAAGCGCGCGCCCGGCCGGGTGGCGGCCACGGCGGCTTCCTGCGAGGCCAGCACGATGTCGTACAGCGTGCGCTGCGGTCCGGTGAACTTCCCGTCGGCGGGAAAGGTGCGCGTGATGTCGCTGGCGTAGCCGTCGAGCTCGCAGCCGGCGTCGATCAGCACCAGCTCGCCGGCGCGCACCGGGGCCACGTCGGCGCGATAGTGCAGCACGCAGGCATTCGCGCCGGCCGCCACGATGGAGCTGTAGGCGGGGTACTGCGAGCCGCCCATGCGGAACTCGTGCATCAGCTCGGCGTCGAGGTGGTACTCGCGCACGTCCTTGCCTTCGCGCAGCATGCGCGCGCAGGTCTGCATGGTGCGCACGTGGGCGCGGGCACTGATGGACGCCGCCCGGCGCATGATGTCCTGTTCGTGGGCGTCCTTCACCAGGCGCATCTCGTCGAGGATCGCGCACAGGTCCCGCTGCTGCTCGGGACACAAGGCGCCGTAGCGCACGCGCGCCCGCACCTGGTGGAGCCAGCCGGCGACGCGGCTTTCCAGGCCCGGGTGGATGGCGAAGGGGAACCAGACCGTGTCGCGGTTTTCCAGCAGGCGGGGCAGCTGCGCGTCGAGCTCGCCGACCGGCAAGGCGGCGTCGACGCCCAGGGCGCCCACCGCCGCGTCCGGGCCCAGGCGGTAGCCGTCCCAGATCTCGCGCTCGAGATCCTTGGGCTGGCAGAACAGCGTGCTGCGCCCGTCGCCCGTCACCACCAGCCAGGCATTGGGTTCGGTGAAGCCGGTGAGGTAGTAGAAGTAGCTGTCGTGGCGGAACAGGAAGTCCGTGTCGCGGTTGCGCGGACGCTCCGGCGCCGTGGGGATGAGCGCGATGCCGTTGGCGCCGAGCTGCGCGGCCATGCGGGCGCGGCGCTGGGCGTAGACCGAGGTGGGCACGGTGGTGTTCATGCCCCCATTCTGGCGCGTTTAGGGCCCGGCGTTGAGGGCGGCCAGGCGCTCCGGCGTGCCCACGTCGGTCCAGGAGCCGGTGTAGAGCTCGGCGCTCACCTGGCCGCGGTCCATGGCGGCGCGCAGCAGCGGCGCGAGCTTGACGACCTCGCCTTGCGGGTTGCCGGCGGGAAGGTCGGCGAACAGGCTCTTGCGCAGCAGGGCCAACGTGGAATACGTGTAGCGCACGTCGGCCTGGTTCAGTGCCAGGCCTTCGGGCGAGAGGCCGAAGTCGCCGCCGGGGTTGTGCGCGGGATTGGGCACCAGCCACAGGTGCGCCAGCTTGCCGCTGCCGGCGAAACGGTCGAACGCGGCGCGCGTGAACAGGAAGCCCGGCATGTGGACGTCGCCGGCCACCAGCCAGAACACCTCGTCCAGCAAGGGCAGCGCCCGGGCGATGCCGCCTGCGGTTTCCAGCGCCCGGCCGAAATCGCGGCCTTCGTGCGAGTAGGCGATGCGCGTACCCGCGGGCGTCTCGTGGCCGTAGCGGCCCTCGACCTGTTCGCCGAGCCAGGCCGTATTGACGACGACATCGCGAAAGCCGCCGTGGCCCAGCGCGTCCAGGTGGTACTCGATCAGCGGCTTGCCCTTCACCTTCAGCAGGGGCTTGGGGCAGGTGTCGGTCAGCGGCCGCATCCGCTCGCCGCGGCCGGCGGCGAGGATCATCGCTTGAGCGGTGCCGATGTCAGTTCTCCCGTGTTTGATCCAGTGCCGCCGCGGAACCGGCTTTGCCGGGCCGCTGGGGGCGCCCCCTCGAGGGGGAGGCGCCGCAGGCGCTTCGGGGGTGGGTCATTCTTCTTCTCCGCGATCTAAAGATCGCTGTTCCGTCCACTCGGGCTGGAAGCGCTGCACCAGCGCGAACATCAGGCCGCGTGCCTTCGCCGACTGGTCGTCCGCGGCGTCGCCCACGTAGACGTCCGCAGCAACCGCCTTCTCGCCCGGCCAGGTGTGCACGCACACGTGCGCCCCGTCCATCAGCACCGTGCCGCTGGCCCCGCCCTGCTCCGTCGCATGGAACGCCTGGGCCAGCGGTGCCAGCCCCACGGCCTGCGCGGCGGCGGCGCACCAGGCTTCCAGCTGCGCAGCATCGGCAAGCCACGAAGGCTCGCAACGGCAGCGGTACAGGTCGGCGGTGAGGTGCAGCCCCTTCATGCCCTTGAATGTAGCGGGCCGTGGGGCTGCCGGTCCGTGCGGAAAGCCACGCCGGGGCAAGTCGGTAAAATCACGGGTTTCCCCTGACCCTCCCCCCTCCCGGAGCTGCCCCCGATGGCCAATGAATCCCTGATGGCGAACGCGATCCGCGCGTTGGCCATGGACGCCGTGCAACAAGCGAACTCGGGCCACCCGGGCGCGCCCATGGGC
>JAEZEB010000099.1 GCA_023438115.1 Pseudomonadota bacterium | reverse complement strand
GTTTACGGGGGGCGCTGCTGCTCAGCTTGCCTTGAACGGCACCACCAGCTGGCGCTGTTCGCCCAGCCCCTCGATGCCCAGCGTCATCACGTCGCCCTTCTTCAGGTACTTCGGCGGCTTCATGCCCAGGCCCACGCCCGGCGGCGTGCCGGTGGTGATCACGTCGCCGGGCTCCAGCGTCATGAAGTGGCTGCAGTAGCTCACCAGCTTGGCCACGTTGAAGATCATCGTGCGGGTGTTGCCGGTCTGCATGCGCTGGCCGTTCACGTCCAGCCACATGTCCAGGCGCTGCACGTTGGCGATCTCGTCGGTGGTCACCAGCCAGGGGCCGATGGGGCCGAAGGTGTCGCAGCCCTTGCCCTTGTCCCACTGTGAGCCGCGCTCCAGCTGGTACTCGCGCTCGCTCACGTCGTTGACGACGGTGTAGCCCGCCACGTATGCCAGCGCCTTGTTCATGGGAACGTAGCGCGCGCGGGTGCCGATCACCACGCCCAGCTCCACCTCCCAGTCGGTCTTGACCGAGCCGCGCGGCAGCATCACGGGATCGTTGGGGCCCTGGATGCAGCTGGTGGCCTTCATGAAGATGATGGGTTCCGCCGGGATCGGCGCGCCCGCTTCCGCCGCGTGGTCGGCGTAGTTCAGGCCGATGGCGATGAACTTGGGCACGTGCGCGATGGGACAGCCGAAGCGCGGATTGCCGCGCACCGCGGGCAGCCTGGCGGGATTGGCCTTGCGGATGCGGGCGAGGCCCACCTGTCCCAACTGCTGCGGGCCGATGTCGGGAACCACGCTGCTCAGGTCGCGCAGGCGCCCCTCGTCGTCGATCAGTCCGGGCTTTTCCTTGCCGGGGTTGCCATAGCGCACGAGTTTCATCGTTGGTTTCCTTCTTGTGGTCAGTAGGTGGAGCGGCCGCCGGACAGGTCGAACACGGCGCCGGTGGAAAACGAGCACTCCTCGGTGCACAGCCAGCCGACCAGCGCCGCCACTTCCTCCGGCGTGCCGAAGCGGCCCATGGGGATCTTCGACAGCATGAACTGGATGTGGGCTTCCGTCATCTGGTCGAAGATCGCCGTCTTCACCGCAGCCGGCGTCACGCAGTTCACGCGCACGCCGGTGTCGGCGAGTTCCTTGCCGAGCGACTTGGTCAGCGCGATCACGGCGGCCTTGCTCGCACTGTAGGCGCTCGCGTTCGGGTTGCCGTCCTTGCCGGCCACGGACGCGATGTTGACGATGCGGCCGTAGCCCGCCTGCCGCATCGCCGGCACCACCTCGCGGCAGCACAGGAACAGGCCGTGCACGTTGACGTCGAAGACGTCCTTCCAGTCTCCGGGCGGATAGTCCCACAGCCTGGTGTTCGGCCCCGTGATGCCGGCGCTGTTGACGAGCGCGTCGATGCGCTGCGAGCGCCGCACGGTGGACTCGAGCGCCTCGCGCACCGAGGTCGCGTCGCGCACGTCCACCTGCACGAAGCCGCAGCCTTCGCCCAGGCGTTCCGCGGCCTGCCGGCCGAGCGTGAGATCGCGGTCCCACAGGCTGACGCTGCCGCCGGACGCGACGAGGCGCTGCGCGATCGCATAGCCCAGACCGGTCGCGCCGCCGGTGACGACGGCATGCCGGCCCTGGAAATCGAGCTGGTTCATAGCGTGATCCCTCCATCGACGGCGTAGGCCTGGCCGGTCACGAACTGCGATTCGTCCGCCGCCAGGTACACCACCAGCGGCGCGATCTCCTCGGCGGTTGCAAGGCGCCCCATGGGCTGGCGCGCGACGAAGGCGGCGCGCGCGGCCACGGGATCCTCGTTGGCGTTGATCCGGTCCTGCAGCGAAGGCGTGTCCACGGTGCCGGGGCAGATCGCGTTGCAGCGGATGCCCTGCGCCACGTAGTCGGCGGCCACGCTCTTGGTCAGCCCGATCACGGCCGCCTTGGTGGTGCCGTAGATGAAGCGGTTGGGCAGGCCCTTGATGCTGCTGCACACGCTGGCCATGTTGATGATGCTGCCGCGGCCCCGGCCGCCGTCGTTGCGCAGCATGCGCGGCAGCGCGGCCTGGATGGCCCAGAACTGCGCGCGCACGTTGAGGTCGAGCGCGAAGCTCCACTCCTCGTCCGTCGCCTGCAGCACCGTGCCGCCGTGCACGAAACCGGCGCAGTTGAACAGCACGTCGATGGCGGGCATGCCGGCGACCACGCGCGCGATCGCCGCCTTGTCCAGCACGTCGAGCTGCACGCAGCGGATGCCGGGCACCCCGTCGTAGGTGTCCAGCAGCCGCGGATTCACGTCCGTCGCCCAGACCTGCGCGCCTTCGGCGGCCAGCGCGAGCGCGCTCGCGCGGCCAATGCCCTGGCCGGCGGCGGTGACGAGGGCAGTCTTGTTCTTCAGTCGCACTGCGGGCTCCTTGATTCGGGCCGGGCTAGGGATCACCCCGATGCGGCCGGTTTGCCACGGGCCGGATAGTAATTGGCCTGACCAGTTGCCTCATCGGGACCCACCCTAGCCCATGTCGGAATCCAACCGCCTGTACCGCCAGATCGCGGAGCAGCTGCGCGGCCTGATCGCGCAGGGCGCCTTCGGCGCCGGCGAGCGCCTGCCCGCCGAGCGCGACCTCGCGCGGCAGCTCGGCGTGAGCCGCCCCTCGGTGCGCGAGGCGCTCATCGCGCTGGAGGTCGAGGGCTGGGTGGAGGTGCGCACGGGCTCCGGCATCTACGTGCAGCCGCCCAGGCGCCGCAGCCGCTCCCGCGCGCCGGCCAACGGCAACGGCAGCGGCACCGACTGGGGCCCGCTGGAGCTGATGCAGGCGCGCGAGCTCGTCGAAGGGGAAGTGGCGGCGCTCGCGGCACGGCACGCGCGCAAGACGGAGGTCGCGGCCATCGCCAGCGCGCTCGCGCGGATGGAGGACGAGGCCGGCGCCGGCATGGTGCCGCGCGGTGGCGACGAGGCCTTCCACAACGCCATCGCCAGCGCCTGCGGCAACGAGGTGCTGGGCGACACCGTGCGCGGCTACTGGCACGCGCGCCGCGGGCCGATCTCCGAGCGGCTCGGCGACCACTTCGAGAACCCGCCCTCGTGGCAGCGCGCGCTGGTGGAGCACCAGGCCGTGCTGGACGCGATCCGCGGACGCGACGCCGAGGGCGCGCGCGCCGCGATGCGCGACCACCTGCGGAAGGCCTACACCCGTTTCAGCGCGAGCTGGCGCCGCGCCAACGATCCCTCACGCCAGCCACCATCCCACCAAGGAGACAAGCCATGAGCAAACGCCTGACCCTGAAAGTCCTCGCCGCCTGCGCGCTGGCGGCTGCCGCCGCGGCGCCGGTGCACGCCCAGACCAAGCTGAAGTGGGCGCACGTGTACGAGACCTCCGAGCCGTACCACAAGTGGTCGGTGTGGGCGGGCGAGGAATTCAAGAAGCGCACCAACGGCAAGTACGAGATCCAGGTCTTCCCGGCCTCCAGCCTGGGCAAGGAAAGCGAGATCAACCAGGGCCTGCAGCTGGGCACGGTGGACATCATCCTCACCGGTGCCTCCTTCGCGGCCACGTCCTTCCCGCGCCTGGCGGTGAGCTACTACCCCTTCACCTTCCGCGACGCGGACCACGTGATCAAGTACAGCAAGAGCGACGTGTTCAAGGAGCTGACCGAGGGCTACAAGAAGGCCACCGGCAACACCGTGACCGCCCTCACCTACTACGGCGCGCGCCACGCCACCAGCAACAAGCTGTTCACCAGCTGCGAGCAGATGAAGGGCCTGAAGATGCGCGTGCCCGACGCACCCGCCTACACCGCGCTGCCGCGCGCCTGCGGCGCCAACCCGACGCCGATCGCCTTCGCCGAGGTCTACCTCGCGCTGCAGAACGGCACCGTCGACGCGCAGGAGAATCCGCTGCCCACCATCGAGGCCAAGAAGTTCTTCGAGGTGCAGAAGAACATCATCCTCACCGGCCACATCGCCGACGCGCTGCTGACGGTGATCTCGCCCACGCTCATGGGCAAGCTGACGCCGGCGGAGCAGAAGATCCTGGCGGAGGTGACGCAGGAGGCCGCCGAGCGCGCCACCAACGACATCCGCAAGCGCGAAGGCGAGCTGGTGGAGGAGTTCCGGAAGAAGGGCAACAACGTGGTGGAGGTGGACCGCAAGGCCTTCCAGCAGCACGTGCTGAAGAACATCTCCTTCGAGTCCATGAAGCTGGACAAGAAGGACTGGGACCGCATCATCGCCATCCAGTGATGAACACGGCCGCCACCGACATCGCGCAGGCGCCCGGCGGCGCGGGACGGTCGTCCCTGGACGACATGCCCCACGACGTGCTGGGCGAGGACGGCGAGTTCCACGCGCAGGACGAGGCGGTCGACCTCTCGGGCACGCCCTGGGAGGCCTGGGTCGCGCTGGGCATCTTCTGGACCCTGGGCGCCGTGGTCGTCTACCAGTTCGTCACGCGCTACGTGCTGAACGACTCCGCGGCCTGGACCGAGGAGATCGCCCGCTACCTGCTGATCGCCACCGTGTTCATCGGCGCGACCATCGGCGTGGTGAAGAACAACCACATCCAGGTGGATTTCCTCTACCGCTACATGCCGCACCGCCTGGCGCGCGTGATGGCCACGCTGGTCGACGTCCTGCGCATCGCGTTCTTCGGCGCCGCCGTGGTGCTGACCGTGATGATGATGCTGCGCCTGGGCAGCAACGCGCGCATGACGATGGTCGACCTCCCCATGAACTGGGTCTACGCCACGGCGCTCGTCGGCTTCGCGATGATGACCGTGCGTTCCATCGGCGTCGCCCGCCGCCACTGGCAGCGCGGCTGGACGGTGCTGGAGCGGCCGATGACCGAGATGACCGACGACTGAACACCAAGGCTGCGCATGCTCAAGGTCCTGTTCCTCTTCCTCATGGGCGGCGGCCTGCCGGTGGCGATCGCCATGGCCGGCTCCGCCCTCGTCTACATCCTGTGGAGCGTGCACGTCAGCGGCACGGGCTCCCTGCCCTCCTTCGTGGTGATCCACCGGATGGTGAGCGGCATCGACAGCTTCCCGCTGCTGGCCGTGCCCTTCTTCATCCTGGCCGGCAACCTGATGAACAACGCCGGCATCACCAACCGCATCTACAACTACGCGCTCGCGCTGGTCGGCTGGCTCAAGGGCGGCCTCGGCCACGTGAACGTGGTGGGCTCGGTGGTGTTCGCGGGCATGAGCGGCGCGGCGATCGCCGACGCGGCCGGCCTGGGCACGATCGAGATCAAGGCCATGAAGGACCACGGCTACGCGACGGAGTTCGCGGTGGGCGTGACGGCGGCGTCGGCAACGCTCGGCCCGATCATCCCCCCCAGCCTGCCCTTCGTGATCTACGGGATGATGGCCAACGTCAGCGTGGGCGCGCTGTTCCTCGCGGGCATTCTGCCGGGCATGCTCATGGCGGGCCTGATGATGCTCACCGTGGCCTGGTTCGCCCACCGCAACGGCTGGGGCGGCGACGTGCGCTTCGAGTGGTCGCGCGTGAGCAAGGCGCTGGCGGAAACCGCCGTCGTGGTCGCGTGGCCCGTCACCCTGTGGCTGCTGATCGCCAAGGCGGGCCTGCATCCGCAGCTGACGGTGCTGGGCGGCACCGTGGTGCTGTTCATCCTGGACCGCATCTTTCGCTTCCAGGCCGTGCTGCCGATCATGACCCCCGTGCTGCTGATCGGCGGCATGACCACCGGCGTGTTCACGCCCACCGAAGGCGCGATCGCCGCCAGCCTGTGGGCGATGGCGCTCGGCTTCTTCTGGTACGGCACCCTGAGCTGGAAGATGTTCGTCAAGGTCTGCCTGGACACGGTGGAGACCACGGCGACGGTGCTGTTCATCGTGGCGGCCGCCAGCATCTTCGGCTGGATGCTCACCGCCACGGGCGTGACGGCCGCGATCTCCAGCTGGGTGCTGTCCTTCACGCAGGAGCAGTGGGTGTTCCTGCTGCTGGCCAACCTGCTGATGCTGTTCGTGGGCTGCTTCCTGGAGCCGACGGCCGCCATCACCATCCTCGTGCCCATCCTGGTGCCGATCTGCAACCAGCTGGGCATCGACCTCGTGCACTTCGGCCTGGTGATGGTGCTGAACCTGATGATCGGCCTGCTGCATCCGCCGATGGGCATGGTGCTGTTCGTGCTGGCGCGGATCGCGAAGCTGTCGGTGGAGAAGACCACGATGGCGATCCTGCCGTGGCTGCTGCCGCTGCTGGTGTCGCTGGCGCTGATCACGTACCTGCCCAACGCCGTCCTGTGGTTGCCGAAGATGTTTTACTGACCCACCCCCGAAGCGCCTGCGGCGCCTCCCCCACGAGGGGGCGCCCCCCCCGGCCCCGCCCA
>JAEZEB010000083.1 GCA_023438115.1 Pseudomonadota bacterium | reverse complement strand
GACCGCGCCCACCGGCAGCGTGCCCGCCACCGCGGCCGCGCCCGCCGCGCGCAGCGAGCGCATCACCGTCAGCACCGACGTGATGCGCATCACCTTCGACACCGAAGGCGGCTCGGTGGTGCACACCGAGTTCCCGAAGATCGAGGGCAGCCAGCCCGGCGAACCCTTCGTGCTGCTGGACCAGAGCGCCAACCGCCTCTACGTGGCGCAAAGCGGCCTGATCGGCGGCGAGTTCCCCAACCACAAGACGCCGATGACCGTCACCACCGGCGAGCGCACGCTGATGGACGGCAGCGACGAACTGGTGGTGCGCTTCGAGTCGCCCGTGCAGGGCGGCGTGAAGCTGGTGAAGACCTACACGCTGCGCCGCGGCAGCTTCGCGGTGGGCGTGCGCCACGAGGTCGTGAACGTCGGCGGCGCGCCGGTGTCGCCGCAGCTGTACGTGCAGCTGGTGCGCGACGGCAATGCGCTGCCGGGCGAATCGTCCTTCTATTCCACCTTCACCGGCCCCGCGGTCTACACCGAGGCGCAGAAGTTCCAGAAGATCGACTTCGAGGACATCGCCAAGAACAAGGCGGAATTCCAGACCTCGGCCGAATCGGGCTACGTGGCGATGGTGCAGCACTACTTCGCCAGCGCCTGGATCCTGCCGGACAGCCTGAAGCGCGAGCTGTTCGCGCGCAAGGTCGACACCAACCTGTATTCGGTGGGCATGATCGCGCCGATGCCGGCGGTGGCGCCCGGCGCCACGCAGGCCGTGGAGTCCACCTTCTTCGCCGGCCCGCAGGAAGAAAAGCGCCTGGAGCAGATCTATCCCGGCCTGGACCTGGTGAAGGACTACGGGATGCTCACCATCCTGTCCAAGCCGCTGTACTGGCTGCTGGACAAGCTGCACGGCTTCATCGGCAACTGGGGCTGGTCCATCGTGGCCCTGGTGTTCCTGATCAAGATCGCCTTCTACTGGCTGCAGGCCAAGGGTTACGAGAGCATGGCCAAGATGAAGGCCATCAATCCGAAGGTCATGGCCATGCGGGAGCGCTACAAGGACAACCCGCAGCAGATGCAGCAGGAGATGATGCGCATCTACCGCGAGGAGAAGGTCAACCCGATCGGGGGCTGCCTGCCGATCCTGGTGCAGATCCCGGTGTTCATCGCGCTCTACTGGGTGCTGCTGTCCTCGGTGGAGATGCGCAACGCGCCCTGGATCGGCTGGATCCGCGACCTGTCCTCGCCGGACCCCTTCTTCATCCTGCCGGTCGTGATGACGCTCACCACGCTGCTGCAGACGGCCCTGAACCCGGTGCCGCCGGACCCGATGCAGGCCAAGATGATGTGGTTCATGCCGCTGATCTTCTCGGTGATGTTCTTCTTCTTCCCGGCCGGCCTGGTGCTGTACTGGATCACGAACAACATCCTGTCGATCGCGCAGCAGTGGCTGATCAACACCCGCATGGGCGTGCCGCCGCAGTTCAACCTGCCGAAGTTCGGCGGCGACGGCGACAAGAAGTAGCCGCTTCGTTCGTCCCCGCCTGGCGGGGGCACCTAGGGAAAGGCCGCATTCGCGGCCTTTCTTTTTGCGTACGAGCCGACGAAAGGAAGACTTTCGGGTTGTGTAATTAATCACGGTCGTTACACTTCGAGGCGTTTCATGTAACAGGTTACAGACATGACGCCTCGAACCCTGCGTACTCTCCTCGCGGCCGCGATGGCTGCATTCCTGGTCTCCTGCGGCGGTGGCGGTGGATCTCCCGGAACCGAACTCAAGGGCGTCGCCGCCATCGGCGCCCCGGTCGTGGACGGCACCGTGACGGTTCGCTGCGCCTCCGGGCCCGAGCTGGCCACCACCACGACGGCGGGCGGCGCCTGGTCCGCGCTGCTGCGGGGCCAGGAGTTCCCGTGCCTTGTGGCCGTCACCGGCGGCAACATCCCCGACGGCGAAACCCTGTACTCCATGGCCGTCGACGACAGCGACCTCAACGTCACGCCGCTCACCAGCCTCGTGCTGGCCCAGGCCTTCGGCAAGGATTCCTCGGAGCTCGACGAGTTGCCCAGCCTGGACGAAGCACGCACCGCGCTGACGACGGGCGCAGAGGCGGTGGCGGAGATGCTGCGTGCCTCAGGCTACGCCTCCGTGCCGACGAATCCGCTGACCGACAGCTTCGAGCCCGTGGCGGGCGATGCCTACGACGACCTGCTGGAGCAGCTGGCCCGCTCGCTGGAAGACGCCGGCATGACGCTGACGGACATGGTGGAACAGGTGGCCAGCGGAAACACGGACGTGGGCATTCCCATGACGCACGTGTTCACGGCCGCGGAACTGCAGGCCATGCCGCAGCTGAATGGCGCGACGATCGCCGCGAGCGGCGGCGAACTCGCCATGACGCTGCCGGAAGCCGCGAATGCCGTGGGCGCCTTCATCGGCGGCGGCAACGGCAACAAGGCGGTGCTGCAGCTGCCAGGCTTCCATGGCATGAAGCTGCGCGATTTCAAGAACATGTCGCTCGACGTCAAGGGCCCGCCGAAGGTCGGCGGCAAGAACGTCTACGCCTACGTCAACATCGTGGTCGACCTGCAGTGCGACCTGTCGCCGCTGCCGGCCAACGCGACCCTGGCCGATGTGCGCGCGCGTCGCCGCATCCTGATCTACGACCCGTACTACACCTACGTGCAGCAGTCGCCGACGCAGTTCAACGAGAGCACGTACACGACGATGAGCTTCGACTTCACGTCGCCGGGCTGGCGCGCGAACCCCGGTGCTGCGCTGGGCACCGGCTTTGCGGTGACCCCGAGCTACAGCGGCAGCGAGACCTTCACCGGCTTCGAAGCCGCTTATCCGGACGCCTGCATCGTGGACGCATCGGCGGGCGACGGCGGCATGTTCCGCGACCGGGGTGCCGACGCAGCGTGTGCGACCAGCTCCGGCCTGAGCGAAACGGCGCCGGCCGCCTGCGGCAAGGCCCACAGCGGCGTGACCGTCATCCTCGGCGACAGCAACACGACCTTCGCCACCCAGTGGAAGGTGAAGAACATCCGCTTCGAAGGCGCCAACGTGCGCAGCTTCGGCTTCTAGCAAGGCGACCTGCGCGAACCCGGAAAGGCGGCCTTGCGGCCGCCTTTTCTTTTGCCCGATAGCCTGCGCCGGGGCGGCTAGCATTGACACATGCTCTCGCGCCTCGACCAGCCCATCGCCGCCATCGCCACCGCTCCCGGACGCGGGGCCGTGGGCATCGTGCGGGTGTCGGCGAAGTCGGTGCGGCCCATCGTCGAGGCGCTGTGCGGCCGCGCGCTCCAGCCGCGCGAAGCCACCTACCTGCCTTTCCGCGCCGCCGACGGCAGCGCCATCGACCAGGGCCTGGCGATCCACTTCCCCGCGCCGCATTCCTACACCGGCGAGGACGTGCTGGAACTGCAGGCCCACGGCGGGCCGGTGGTGCTGCAGCTGCTGCTGGCGCGCTGCCTCGAGGCCGGCGCGGGCATGGCGCTGCGCGTGGCCGAACCGGGCGAGTTCACGCAGCGCGCCTTCCTCAACGGCAAGCTGGACCTGGCGCAGGCCGAGGCGATCGCCGACCTGATCGATGCCAGCACCGAAGCGGCCGCGCGCAGCGCGACGCGCTCGCTGGCCGGCGAGTTCTCGCGCGAGATCGCGGGGCTCAAGGAGGCGCTGGTGCACCTGCGCATGCTGGTGGAGGCGACGCTGGATTTCCCCGAGGAGGAGATCGACTTCCTGCAGAAGGCCGATGCGCACGGCCAGCTCGAACGCCTGCAGGCGCACCTCGCGCGCGTGATGCAGCGCGCGCACCAGGGTGCGCTCCTGCGCGAAGGCATCGACGTGGTGATCGCGGGCCAGCCCAACGCGGGCAAGAGCTCGCTGCTCAATGCGCTGGCCGGCGCGGAGCTGGCCATCGTCACGCCGATCGCCGGCACCACGCGCGACGTGGTGCGCCAGACGATCCAGATCGAAGGCGTGCCGCTGCACGTGGTGGACACCGCGGGACTGCGCGAGGGCGCGGACACCGTGGAGCAGATCGGCATCGAGCGCGCCTGGGGGCAGATCGAGAAGGCCGATGCGGTGCTGTTCCTGCACGACCTCACGCGTGCGGAGATGCCGGACTACCGTGCGGCGGATGAGGCGATCGCCACGCGCTTGCCGGAAGGCGTGCCGGTGATCGACGTGTGGAACAAGGCGGACGTGGTGGCCGCATCGGACGGCGCCGAGGGCATCCGCCTCTCCGCCAAGACCGGCAGCGGCCTGGACCAGCTGCGCCGCAAGCTGCTCGAGATCGCCGGCTGGCAGGCCGCGCCCGAAGGCGTGTTCATCGCCCGCGAACGCCACCTGCATGCGCTGCGCCGCGTGGACGCACACCTGATGGAAGCCGCCGGCCTGATCGCGCAACAGGCCCAGGCGCTGGACCTGCTGGCCGAGGAACTGCGCCTGGCCCAGAACGCGCTGTCGGAGATCACGGGGGAGTTCAGTGCGGATGATCTGCTGGGGGTGATCTTCAGCCGGTTCTGCATCGGCAAATGACTGCCTTGTCATCCCCGGCTTGGCCCGGGATCCGCCGGCGCGTGATCGGCGGCGCGAAGGTCGAACTCGATTTCGAGGCCCACGAAAATCCCTGAAGGGGCAAGACCGTTCGCGCCGCGCAGGCGGCCGCTCGTCCGCCATGTGCGACAAGGCGCGTTACAGGCAAGCGCCGCGTCGTATCTCGTGTAATGGATCGCTAACAAGGCTTGTAAAGCCCGGTGGCGGGCTTACTGTCGCGCCATGAACGCGCCCCTCCCCACCACCATCCACTTCGACGTGCAGGGCCTGATCCATGCCTGCGCCCACAACGAGTCGCGCGACGCCTTCCATCCCGCGCTGACCTCGAAGCAGTGGGAGCTGTTCGGGACCTACCTGCAGCCGTTCGCCGTGCGCCAGGGCCAGGTGCTCATCGAGCAGAACGCCAGCGACCGCACGGTGTACTTCATCGAAAGCGGTGCGCTCACCGTGCACTACGAGGACGACAAGGGGCGGCTGCGCCTCGCGTCCGTGGAGGCCGGATCGGCCGTCGGCGAAGGCGCCTTCTTCACGCGCCAGCCGCGCAACGCCACGGTGCAGGCCGCCAGCGCGGCCAAGCTGTGGTCGCTCAGCCCGATCCGCTTCACGGAACTGATCAACCGCCAGCCGCAGCTTGCCGTCGAAGTGGCGATGGCGCTCGGTTCGCTGGTCTCGCGCCGCCTGTCCAACCGTCCCAAGCGTGTTGCCGTGACCTGAACGGAGCGTGCCGCTCGTCACGCACGGGCGGACGCCTGTCCGTGCGGCGGGCGGGCTTACATGGGATTAACAACTGGCCTGCACACTGAAAGCGTAGTCCAACAACACCCAGATCCCCATGTCACTGCTGAACTGGTTTTCCTCCAGCAAGAAGCAAGAAGCCGCCGAGAGCGATGCCGCCAGCTCCGGCCTGTCACGGCTCGAATCGACCAGGCCCGCGCACGCGGCCAACCGGGGCTCCAACGGCGCGGCGCGTCCCGCCAACCGCAAGGCCGAACGCATGGAGCAGCGCGAGCTGCTGTACGGCGTCGTGCGCGAGGCGATGGTGCGCGCAGGCGTGCTGTCCTCCAGCTACAAGTTCAAGGTGCTCTCGCTCGACACGCACGGGCGGCAATTCCTGGTGATGGTGGATCTTGCCTATGGCGGCGGCGCCGACACCAACCGGCTCGCCGAAATCGAGGCGATGGTGGCGCAGACCGCCAAGTCGCGCCACGACATCGTGGTGACCGCGGTGTACTGGCGCGCCAACGACCACGTCGCGGTGGGCGATCCGGCGCATGCGCCGCAGCGGCCGCCGATCTCGCGTCCCGCGCCGCTGATGCCCGAGGTGTCGCGGCCGGCTCCGCTGAAGGCGGAAGTCCCGCGTCCGGCCGAGCCGCAGCCTGCTTCCGCCGCCGCAAGCAACCGCGTCGAGCCGCTGCAGCGCGATGAGATCGATGCCTTCAAGCGCGCCCTGGCCGCCGGCGTGCGCGGCGAGCAGGCGCTGGCCGCCGCGAGCAAGGGCCAGGCCCAGGCCGACCGCCAGAGCTACACGCTGCTCACGGGCTTCGAGGACACCGAGATGGTGGACGGCGGCCAGGCGGACCTGAGCGGCACCCAGTACGGCGCGCTGCGCTGAAGCGCACGTACTTTGTCATCCCGGGCTTGACCCGGGATCCATGCGATGCGTGATCGAGCGCCGTCGTGGGTTGCGGCTCGAGGCCGCAATGACAAGGATCGGCTTCAGTGCCCGTCGAAGTGCACGAAGGTGAACACCTCCAGCCCGCCTTCGCGCAGCCGCTGCGAACCACCGAGTTCCGGCAAATCCACGATCGCGGCGCCTTCGATCACGGTGCCGCCCAGTTTCTCCAGCAGCTTCTTGCCGGCCATCATGGTGCCGCCGGTGGCGATGAGGTCGTCGATCAGCAGCACGCGCTGGCCGGCCCGGATGGCGTCGGTGTGCAGTTCCACCGTGGCGCTGCCGTATTCCAGCTCGTAGGTTTCCTCCACGGTCTGGAAAGGCAGCTTGCCCTTCTTGCGGATCGGCACGAAGCCCACCCCCAGCTCATAGGCGACCACGGAGCCGACGATGAAGCCGCGCGCGTCCAGGCCCGCCACCACGTCGGGGCGCCGGTCCATGTAGCGGTGCACGAAGGCGTCGATCAGGACGCGGAACACCTTGGGGTCCTGCAGCAGCGGCGTGATGTCGCGGAACTGCACGCCGGGCGCCGGCCAGTCGGGGACGGTGCGGATGTGGCGGCGCAGGAAGTCGCTCACGTGCACGGGAAAGTCGTCGTTCATGTTCATCCGTAAAGCCGGACCGGTTCCGGGGAGGTCATCCCTGGATGCTATCGCGGCGCGGTCGGCCGCCTAAAATCCCGGGATGACCCCTCCTGCCTCCCTGGACGCCGCGCCGGCCGCGGACGCCGCGGCCTTCGACGCCGCGCGCGCCCTGCACCTGGCCCGCGAAACCTTCGACATCGAGGCACAGGCCCTGCTGGGGCTGAAGGACCGGACCGACGAGCGCTTCGCCCGGGCCGTGGAGGTCCTGCTGAAGGTGCGCGGCCGGGTGGTCGTGATGGGCATGGGCAAGAGCGGGCACATCGGCCGCAAGATCGCCGCCACGCTGGCTTCCACCGGCACGCCGGCGATGTTCGTGCACCCGGCCGAGGCCAGCCACGGCGACCTGGGCATGATCAAGGCGATCGACGCGGTGCTGGCCATCTCCAACGGCGGCGAAAGCGACGAGATCACCTCCATCCTCCCCGTGCTCAAGCGCCTGGGCGCGCCGCTGCTGGCCCTGACGGGCAATCCGCGCTCCACCCTCGCGCGCCATGCCGACATCGTGCTGGACAGCGGCGTGGCCAAGGAAGCCTGCCCGCTGAACCTGGCGCCCACCGCCAGCACCACCGCGCAGCTCGCGCTGGGCGATGCGCTGGCCGTGGCGCTGCTGGACGCCCGCGGCTTCAAGGCCGAGGATTTCGCCCGCTCGCACCCGGGCGGCGCGCTGGGCCGCAAGCTGTTGACCCACCTGAGCGACGTCATGCGCAAGGGCGACGCCGTGCCGCGCGTGGGCCCGGATGCCTCCTTCGGCGACCTGATGCGCGAGATGAGCGCCAAGGGCCTGGGCTCGTCGGCCATCGTCGACGCGCAGGGGCGCGTGCTGGGCATCTTCACCGACGGCGACCTGCGCCGGCTGATCGAGAAAGGCGCCGACCTGCGCGGCGCCAAGGCGGGCGACGTGATGCACGCCAACCCGCGCACCATCCGCGACGACGTGCTGGCCGCCGAGGCCGCGCAGATGATGGAACAGCACCGCATCACCAACGTGCTGGTGGTCGATGCCGCGGGCGTGCTGGTCGGCGCGGTGAACAGCAACGACCTGATGCGTGCCAAGGTCATCTGAGGTGGCGCCCGCCCTGACCTTCCCGCCCGAGCTGCTGCTGGCCGCCCAGGGCATCCGCGTCGCCTTCTTCGACGTCGACGGCGTCATGACGGATGGCGGCATCCTGCTGTCGGACGAAGGCGAGACGATCAAGCGCTTCCACATCCTCGACGGCCTGGGCCTGAAGCTGCTGCAGCGCGCGGACATCACGCCGGTGGTGATCACGGGCCGCGATTCGGCCCCGCTGCGCCGCCGGCTGCAGGCGCTGGGCGTGGTGCACGTGCACTACGGCACCGAGGACAAGCGCCCGGCGGCCGAGAAGACGCTCGCCAAGCTGGGGCTCGACTGGTCGCAGGCCGCCGCCATGGGCGACGACTGGCCCGACCTGCCGGTGCTGCGCCGCTGCGCCTTCCCGGTCGCCCCGCCGCATGCCCATGTGGAGGTGCGCAGCACCGCGCGCTATGTCACCCAGGCCGCCGCCGGCCAGGGCGCCGCGCGCGAGTTCTGCGACCTGCTGCTGGTGGCCTCCGGCCGCTACGCGCAGCTGCTGGAGGGCTACCTTTGAAATCGCTGCGCGGCTTCAGCCGGGTCTGGGACCGGATGACGCTGTACCTGCCCATCATCCTGATGGGCCTGCTGGCGCTGGGCACCTACTGGCTGGCGCGCAACACGCCGAGCCTGTCCGGGGCTTCCGGCATGCAGCGGGCGCCGGTGCACGAGCCGGACTATTTCCTGCGCGATTTCTCGGTCAAGACCTTCGACGCGAAGGGGCGCCTGACGAGCGAGATCCACGGCACCGAGGCGCGCCACTAT
Organism: Pseudomonadota bacterium; assembly: GCA_023438115.1. Lineage (GTDB taxonomy): Bacteria > Pseudomonadota > Gammaproteobacteria > Burkholderiales > Burkholderiaceae_C > Ramlibacter. The sequence continues at coordinate 1,354 of JAEZEB010000083.1, read as the reverse complement.
CCCGACACCGACACGACGGAGATCGACGAGCCGCGCATCCGCCAGTACAACGAGCGCGGCGCGCTCACGGTGGCGACGGCGCGCACGGCGATCAGCAACGGCGACGGCTCGGAGGTGCAGCTGATCGGCGACGCGGTGGTCACCCGCACGACGCCGCAGACCGGCCCCGAGCCGGTGCCGACGATGGAGATCCGCAGCGAATTCCTGCACGCCTTCATGAACAACGAGCGGCTGCGCACGCACAAGCGCGTGACGATCCGGCGCGGCAATGACGTATTCGAGGCCGACGGGCTGGACTACGACAACCTCGACCGCGTGCTGGAGATGGAGGGCCGGGTGCGCGGCGTCCTGCAGCCGCGCGGCGCGCCGGCGGGGGGCTGAGCGTGGCGCCGCTGGCTTTCATCACGGGCGCTTCCAGCGGGATCGGGCAGGCGCTGGCCGCCCGCTACCACCGCGCCGGCTGGCGTCTTGCGCTGGTGGCGCGCCGGCGCGAGGAGATGGCGCAGTGGGCGCGTGCGCAGGGCATCCCGGAGGGCGACTGGTGCGCCTACGGCGCCGACGTCGGGGACATCGACAGCATCGTGGCCGCCGCGAGGGCTTGCCTGGCCCAACAGGGCGTGCCCGAGGTCGTGGTCGCGAATGCCGGCATCAGCGTGGGGGTGGACACGGCGATGCGCGAGGACCTCGATGCGATCGCGCGCACCTACGCCGTCAACAACATCGGGCTGGCGGCGACCTTCCACGCCTTCATCGAGCCGATGCGCCGGCGCGGCAGCGGCCGGCTGGTGGGCATCGCCAGCGTGGCCGGCATCCGCGGGCTGCCGGGGCATGGCGGCTACTGCGCGAGCAAGGCCGCGGTGATCAGCTACTGCGAGAGCCTGCGCGGCGAGCTGCGCGGTTCGGGCGTGCGCGTGGTGACCATCTCGCCCGGCTATGTCGACACGCCGCTCACGCGCGAGAACCGGTATCCCATGCCCTTCCTGATGACGCCCGAAGCCTTCGCCGACCGCGCGTTCCACACCATCGCGGCGGGCAGCAGCTACAAGGTGATTCCCTGGCAGATGGGCGTGCTGGCCAAGCTCATGCGCGTGCTGCCGGACGCGGTGTTCGACAAGGTGCTGGAGGGACGGCCGCGCAAGCACCGGGGCAACGTGCCCTGACGGAAGGGCGGAGACGCAAAAGGCTCCCGCGGGAGCCTTTTTTCATCGAGCCGGGCGCTCAGTAGTTGTTGCCACCGCCGCCGTAGCCGCCGCCACCACCGCCGGAGCGGCCGCCGCCGCGCGGGCCGGCGCCGTAGGGGCTGCGGAAGCCCCCGTCCTGCCCGCCGCCGCCACCGTAGCCGCCGCCACCGGAA
>JAEZEB010000075.1 GCA_023438115.1 Pseudomonadota bacterium | reverse complement strand
CCGCCGACCTACGAGGATTCCACGCGGCCCCGTAGGGCGGGGTCGATCGCCGCGCCCCCCGTCACGGCAGGCGGTGCGCGGTGCCGGCCCGCATGAAGGGGCGGTGCCTGAAAGCCTGTTGCCGGCGCCGCAGCGTGGCTACGGGAGCTCCACGCCAGTGGAGCGGATCGAGCCACGCGACTGTCTCTGGCTCGCGAAGCTGTCCGAGTCTGGAGTTTGGCCGCGCAGCGGACAAACTCCAGACGAGTTCTTCCTGCGGCGCCGGCAACAGGCTTTCAGGTCTGCCGGCGCGCTTGCGCGCCGGACACCGCCCCAGCGGGCCGGCACCGCGCACTGCCTGGCGTGACGCGCGCGATGTGCAAAAGCGAAGAAGCAACGCAGCGCCTCATGCATCTCCCAGCCGCAGCGCATGCGGATGCGTCAGGCAGAACGCGCACTTCGCCAGGTCGAAATCCCAGCGCTCGACCCGGCACACGCGCGCCTCGCCATCCGCCGGCGGCGTCCAGCGGATGATGTTCACCGAATTGGGCGAGCCGTGGCGCACGCGGTGCGACAAGGCCGTGCCGGCTTGCACGCAATACATGCTGCGCGGCGTCTCCGCTTCCTGCACCAGCGAACACACGTCGCTCACGTAAGGCAGGTGGATGTGGCCGCCCAGCACGAGGTCGGCGCCGGCGCGGGACCACGCCTGCACCGCGACCTCGCCGCCGTGCAGCCTGTCCTTCAGGTCCTCGTCGCGCATCACGCAGGCCGGCTGGTGCGTGACCACCACGCGTAGCTGTTCTCGACGCGCCTGGCGCAGGCGGTGCACGACGCGGTTGACCTGCTTCACCGAGACTTCCCCGTCCTTGTGGCGGTGCGGCCGCGTGGTGTTCACTCCGACCACGAGCACGTCGGCGAACTCCAGTTCCGGCTCCAGCTCGGGACCGAAGAAGGCCTTGTAGCCGCCGTAGGGCGAGAACATCCGCGCCGCCACGTTGTACAGCGGGATGTCGTGGTTGCCGGGCAGCGCCAGCAGGCGCGGGACCTCCAGCGAATCGCAGAAGCGCCGCGCCGCCTCGAACTGCGCGCGGCGCGCGCGCTGCGTGATGTCGCCGCTGAGGATCACCGCGTCCGGCCGCGCCTCGCGCGCGAGCCGCTGCAGCGCCTCCACGACGGGCGGCTCCTCGGTGCCGAAATGGGTGTCGGAGATATGCAGCAGGACCGTCATTGCGGCGGCAGGCGCTCTTCCACGGGCGGGAGCATCACGCGCAGGGGTTGGGGGGAGACGGTGAAGCGCACCGGCAGGTCCATCCACTGCACCTCGCCGTCGGTGGCCACCTTGAGGCGCCGCGCCTTGCGCGCACCCACCGTCAGCGAACGCAGCGGAAAGCTCTGGAGCTCGCGTTCCTCGCCCAGGCGCCCGAAAGCCGCGGCCACCAGCAGCCGCAGCTTGGTCCACCAGGGCATGGTGGGCGCCAGCAGGCAGACCATGCGGCCCTGCCCGATCTGGTCGACCACGAAGTCCTGGATGCCCAGGCGCTGCAGCTGCAGGCGGTTGTTGCACAGGAAGACGGTGGCGGTGCGCAGCCGCGCGAGCTCGCCGTCCATCTCGGCGTCCAGCGACAGTTGCACGCGCCATTCCAGCAGGCTCTTGAGGCCGGCGATCATCGCGATCCAGCGACGGCGCCCCAGCTTCTGCTTGACCTTCTCGCGGTCGGCGAGCAACTGCGGATAGAGGCCCACCGAGGCATTCACCAGGAACACCTTCTCGTTGACCAGGCACACCTGCACCGGCTCGGGCTGCGCGCGCAGCAGGAAGCGCGTGGCTTCGGCGGCTTCCAGCGGCAGGCCCAGCTCGCGCGCGAACAGGTTGAAGGTGCCCTGCGCGATCAGCCCCAGCGGACAGTCGTACGCCAGCGCCGCCTGCGCCGCCGCATTGATGGTGCCGTCGCCCCCGGAAGCGACCATCACGCCGCCCTCCTCCTTCGCCAGGCGCGCGGCCTCGCGGCAGGCCTGCACCACTTCGCCGGGTTGCACCGGCACGAATCGGTAGCGGCGCCCGGCGCTGCGCAGTTCGGCTTCGACGGCTTCCCGCACCTCGTCCTTCTCGCCGGCGCCGGAGCGCTGGTTCATGACGATGAAGAACTCCGCTTCCGCCTTCGGGGCATGGACGGCGGTTTCTTCGGCGGCAGCGGGAAGCACGGCGGACATGCGGCACAGCTTAGCGGCGCGCCGGGCCCATCCTTGTCGGACGGCGGCGCCAGCCCCACAGCGGCACGGCGACCGCCGGCGTGATCCAATCGCCGCATGAACGCAGCGACTCCCCGCCTTCCGGTCTTCTTCCTCTCCCATGGCGGCGGCCCCTGGCCCTGGGTGGACGGCATGAAGCAGATGTTCGAGCGCACCGCGCGCGAATTCGCCGCGCTGCCGCAACGGTTGCCCGCGCAGCCCAAGGCGGTGCTGGTGATCACGGGCCACTGGGAGGCGCCGCAGTTCTCGGTGTCCACGGCCGAGCGGCCGCCCATGGACTACGACTACTACGGCTTCCCGGAGCACACCTACCGCCTGCAGTACCCCGCGCCCGGCTCGCCGGCGCTGGCCGCGCGCGTGCGCGAATTGCTCGCGGCCGGGGGCATCCCGTGCCAGGAAGACCCGCAGCGCGGCTTCGACCACGGCACCTTCGTGCCGCTGAGCCTGATGTACCCGCAGGCCGACGTGCCGGTGGTGCTGCTCTCGCTCAAGAGCAGCTACGACCCGGCGGAGCACATCCGCGTGGGCCGCGCGATCGCGCCGCTGCGCGATGAAGGCGTGCTGATCCTCGGCAGCGGGCTCACGTACCACAACATGCGCGGCTTCCGCCGGCCGGAATCGACCCCGGTCTCCGAGGCCTTCGAGGCCTACCTGGAAAGCGCGATA
>JAEZEB010000052.1 GCA_023438115.1 Pseudomonadota bacterium | reverse complement strand
GCTTCGCCGTGGTGGCCGGCGAGGTGCGCACGCTGGCGCACCGCAGCGCCGAGGCCGCGCGCGAGATCAAGGGACTGATCGCCGAATCGATGGACAACGTGGGCGCGGGACGGAAGGTGGTGGCCGCGGCGGGCGAGACGATGGACCGCGTGGTCGCAGGCGCCGTGCAGGTGACCGAGGTGCTGGGCGGGATCGCGCTTTCCTCGCGCGAGCAGAGCGCGGGCATCGAGGAGATCAACCAGGCCGTCGCGCAGGTGGATGCGGTGACGCAGCAGAACGCGGCCCTGGTGGAGGAAGCCGCCGGTGCCGCCGAGGCCTTCCGCAACGAGGCGCACCAGCTGCTGGAGGTGGTGGGGCGCTTCAAGACCGACCGCAACGACGACCGCGGCCGCGTGATCGCGCTGGTGAAGCAGGGCGTGGAGCATGTCCGCCGCCACGGCGTGCAACGCGCCTGCGCCGACTTCAACGACAGGAACGGGCCTTTCGTGCGCGGCGAGGACTATGTCTTCGCCCTCGCGGGAGACGGCACGCAGCTCGCGTTCGCGCCCGACCCGTCCATCGTCGGCCGCAACAACGTCGACGACCGCGATCCCACCGGCAAGGTGGTGGGGCGCGAGATCCTGGCCGTCGCGCGTGATCCCGGCTTCGGCTGGGTGGACTACCACTTCGTCAACCCGAAGACGGGCGAGATCGAGCCCAAGTCGGTCTACGTCGAGGCCGTGGAAGGCATCATCCTGGGCTGCGGCATCTACCGCAACCGGCAGGGCGGCGCCGCGCCGGCGCTTCAGTCGGTGCGGCCGGCCGCGAGCTTGCCACCGCTGAGGCTCCAGAGCCGCAGCGCCACGTGAATCTCCAGCGCGCGCACCGCCTGGCCCCAGTGGCCGAGGAGTTCCTCGATCGTGGCCAGGCGTTGCCGCACGGTATTGACGTGGATGCCCAGGCGCTGCGCCGCCAGCTTGGCGTTCTGGTTGCTGTCGAAGTAGCTCAGTAGCGTGGCCGTCAGCTCGGAGCCGCGCTTGCGGTCCTGGGCGAGCAGCGTGCCGATGGTGGCGTCCAGGAAGGCCGCGAGGCTTGCCTGGTCGTGGCTCTCGAACAGCGTGGAATAGAGCGCGATCTCGTTCTGCGACACGAGGTGGCCGTCCAGGCCCATGCGCTGCAGCACGGGCAGCGCGCGCCGCAGCGCCAGGTACACCTCGGGCAGGTCCGCGGCATCCGCGACGGGGCGCGACAGCACGCCGCGGAAGGCGCCGCCGGCGCTCTTGCGCGCCAGTTCCTCGACGGCCGTGCGCACGTCCGCGGCGCGGGTGGTGGCGCACAGCACGACCAGCACGCCGTCGATCTCCTCGCACACGAAATTCGAGGCGAAGGCCGTGGTGCGCAGCCGGCGCGAGGCGTGCGCGGCTTCCGAGCTGCCCATGCCCACCAGCAGCAGCGTGCAGGGCTGTGCCAGGTCGAGCCCGAAGCCGCGGGCGCGCTCGGCCAGCAGCGCCGGATCGTCCTGGCGCGGCGCGAGCAGCGCCCGCAGCAGGCTGGCCATGTCGCGCGTCTTGGTGGCCTCCATGCGCTCGCGCGAGAGCAGCACGATGCCCACGATGTTGGTGCTGCGCTCGAAGTTGCGGATCGCCATCTCGTCAAGCGGCGCGTTCGTGAACAGCAGCACCGACCCGAGCACGTCGTTGCTGCCGATCACGGCGTTGAGGCGGCAGGATTCGCCGTTGGCTTCGTAGGCCAGCATGGAGCGGCCCATGCGGCGGCTGGCCGACAGCACCTGCAGCAGCGTGCCTGCGTGTTCGCCGCTGGGCGAATAGGCCGCGGCGCCTTCGCCCGCATCGCCGGGGGGAGAGCCGCGCGCGATCACCTCGCCCGCCTCGTCGAGCACCAGCACGCTGCCCGCCATCAGCTCCGCGATCGCCTGGCACAGGGTGCCCAGCGAGGCGCCCTTGGCCAGCAGCGAGGTGAGCTGCTCGTGCGCTTCCGCCGCCCGCTGCACGCTGCGGGCGTGGCGCTCCAGTTCCAGCCGCGCCGCTTCGGCGCTTTCGAGTGCGGCGCGCGCCTGCTCGAAGGCCATCGCGTTCTTGACTGCCACCGCGCCGTGGGTGGCGAGGGTGCTGAGAATGGAGATGTTCTGCGCCGTGTGCGTGCGGTGGTAACGGTCCGCCACGAACAGCAGGCCGATCACCTCGCCTTCCCAGAGCATGGGAACGCCGGCCACGGCGGCGATGCCCTCGTCGCGGAAGGTGGCGTCGAGGTTCTCGTCGTGCAGGAAACGCGTGTCGTGCAGGTAGTCGGGCGTGGTGAACGGCAGCCGGGTCGAGACCACCACGCTGACGATGCCGCAGTCGCTGCGCGCCACCATGTGGCCGGTGCCTTGCGCCAGCGCGCCGTCGGCGGCGACGACGTGGAAGGCGCCCAGCGCCTCGTCCCAGGTCGAGAGCCAGGCGACCTGGCAACCCAGGAGCTTGCGCGAGCGCGTGACGACGGCCTGCAGCAGTTCGCTCAGGTGCAGCCGGCCGGAGAGGTCGCGCGCCGACTCGATCACGGCCAGCATGCCGCTTTCGCGCTGCTGCCAAAGCTCGAGCCGGTTGCGCACCGCCATGCCCATGCGCACGCGCTCGGCGAGTTCCTGCTTGGCGGCGCCGGCGGGCAGTTCGTCCACCTGCGCGAGCAGGGCCGAGAAATCGTCGGCGGGCGCGCCCTGGTGCAGCAGCTCGACGAGCTCGTGCAGGACTCCATCGGCCACGTCCGTGCCTGCGGTCGCCATCATCTCCGGTCTCCTTCTCTCCAACGTCGATTTCCAGCGAGAGCGCAGGAATTTGTGGGACAGGACACTAGACCGCGCACCGGTCCCTTGCGTTCAGGGTTTCCACCAAGTCACGCGATGACATGGGATCCAGTGTGCCAGTGTGCGCGGTGCACATTCAGTTCGGGGACTTGCTGCGGGACAGTGCATGCCCATGCCAGTCCTCGATTCCATGCGGCCCACGGCCGGCCTGAGGGTGCTCGTCACGGCCGGCGCCGGGGGCATCGGCGCCGTGGTCGCACGGGCCTTCGCCGAAGCGGGCGCGCGCGTCCACGTGTGCGACATCGACCGCTCCGCGCTCGACCGCCTGGCCACCGAAGTGCCCACTATCACCTCCAGCACCGCGGACGTCGCCAGCGAGGCCGACGTCGACCTGGTCTTCGACGACGTCATGGGCACGCTGGGCGGGCTCGACGTCCTGGTGAACAACGCCGGCGTGGCGGGGCCGACGGGCGCCATCGAGACGATGGCCGTGAGCCAGTGGGAGCGCACCGTGGCCGTCAACCTGCACAGCCAGTTCCTGTTCACGCGGCGGGCGGTGCCGCTGCTGAAGCAGTCGACCGCGAATCCCTGCATCGTCGCCATGAGCTCCGTGGCCGGGCGGCTGGGCTATGCCTGGCGCACGCCGTATGCGGCCACGAAGTGGGCCATCGTGGGGCTGGTCAAGTCGCTCGCGATCGAGCTGGGGCCGCAGGGCGTGCGGGTCAACGCCATCCTGCCAGGAACGGTGGAAGGCGAACGCATGGACGGCGTGATCGCCGCGCGCGCGGCCGCCGCGGGGATGGACACCGAGGCGATGCGCGAGCAGTACCTGCGCAAGATCTCGCTGCGCCGCATGGTGACTGCCGAGGACGTCGCGGCCATGGCGCTCTACCTGAGTTCGCCCGCGGCCCGCAACGTGACCGGCCAGGCCATCAGCGTCGACGGAAACATCGAATACCTCTGAGGGGGCAGCCATGGCGAAGGACAACGACAAGGTGATCATCAGCTGCGCCGTCACGGGATCGGTGCACACGCCGGCGATGTCGCCCTGGCTGCCGCTGACGCCGGACGACATCGCGCGGCAGGCGATCGAGGCGGCGGAGGCCGGCGCGGCGATCCTGCACCTGCACGCCCGCGACCCCGCGGACGGCCGTCCCACGGCGGACCCGAAGGTGTTCGACCGCTTCGTACCGCGCATCAAGGAAGCCACCGACGCCGTCATCAACATCACCACGGGCGGCAGCACGCGCATGACGCTGGAGGAGCGGCTGGCCTATCCGCTGCAGGCCAGCCCCGAGATGTGCTCGCTCAACATGGGATCGATGAACTTCTCGATCCATCCCGCGGCCCGGCGCATCACGCAATGGCGCTACGACTGGGAGAAGCCTTACGTGGAAGGCATGGAGGACCTGATCTTCCGCAACACCTTCCGCGACATCCGCCACCTGCTGAAGGTGCTGGGCGAGGAGCGCGGTACGCGCTTCGAGTTCGAGTGCTACGACCTGGGCCACCTGTACAACCTGGCGCACTTCGTGGACGAAGGGCTGGTGCGCGGGCCGCTCTTCATCCAGTCCATCTTCGGCATCCTCGGCGGCATGGGGCCGGACCCGGAGAACCTGGTGACCATGCGCACGACCGCGGACCGCTTGTTCGGCCGCGGCAACTACCGCTTCTCCGTCCTCGGCGCCGGCCGCCACCAGATGCCGCTGCTCACTATGGCCGCCGTGATGGGCGGCAACGTGCGCGTGGGCCTGGAGGACAGCCTCTACCTGGGCAAGGGGCAGCTCGCGAAATCGAATGCGGACCAGGTGCGCAAGATCCGTCGCATCCTGGAGGAACTGTCGCTGGAGATCGCCACGCCCGCCGAGGCGCGCGCGATGCTGGGACTCAAGGGCGCGGACGCGGTGGCGTTCTGAGCGCGGAACATTGCGGAAGAAGGAAACCATGAGGAAGTCGTTGCAGGAGAAGGTGGCCATCGTCACGGGAGCGGGCCGGGGACTGGGGCGCGCGCACGCGCTGGAACTGGCGCGGCACGGCGCGCGGGTGGTGGTGAACGACCTCGGCGGCGACCGCGAAGGCGGTGCCGCGCGCGCGGTGGTCGATGAAATCCGCCGGGCCGGCGGCGAGGCGCTGGCCGACGGCGGCGACGTGTGCGACTACGCGCAGATGGAGGCGATGGTCGCGCGCGCCGAGGAGATGTGGGGCCGCGTGGACATCCTCGTCAACAACGCCGGCATCCTGCGCGACCGCACCTTCGCGAAGATGGACCTGGCCGATTTCCGCCTGGTGCTCGACGTGCACGTGATGGGCGCGGTGCACTGCACGAAGGCGGTGTGGAACCGCATGCGCGCGCAGAACCACGGCCGCATCGTGATGACGACCTCGTCGTCCGGGCTCTACGGCGCCTTCGGCCAGTCGAACTACGGCGCGGCCAAGATGGCGCTGGTGGGCCTGATGCAGACGCTGGCGCTGGAAGGTGAGAAGCACGGCATCCGCGTGAACTGCCTGGCGCCCAGCGCGGCCACGGCGATGACCGACGGCGTGCTGCCGCGTGAGGCGCTGGAAGGACTCGCGCCGGAGAAGGTCAGCCCCGGCCTGGTGGCGCTGGTGGGCGACGACGCGCCGACGCGCATGGTCCTGCTGGCCGGCGCGGGCAGCTTCGAGAGCGCGCACGTCACGATGACGCAAGGCGTCTTCATCGACGACGACGACGCCGATGCGGCGAGGGAGGTCGGCCGGCGCCTGGACGCCATCCGCGACCGTCGCGGCGAATGCGTGCCGGGCTCGGGCTGGGAGCAGTACCGCCTGGAACTGCGCAAGGCCGGGTTGATGGAAGACGCGCACATCGACGCGAGCTGACAGGTGTAGCGCGTCCACATTGGACGCGGCTCATGGCGGCCGGAGACTGCACGCGGAGCGTCCATGCCCATGGCGCTCCCTGCAAGAACCAAAGGAGAAGCCATGAGAGAGACAAGCGCATCCCTGAAGCCGGCCGTGCCGGCGTGCGTCGCGGCCCTGTTCCTGCTCGCTGCCTGCGGTGGCGGCAGCGGAGGCGGCACGCCGCCTTCCAATCCCCCCGCGCCGGCACCCGCACCCGGAGCACCGGCGCCGCAGCCGGTGGCCTGCGGCGACCTGCAGGGCCTGGAGATTCCCGCCTCGTCCATCGGCCTGCCCACGCGCGGCGCGACCGTGACCGCCGCGACCGTGGTGCCGGCCGCGGGCTCCGGCGCGACGCTCGTGCCGGAACATTGCCTGGTCTCCGGCCGCATCGCGCCGGTGGACGTCTCCGCGCCGGACATCCTGTTTCGCGTCGCGCTGCCGACTGCGTGGAACGAGAAGGTGCTGATGTTCGGCGGCGGCGGCTTCGACGGTTCGATCCCCGCGATCACGGGCAACGTGTCGAACGGTCCGACCAACCAGCCGCTGCCGATCGCGCGCGGCTACGCCACCTTCGCCAGCGACTCGGGCCACCAGGCCGGCGCCCTCGGCTCGCAGGACGGATCCTTCGGCCTCAACGACGAGGCCGTCGCCAATTTCGGCGGCGACGCGCTGAAGAAGACGCGCGACGCGGCGATGGCCGTGATCCGGGCGCGCTACGCGAAGCTGCCCGTGAAGTCTTATTTCTCCGGCGGCTCCACCGGCGGGCGCGAGGCGCTGGGCGCCATTCACCGCTGGCCCGCAGACTGGGACGGCGCCATTGCCTGGTATCCGGCCTGGAACCAGTCCTCGGCCCTGCTGGGCGGCCACCGCATGAACCGCGCGCTGGCGCAGCCTGGCGCCTATCCCAACACGCCCAAGCGCAAACTCGTGTTCGACGCGGCCATCGAAGCCTGCGACCTGCTCGACGGCGTGGCGGATGGCCTCATCAGCGACCAAGCGGCGTGCAATGCGACGTTCGATCCGATGGCCGCGACGGTCGGCGGCGCGCCGCTGCGTTGCGCGGGCGGCGCGGACACGGGTGACGACTGCCTGTCCGACGCGCAGATCACGGCCCTGAACACGATCAACACGGACACGGTCTTCAACTTCCCGCTGGAGAGCGGCGAGACGCTCTATCCCGGCTACAACGTGTGGGGCGCGGACCTGGGCATCACGTCCAATCCTTCGCCTGTGCAGCCGGTCGTCACCTTTCTCGCGCTGGGAACCAGCCAGCCGATGATGCCGCAGCCGGCCACGGCGCCCTACATCAGCGTGATGGTGGACCAGTGGATCAAGTATTCGGTGACGCGCGACCCCGGCTTCGATTCGCTGGCGCTCGATCCCGAGAACCCGGGCCCCTGGGCCGGCCGCATCAGCGACCTGAGCCGGCAGCTCGACACATCGACGGACATCTCCGCCTTCAGGGCGAAGGGCGGCAAGCTGCTGCTGGCGCACGGCCTGGCGGACGTGCTGGTGAGTTCGCGCGCGACGGCGGACTACTACACGCGGCTGCAGGCGCAGTTCGGCGCGCCCGCGGTGCACGAGTTCGTGCGCTACTACGAAGTGCCGGGCCTGGGACACGCCTTCAGCACCGTGTTCAACGCGACGTGGGATTCGCTCACCGCGCTGGAGCAGTGGGCGGAGCAGGACACTGCGCCGGAGAACCAGGTGACGACCGACACCGTGGGCGTGCCGGGAAGAACGCGCCCGCTGTGCGACTACCCGAAGTGGCCGCAGTACACGGGCGGCGACGTCGACGCCGCGTCCTCCTTCACCTGCGTGAACTAGCGGCCGGCTGTTCTCAGGCCGAGGCGGTGACGCGGATGCCGCGTAGCTGCCCGGCCTGGGGCTTGCCCGCGGGGCGGGGATGGCGCTCCGGGTCGAACCGGTGCAGCAGTTCGGCCTCGCGCGCGCGGGCCAGCGCCACGTTGGCGAGCTTCACGTGCCCGAAGCCGCGCATGGACAGCGGCAGCGCCGCGATCTCCGTGGCGACCTTCATGCGCGACGCCTCCAGGGAAGGCAGCAGCGCTTCGATGCGGGCGCGGTAGGCCTCGACCAGCTCGCGCTCCATCCGCCGTTCCGCCGTGCGGCCGAAGAGGTCCAGCGCGGTGCCGCGCACGCGCCGGCCCTGCGCCAGCAGCTTCATGGCCGGCAGCATCCAGCCGCCCAGGCGCAGCTTGCGCGGCGGCTGTCCGCCCTGCGAGCGCCTGAGCACCGGCGGGGCCATGTAGAACTCCAGCTGCACGTCACCTTCGAACTGCTGCGCGAGCGCGCGGCGGAATTCGCCGTCGGTGTAGAGGCGCGCGACCTCGTATTCGTCCTTGTACGCCATCAGCTTCAACAGCGAGCGGGCGACGGCGCGCGTGAAGGGCAGGTCGCCGTGTTCCGGCGTGACGGCGCGCTCCCGCTCGCGCACCTCGTCCACGAACTCCGCGTAGCGGCGCGCGTAGGCCGCGTCCTGGTAGGCGGTGAGGTGCGCGATACCACGCGCGACGATCGCCTCCAGCGTCTCTTCCGCCGGAACCTCGTGCGGCGCCTGGCCTTGCAGCAGGGCGCCGACCGCTTCCATGTCGGCGGCGGCGAGCCGGCCCAGCGAGAAGGCGAGGCGGTTGTTGTCCACCGCGACGCCATTGAGCTCGATCGCGCGCAGCAGCGCTTCCAGGCTCACCGGCACCAGGCCGCGCTGCCAGGCGGAGCCCAGCGCCACGATGTTCGAGTAGATCGAGTCGCCGAGGAAGGTTTCGGCCAGCGCCTGCGCATCCAGCGTTTCCACGCGGTCCGCGCTCGCGGCGAAGCGCAGCTTCTCCAGCAACTGCGGAACGCGCAGCGAGGCATCGGGATTGCGCAGGCTTTCGGCCACCGGCACTTCGTGCGTGTTGGCGAGGATGCGGGTGCGGCCATGGCGCACCGTCGCGAGCGCGTCGGGCGAAGCGCCGACCACGAGATCGCAGGCCAGCAGCGCGTCCGCCTGCTGCGTGTCGATGCGCACCTGGTTCAGGCGCTCGGGGCGATCGGCGAAGCGCACGAAGCTCAGCACCGAGCCGCCCTTCTGCGCGAAGCCCATGAAGTCCAGGACGCTGGCGCTCTTGCCTTCCAGGTGCGCTGCCATCGCGACGAGCGCGCCCACGGTCACGACGCCCGTGCCACCGACGCCGGTGACCAGCAGGTCGTAGGGCGCGGTCCAGACGTGCGGCGCGGGCCGGGGCAGGCGTGCGACGCGCGCGAGAAAATCATCGGTGCCCGCGCCCAGCGCGCCGCTGCCCTTGCGCGGCCGGCCGCCCAGCACACCGACGAAGCTGGGGCAGAAGCCCTTGGCGCAGGAGTAGTCCTTGTTGCAGCTGCTCTGGTCGATCTTGCGCTTGCGTCCGAGCGGCGTCTCCAGCGGCTGCACAGCGACGCAGTTGCTTTGCACGGTGCAATCGCCGCAGCCTTCGCAAACGCGGTCGTTGATGAAGAGGCGCCGCGCCGGGTCGACCATCTCGCCCTTCTTGCGGCGGCGGCGCTTCTCCGCCGCGCAGGTCTGCTCGTAGATCAGCACCGTGACGCCCGGCATCTCGCGCAGGCGGCGCTGCACGGCGTCGAGTTCTGCGCGGTCGTGGAATTCGGTGCCGGCCGGGAAGCGGCTCTGGATCGCGTCGTACTTGCCGATGTCGTCGGAGAGCACGACCACCTTCTTCACGCCCTCGGCTTCCACCTGCCGCGCGATGCCGTCCACGCTGATGATGCCGTCCACCGGCTGGCCGCCCGTCATGGCCACCGCGTCGTTGAACAGGATCTTGTAGGTGAGGGTGGCCTTGGCCGCCACGGCCTGCCGGATCGCGAGATAGCCGGAGTGATAGTAGGTGCCGTCGCCCAGGTTCTGGAACACGTGCGGCACCTTGGTGAACATGGCGTGCGACACCCAGTCCACGCCTTCGCCGCCCATCTGGATCAGGCCTTCGGTGTCGCGGTCCATCCAGCTGGCCATGAAGTGGCAGCCGATGCCGGCCTGCGCGTGCGAGCCTTCGGGCACCTTCGTCGAGGTGTTGTGCGGGCAGCCGGCGCAGAAGTAAGGCAGGCGCTTGACCGCGTCGCTCTCGTTGGACAGCAGTTCCGGCAGCGTGAAGTCGCGCACCAGGTGCCGGCGGTCGAGGTCCGGGAAGTGGCCGACGAGCCAGTCCGCCACGATCGCGATGAGACGCGAAGGCCGCAGCTCGCCGAGCGCGGAGACCAGCGGCCTGTCCTGCGCGTCGCGCTTGCCGACGATCGCGGGCCGTTCCGCCGCGTTGTAGAACATCGAGCGCAGCTGCTCCTCGACGACGGGGCCCTTCTCCTCGACCACCAGCACTTCCTTCAGCCCGCGCACGAACTCGCGCATGCGCGTCGGCTCGATGGGGTAGGTCAGGCCCAGCTTGTAGATGCGCACGCCGTGCGCGGCGAGGGTGTCGGTGGAGATGTCGAGGCGGCGCAGCACTTCCATCAGGTCGTAGTGCGCCTTGCCCGCGGTGACGATGCCGACCGTCGCGCGGGGGCTCTCGACCACGTGCCGGTCGATGCTGTTGACGCGCGCGAAGGCCCGCACCGCATCGAGCTTGGCATGCAGGCGTTGTTCGATGGTCAGGGAGGGCAGGTCGGGCCAGCGGTAGTGCAGGCCGCCCGGCGGCGGCTCGAAGCCGGTGATGCGCCGCACGGTGTCGCCGTCCTGCCAGGCGGCGACGCGCGCGTTGACCAGGTCCAGGTCCACGGTGGCGCCGCTTTCCACCACTTCCGACAGCGCGGTGAAGCCGACCCAGTTGCCGGAGAAGCGCGAGAGCGCCCAGCCATACAAGCCGAACTCCAGGTACTCGCCGACGTTGGCCGGCGCCACGATGGGCGCGTGCCAGGACTGGAAGGCCTGGTCGCTCTGGTGCGGCATCGACGAGGACACGCAGCCATGGTCGTCGCCGGCCACCATCAGCACGCCGCCGTGCGGCGAGGCGCCGTAGGCGTTGCCGTGCTTGAGCGCGTCGCCCGCGCGGTCCACGCCCGGGCCCTTGCCGTACCAGAGGGCGAACACGCCGGCGCAGGTGCGCTCGGGATCCGCTTCGACGCGCTGCGTGCCCAGCACCGCCGTGGCGCCCAGTTCCTCGTTGATGGCGGGCAGGAAGCGCAGGCCCGCTTCCTCGAATTTCTTTCCCGCCTTCCACACGGCCTGGTCGACCATGCCCAGTGGCGAACCGCGATAGCCGCTCAGGAAGCCGCGCGTGTCCAGGCCTGCGGCCGCGTCGCGCTGGCGCTGCATCAGCATCAGGCGGATCAGCGCCTGCGTGCCCGTGAGGAACACGGCGCCGCTGCGCGCCCAGAGGCTGTGGTCCAGCCGGTAGTCGGGACGGACGATGGGATCGTCGCGGGTGGCAGTCGCGTCCATGCTGCTTGTCTCCATAGGAGGCAAAGCTTAGGCGGCGCGAAGGGAAATATGGTTTCTCTTTCCTCCGGAATCCGGACTCCTGGAGAATGTTGTTCTCCTCTTGATCGGATTTTGGGAATGAACGACCTCGACCGCCACGACGTCCTGCTGCTCGCCGAGCTGCAGCGCGACTCCCGCCAGACCGTGCAGCAGCTCGCCGCGGCCGTGGGCCTGTCCAGCACGCCCTGCTGGAAACGGGTGAAGGAGATGGAGGGCGCCGGCATCATCCGCGGCTACACCGCGCTGGTGGATCGCGAGAAGGTGGGTCTTGCCCTGGCGGTGCTTGCGGAGGTGAACCTCACGCGCCACAACGAGGACGACGTCCGCCGCTTCGAGGCAGCGGTGGCCGCCACGCCGCAGATCGTCAGCTGCTATGCCACGACGGGCCAGGCCGACTACGTGCTGAAGGTGCTGGTGCCGGACATCAAGGCCTACGAGGGCTTCCTGCACGAAACGGCTTTCAAGCTGCCCGGCGTGACCCACGTGCGATCCAGCGTGGTGCTCAAGGAAGTGAAGGCGGAGACGCGGCTGCCGCTGGACGATCCGCAGGCGCAACCGCGGCGGCGCGCCCGCCGCTGAGCATCAGCGAACGCTGGGGCACGCGTTTCCACGCTGTCCGCCTTGCCGCCCCCGCCGCAATCCTCTATTATCTACCGAACGGTCGGTAGAACAACTCGACCGCAAGGAGACAGCATGTACACGCAAGCCATGGACACGGCGGGCAAGGACGGCGAGGCGCGCAAGCCGGTGCGCTCGGCCGACGACCTCGCGCGCGAAGACCGCTTCGAGGCGCGCATCGCCGCGGGCGAGTTCGTCGAGCCCAAGGACTGGATGCCGGACCACTACCGCAAGACGCTGGTGCGGCAGATCAGCCAGCACGCGCATTCCGAGATCGTCGGCATGCTGCCGGAAGGCAACTGGATCTCGCGCGCGCCGACGCTCAAGCGCAAGGCGATCCTGCTGGCGAAGGTGCAGGACGAGGGCGGCCACGGCCTGTATCTCTATTCCGCCGCGGAGACGCTGGGCACCTCGCGCGACCAGATGCTGGAGGCGCTGCACACCAGCAAGGCCAAGTACAGCTCCATCTTCAACTACCCCACGCTCACCTGGGCCGACGTCGGCGTGATCGGCTGGCTGGTCGACGGCGCGGCCATCATGAACCAGGTGCCCATCTGCCGCTGCTCCTACGGGCCGTATGCGCGCGCGATGATCCGCATCTGCAAGGAAGAAAGCTTCCACCAGCGCCAGGGCTACGAGAGCCTGCTGACGATGATGGAGAAAGGCACCGATGCGCAGCGCGCGATGGTGCAGGACGCGGTCAACCGCTGGTGGTGGCCGTCGGTGATGATGTTCGGGCCGCCGGACGACCAGTCGCCCAACACCGCGCAGTCGATGCGCTGGGGCATCAAGCGCGTGTCCAACGACGAACTGCGTCAGCGCTTCGTCGACGCCACCGTCGAACAGGCGAAGGTGCTGGGCGTGACGCTGCCCGACCCCGAGCTGAAGTGGAACGAGGAGCGCCAGCACTGGGACTTCGGCGCTATCGACTGGAACGAATTCTGGAACGTCATCGCCGGCAACGGCCCGTGCAACCGCGAGCGCCTGGGCGCGCGCGTGAAGGCGTGGGAAGACGGCGCCTGGGTGCGCGAAGCGGCGTTGGCGCATGCGCGCAAGCAGGAAAGGATGAAGGAAGCAGCATGAGCGACGTCAAGCAGGAATGGCCCCTTTGGGAAGTCTTCATCCGCAGCAAGTCGGGCCTGGACCACAAGCATTGCGGCAGCCTCCACGCCGCCGACCCGAAGATGGCGATCCAGCTCGCGCGTGACGTCTACACGCGGCGGCAGGAAGGCATGAGCGTGTGGGTGGTGCGCTCGGACCACATCGTGGCCAGCGACCCCGGCGAGAAGGAGATGTACTTCGACCCGGCGCAGGACAAGGTGTACCGGCACCCGACCTTCTACAAGCTGCCCGAATCCGTGGACCACATGTGAGGCGCTGATGCAGGCATCCATCCAGGTCCGCGAGAGCGCGGACGTGCAATACCTCCTGCGCATCGGCGACACGGCGCTGATCCTCGGGCAGCGCATCTCCGAATGGACCGGCCACGCCCCGGTGCTGGAGGAGGACATCGCCCTGGCCAACATGGCGCTCGATTTGATCGGCCAGTGCCGCGCGGTGCTCACGCGCGCCGGCGAGATCGAGGGTTCCGGCTACGACGAGGATCAGCTCGCCTTCCTGCGCGAGGAGCGCGACTACCGGAACGTCACGCTGGCGGAGCTGCCGCGGGGCGACTTCGCCGTCACCATCGTGCGCAACACGATGATGGCCACCTTCTTCAAGCACCTGTGGCACGCGCTCGCCGGTTCGAGCGACGCCGAGCTCGCGGCCATCGCGGGCAAGGCGCTGAAGGAAGCGCGCTACCACCAGCAGCACACGGCCGACTGGCTGGTGCGCCTGGCCGACGGCACCGACGAATCGCGCCGGCGTGTCGAGAAGGCGCTGGCCGACCTGTGGCCCTACACCGCGGAGCTTTTCGCCTCGGATGCGATCGACGAGCACGCGCATGCCACCGGCCTGGGCCCGCGCTGGGGCGACCTGCGGGAACCCTGGCTGGCCGAGATGACGCAGATCCTGTCGGAAGGCGGGCTCGTGGTGCCCGCGTCCGTGCCGTTCCTCAGCACCGGCAAGACCGGCGTGCACAGCGAGCACATGGGTTTCATCCTCGCGGAGATGCAGCAGCTGCAACGCGCCTATCCCGGAGGCGTGTGGTGACACGCGCCGAGCGCGCCTGGCAGGTGCTGGACGGCGTGCCGGACCCCGAGGTGCCGGCGCTGTCCGTCCGCGACCTGGGCATCGTGCGCGACGTCGTCGACCACGGGGAGGAACTGGAGGTGGTGCTCACGCCGACCTACTCCGGCTGCCCCGCCACCGAGGTGATCGAGCAGAGCGTGCTGTCGGCGATCGAGGCCGAGGGCCTGGGACCCGCGCGCGCCACGCTGCGCCGCGCGCCGGCCTGGACCACCGACTGGATCACGGAAGACGGCAAGCGCAAGCTGCGCGAGTACGGCATCGCTCCCCCGCACGCCGTGCCCACCGGAAGCCAGGGCATCCGCATCTTCCGCAGCAAGCCGGAAAACATCGCCTGCCCCCATTGCGGCAGCGTGACGACGCAGCAGACCTCCGCCTTCGGCTCCACCGCCTGCAAGTCCCTGTACCGCTGCCTCGCCTGCCGCGAACCCTTCGAATACTTCAAGCCGATCTGACCATGAGCGTGACCTTCCACCCGCTGCGCGTGCGCTCGGTGCAGCCCGACACGGCCGAAGCTGTGATCGTCTCCTTCGACGTGCCGGAGGACCTGCGGCCGGTGTTCGGCTTCACGCAGGGCCAGTACCTCACATTGCGCCGGGACATCGACGGCCAGGACCTGCGCCGCTCCTACTCGATCTGCGCCGGTGTCGACGACGGCGAGCTGCGCGTGGGCGTGCGCAAGGTGCGCGGCGGCGTGTTCTCCAACTGGATCAACGAGCACCTGAAGCCCGGCGACACCATCAATGTGATGGCGCCGCAGGGCCGCTTCTTCGTGCCCATCGAGCCGCAGGCGCGCCGCCACCACGTGGGCATCGCCGGCGGCAGCGGCATCACGCCCATCCTGTCGATCATGAAGACGGTGCTGGCGCGCGAGCCGGGCAGCCGCTTCACGCTGATCTACGGCAACCGCAAGCTGCGCTCCACCATGTTCAAGGAGGAGCTCGACGACCTCAAGGACAAGTACCTGTCGCGGCTGGTGATCCACCACGTGTTCTCCGACGAGCACACCGAGTCGGACATCAACATGGGGATGGTCGACAAGGAGAAGCTGGGCGAGTTCCTCGCCACGCTCGTGCCGGCGGCGACCATCGACCACGCCTATGTCTGCGGTCCCTTCGAGATGAACGACCAGGCCGAGGCCGCCCTGCTGGCCGCGGGCGTTCCCGAGGAACGGATCCACATCGAGCGTTTCGGCATCGCGCAGCAGGCCACGGGGCAGGTCGGCGCCGTCGTGCACCAGGCGCAGCCGGGCGACGCGGTGAAGGCGCGCATCACCATCGTGCGCGAGGGCCTGCAGCGCGAGAGCGCCTTCTCGCGCGAGCAACCTAGCAACCTCGATGCCGCCGCGGCGGCGGGACTGGAAGTGCCGTTCTCGTGCACGTCCGGCGTGTGCGGCACCTGCCGCGCGAAGCTGGTCGAAGGCCAGGTGCGCATGGAGCGCAACTTCGCTCTCGACAAGAAGGAAGTCGCGGCCGGCTACGTCCTCACCTGCCAGGCGCACCCGCTCACCGAGCGCGTCGTCCTGTCCTTCGACGACAGGTAAGGACGACATGGGACGCGGACGCCACGCCGGCTACGACGGGCAGCGCGAGCTGATCCTCGATCGCGCCGCGGCGCTGTTCGCGCGCGGCGGCTATTCGGCGACGTCGATGAACCAGGTGGCCGAGGCCTGCGGCCTGTCGAAGGCGACGCTGTACCACTACTACCGCGACAAGTACGAATTGCTCGTGAGCATCGCGGACGGCCACGTCACGCGACTGCGCGCGATCGTGGATGAAGCGCTCGCCGAGGAGCCCACGCCCGAGGGGCAAATGCGCGCGCTGGTGCGCCGGCTCGTCGAGGAGTACGCGAACGCGCAGAACGAGCACCGCGTGCTCACCGAGGACGTGAAGTTCCTGCAGCCGGAGGACCGCGATCGCATCCTGGGCAAGGAGCGCGAAGTCGTCGCCGGCTTCGCGCGCGTGGTCGCGGCGCTGCGGCCCGACCTCACCGAAGCGGCGATGGGCAAGCCGCTCACGATGCTTCTGTTCGGGATGGTGAACTGGATGTTCACGTGGATGAAGCCCGAGGGTCCCCTCTCCTACGAGGACATGGCGCCCGTCGTCGCCGACCTCTTCCTCGGCGGCCTCGAGAAGGTGCAGGCGCCGCTGAAGGCCGACGCGCTGGACTGAGCCCTTCCTCGCATGCGCGCACACGCGCGCGTGCCTCTTCCCTCCGCTTGAAAAGTTGACGGCCATCAACGTTGGTGTCCCCCAATGGGGCGGTCACCAATCTTGACAGCCATCAACTTTTGCAGAGCCCCGGAGACCAAAGTGAACGCCATCGATTTCTGGCGTTCGTGGCGGCCAGGAAAAGACCAAGCAACCTGCCACCTTTGGATCTGAGAGGACTCATCATGAACAAGCATCTCATCGCACTGGCCGTCCTGGCCGCCTTCGCCGGTTCCGCTTCCGCGCAGGTCGCGAGTGCGTCGTCGGCTTCGCAGGTGACCGGCACCACCAACGCCAGCACCGTGTTCGGCGCCTTCACCGCCAGCTCCAACGGCACGAACACCAGCATGGCCGGCGCCAGCTCCACCTCCGGCCTGGGTGGCGGGACCGCCGCGTCCGGCACGAGCTCCACGGGCTCCACGACCAACACCTCCGCGGGCATCGGCCTGGGCGGCGCGACGTCCGTCGGGTCCCAGGGCGGCGCCGGCAACGCGAACGCGACCGCGGGCACGCTGAGCCTGATCAGCCCGCCCTTCGGCACCGCCGCGACCACGTCGATGGCCAACGTCGGCACCGGCTCCGGCGCCTCCACCGCTTCCGGCGTCGGCGGCGCGAACGGCAACACGCAAGCCAACGCGACCAACCTGTCGAACGCCAACATCGGACCGCTGGGCCTGAGCGGCACCGCCACCAGCGTCGGCAACGCCAACATGACCACGAACTCCGGCGTGATCGGCATCGGCGCCAACAGCGCCACGGCCGGTGGCCTGGGTGCCGGCGGACTGGGCGCGGGCCAGACGGGCTCGGGCGTCGTGACGCCGTAAGCAGCAAGCCGCCGCTGCCAGGAACCCCGGGGGCCGAGAGGTCCGCAGGAGGCCACCCGGGGACTTCCAGCCAACGAACACCGGAGATGAACAATGAAGCACATCCGCCTATGCGCCGCGCTCGCCGCGGCGTTCCTGGCCCAGGAAGCCCTGGCGCAGAACACCGCGACCTCGACGTCCTCGTCGTCGGCCAACCCCACTTCGAACGCATCGTCCACGGGGAACGTGCAGTCGAACCAGCATTCCTCGACCAACAACACGAACTCGAGTTCGACGGCCAACCAGAGCGCGACCGCGAGTTCGAACAACAGCCAGAACAACGGCTCCGCCTCGAGCGTCAACGCGAACATCACCGTGGTCACGCCGGGCGCGGCCGCCGCGTCGAACGGTGCCGCGGCGGACGGGCGCCTGCGCCAGAGCGTGGAATCGAGTTCGCACACCACCGGCGAGCACCACCAGTACATCGACTACGGCGGCAGCTACACGGTCAAGAACGTGCCCAACGTGAGTGCGCCCCCGCTGATCTCGTCCAACGACACCTGCATGGGTTCGGCCAGCGGCGGCGTGTCGGTGGCGGGCTTCGGCATCACCGGCGGCAGCACGTACACCGATGAACACTGCAAGCGCATCAAGATGTCGCGCGAGCTGTGGAACAAGGGCATGAAGGCCGCGTCGCTGGCGCTGGACTGCATGGACCCGGACGCCCGCGAAGCCCTGGAGCTGACCGGCTTCACCTGCCCGCAGACCACGCGCGCCCAGCGCCTGGCCGAGGAACAGGTGCAGCGGCAGGCCGCAGCCGCGGTCCCGGGGGTCCTGCGGCCCGCGGGCTTCCAGCCGCCGATGCCGGCTGAAGCGCTGGCGCTGCAGCCCGCGCAGGCTTCGCGGCCGGCGCCGGCGGCGCAGGCGCCGCAGCCCGTGGAGCCCGCCGTGCCGTCCGCCGATGTGCAGGTCACGGCGATCCCCGACCCTCCGCCGCTGCAGCCGTCCACCATGGTCTCGGGTGCGTCGCCTGCCACGGTGGCCGCGACAGCGGCCGCCGAGGAAGCCAGCGTGGTCGTGCGCCGGGTCGACGGCGGCGAAGCGCTGCCCGCGAGTCGCTGAGGGGCCGGCCATGAAGGACCTTCTTCATGCCACGCTGGCGCTCGCACTGGCTGCGGTCGCGGTCCTGGACGGGGCCGCGCAGCCGCTGCAGATCGAGCGGCTTCCCCTCGGCTCGGGCGAGCCGGGGCAGGACGGCTTCGAGAACGCCGTTCCCGTCGCCATCGACGAGAACGTCTACCACGTGCCGCAGTATCTGCCAGGCTTTCCCACGGCGGCGACGCTGTGGCCCCGCATCGTCCACGTGCGCTGCCAGCAGACGCCGTCCGTGCTGCAGTGCGATGGCTACCACTGGACGCCGGCGATGGGGCGCGCCGAATACCTGTACTTCGTTCCCGTGATCGAACCTGCGGCCCGGCCGCAGTGAGTTGCAGCGGGCCCGGGCCGGACCTCTCGCCCGGGCCCTTTCATGCCCTGAGACCGCATCCCCCTCCTTCGGACTCAGGGTCTTTTTCACGTGGAAACATGTCGCGGGCCCTTCAGGCGTGCTCGCCCGACTCGAAGGCCCGCAGCCCCTCGGGATCCACCAGCTCGATGCGCCGGCTGTGCACGGTGATGCATCCCTGGCGCGCGAAGAGCGACAGCGCGCGGCTGACCGTCTCCAGCGAGGTGCCCAGGTAGCTCCCGATCTCCGCGCGCGACATGCGCAGGTGGAACTCGCGCGCGGAGTAGCCGCGCTCGCGCATCCAGCCCGAGACGAGCAGCAGGAAACCGGCCACGCGCGACTCCGAGAGGTGGCGCGCCACCAGCTGCGTCGTGCGGTACTCGCGAACGAGCTGTGCGCCCATGAGTTGCGCGACGCGCTTGCGCAGCTCCGGCGACGCCGCGCAGGCGTCCATCAGCTGCGCGAAGGAGATCGGGCAGGCTTCGGCGCTTTCCAGCGCGCAGGCCGTCGTGCGGTACCGGCCGTCCGCCATGCCGTCGAAGCCCATGATGTCGCCGGGAAGGTGGAAGGCGGTGACGTGCTCGCCGCCGTCGTCGCGCGGCAGCGTGGCCTTGAAGGTGCCCGCGCGCACGGCGTAGAGGAAGTTGAAGGGGTCGCCCGTGCGATACAGCTTCTGGCCCTTGCGCAGGCGCTTGCGGCCGATGAGGAGCGCGTCCAGGGCAGGCTTGCTGCGTTCGTCCAGGCCGCCGGGCAGGCACAGCCTGCGCACGCTGCAGGACTCGCAGGGCGCGGACGGCAGCGCATGGTGCAAGGGGGCCGGCACGAAGCCGGGACGGGTTGCGGGCCGCAGCATGATCGTGCGTGCGGCCGGGTCGCCGTGCAGGTCCATGATGTCCTCCTTCGTTGTCCACCCGCTGTTGTTGTTGAAGCGGGGAAGGAATCATGGTCCCGCGCGCGCGGAGCACATGCTGCAGTTCTACGTAAGCAAGGTCAGTACTTTGGCAGCAATGGATTCAGAGCCGGCTGGACGCGAAGGCGATCAGTTCGGCGCCCGTGCGCAGCCCGAGCTTGCGCTTCAGGCGCGAGCGATGGATGTCCACCGTGCGAACGCTCACCTCCATGGACTTCGCGATCTCCTTGGTGCTCTTGCCGGACTTGAGCAGCTCCAGCACCTCGAGCTCGCGCGAGCTGAGCGACAGCGGCTGGCCGCGGCTCGCCGCCGGATGCGCGCCGGTGCGGAACATGCGGTTCATCAGCTTCGCGTTCAGCCGCATGCTCACCCAGGTGTCGCCCTCGAGGATGCCCAGCGCCGCGGGGATCACGGAGGCGTGCGCGTTCTCCTTCATCAGGTAGCCGCGCGCGCCCAGCGCGATCACCTGTTCGCCATAGAGCATCTCGTCGTGGATGGAGACGATCAGCACGGGCCGCGGCGCCTGCGCGGCGACGACCGTGCGCACGGGGTCCAGGCCGCTCGAGTCGCGCGTGCCCATGTCGCTGATCACGAGGTCCGGCTTGGCCGCCTCGATCAGGCGCAGGCCGGCCGCGAGCGTGTCGGCGGATCCCGCGAGGCGCAGCTCCGGGCAGCTGTGCACGAGCGTCTCCAGGCCGAAGCGGACGATGTCGTGGTCATCGATGATCAGGACCGAGCGGGGCCGATACGCGATCTGTGGTTGTGGCTGCATGCGACCTTCTCCTCGTGCCGGGCCGATGCTAGGCCGAGGGATACCCCGAAAGTTGACAGCCATCAACTCCGTGAACCCTGACGCTGGTTTCAGATCGTTTAATTTGTGTCGGAGGCAGGGACGCATTTCCATGCGACCTGCACGCGCGTGCCGTGCCCCGCGCGCGAGTCCATGCAGAAGGCGGCGCCGATCTCCTGCGCGCGGGCGCGCATGGAGCGGATGCCGAAGCCGGAGGCCCGCCCGAGCGCCGACGCGACGTCGCAACCGTTACCGTCGTCGACGATCGTGAGGCGCCGCCAGGGACCGGCCTGCGCGAGGAGGATGCGGATGCGCCGTGCCTCGCCGTGCCGCAGCGCGTTGTTGGTGGCCTCCTGCACGATGCGCACCAGGTGCCCGCCCTCGCACGGCGAGACGTTCTCGAAGCTGCCGCGGCTGCACACCACGCAGCGCACGCCGCGGATGGCGCCCATCTCCAGCGCGAAGTGTTCCAGCGCCGGCAGCAGGCCGCCGCGCTCCTGGCCCGCGGGCATGATGCCGCGCGAGATCTGCCGGATCTGCTGCGTGATCTTGCCCACCTGTTCCTGCGAGGTGGCGATAAGGGACGCGGCCTCGGGCTCGCGCGTGAAGCTGCGGGCCGTCCCGAGGAGCAGGCTCACGCCGGCGAGCGAGGAGCCGACGCCATCGTGCAGCTCGCGCGCGATCTCGGCCTGCCGCGCCTCGGCGTCCGTGAGCAGGGCCTGGCGGATGTCGGACTGCTGCGGCACCTCGGCGAGCGCGGCCTGCTGCAGGCGGCGCGAGAGGCGCTGCGAGAGCAGCAGCATCAGCGGCAGCAGCAGGACGAAGGGCAGCAGCGCGTAGGCGAGGGGCCGCCACAGCGATGCAAGCAAGGCGCGTTCGGGCTGCCGCACGAGCGCCTTGCGCGGCGTCGCGGGCGCGTTTGCACGCGTGGCGAGCGCGGGTGTCGCGCGCAGTTGCAGCGGCGCCTGCGCTTCATCCGTGGTGTCGACGACGACGATCGATTCAGTCCGCTGTGCCTGCGTGTCGACGACACGCTGCCCCTCGCTGCGGTCCGCGAAGACCAGCAGCGTCGCGACGGCGAGCAGGCCGGGCACCTGGGCGAGGAGCACCAGCCGGATCATCCCGGACCGGGGCAACGGTGACATGGTGTTGCATCGTGATCTTCTCCGCGCCGATTTCAAGCCCCCGATCGGAGCAGGTCCGGGGGCAGCAGCGGCAGCCACTCGGGGCCGGGGGCGGCCACGATGCGCAGGGCCCCGCCGGCCCGCGGGAGCTCGCAGCTGAAGGCGTGCAGCCACAGGCGCGAGCTACCCAGCCATGCCGCGACCGCCCGGTTGTGCGTGCTCTTGCCGTGGGTGGAGTCGCCGACCAGGGGATGGGCGATGTGCTTGAAGTGGCGGCGGATCTGGTGGCGGCGTCCCGTGAGCGGCTCGACCTCGACCAGCGCATAGCGGCTGGTCGGGTGGCGGCCGTCGCCGAAGGGCCACTCGAAGCATGCGAGCCGGCGGAAGCGCGTCGTGGCTTCCAGGCGCGGCTGCCCGGCGGAGGGCCGCTCGGGATCGCGCGCGAGGGGATGGTCGATCTCGCCGGCCTCGGGCGGCCAGCCCCGCACCAATGCCAGGTAGCGCTTGGCCACGCGCCCCTGCTCGAAGGCAAGTCCCCACTCGCGCGCGGCCTCGGCGTGGCGCGCGAAGAGCAGGACGCCGCTGGTCCCCTTGTCCAGGCGGTGCAGCGGCCAGACGCGGCTCCCGAGCTGGTCGCGCAGCAGCTTCAGGGCCGTGCGCTCTTCGTGCGCGTCGAGCGCGCTCGGGTGCACGAGCAGGCCCGCGGGCTTGTCGATCGCCACCAGATCGGCGTCGAGGTGGAGCAGGGGGAGGGTGTCGTCCATGCAGAAGTTGTCACGAATCGTAGGCGGATTCCCACAGCTGCAGTGGAGAAGGCTGTGGACAAGCCGGTGGGCTTCTGCGCGGACCCGCGCCAGTGCTTGCTTCCGACACGGTGATCACCGGGCAGGCAGGCCGGCGACACCTGCCACCCGGGCCGTTATGGCTGTGCTAGGCAGTCGCGGCGATCAGGCGCCGGCGCTGCCACCAGCGGTCGAAGAAGTAGTAGGCCACCGCGTTGGCGAGCGGCTCCACGAGGGCATAGGCGCCAGCGGCCACCCAGCTGCGGGTGAGCGCGTAGCCCACGCCGGTCGCCACGACCAGGTGCGAGACGCCCAGCAGCGCCGATTTGGCCAGCGCCCGCTTGCCGCGCCAGTGGTAGGTCCACTTCTCGATGCGGTGGATCACCACGGTGTTGAGGCTGGGCTCGAGCAGGGCCAGCAGGCCGCCCAGGACAAACCCGCCGGTGAACAGCCAGCCCAGCGAAACGGCGATCGTCAGGTGGATCGCGGCGAAGGCCAGGGTCTTGTGGAGCGGGGTGTCGAGGGATCGGAAGCGCATGCCTAAATGATAGTGATTCTCATTTGAAAATCGAGTAGCTTTGCTCAATCACGGCGATTGAGCGCCGCGGATGGCTGCCCGGGGTTCAGCGGCGGGGACCCAGCAGGCCCGGCGTGTTCGCGCGCGGTTCGGCCAGCGGATCGGGCTCCTGCGCCTCGGGCGCGCCGGGGATGCCTTTCTCGGCGTCGACGGGGCGGGGCGGCAGCCCCACGGCCGGACCGCCGCCGGTGAGGCTGTGCGTGCCCAGCGGCGCGCCGCCCTTGCGGGCCTTGGGTTTCTCGTCGGCTTCGTGCCAGGGTTGGGGCTTGTCGTTCATGGTCGTCCTCGTGCGCGGCCTTGCGCCGCCATGGAGACCATTCTTCGGTGGGCAGCCCGGCCTGGCTGTCGCCGCATCCCGCGGGGCGCCGTCGGCCGAAGCCGATTCGCCCCCGGACCGGGGGGCCGGTGCTATCTTGCGGACGCATGAGCAGTACGCACGCCGACCGCAGTGCCGCCTTCGCCGAAGGCCTGGCCCGCGCCGTGGCGGGCGCGATCATCTTCGGCCTGCCGCTGCAGATGACCATGGAGATGTGGTCGCTCGGCTTCGCCATGCCCTCGTGGAAGCTGGCGCTGCTGCTGGCATTGTTCGTCCCCTTCCTCGTGGCGTTGTCGTGGCACGTCGGCTTCGAGCCCACGTTCAGCCTGCGCGACGACCTGGTCGATGCACTCGTGGCCTATGCCGTGGGCTTTGTCTCCTCGGGCCTCGTGCTCGCCCTGCTGGGGCAGCTGCGCACGGACATGGGCCCGCACGAGGTCGTGGGACGCGTGGCGCTGCAGGCCGTGCCGGCCAGCATCGGGGCCCTGCTGTCGCAGGCGCAGCTGGGGCACCGCGACCAGGCGCGGGCTTTGCGCGGGGGCAGCAACAGCTACGGCAGCGAGCTGTTCATCATGGCGGTGGGCGCGCTGTTCCTCGCCTTCAACGTCGCGCCGACGGAGGAGATGCTGCTGATCGCCGCGGGCCTGAGCTCCTGGGGCGCGATCGCCCTGGTCGCCGCCTCGATCGCGGCGATGCACAGCTTCGTCTATGCGGTGGCCTTCCGCGGCAGCCCGGAAGACCATCGCCATGCTTCGGCCTGGAGCGTGCTGATGCGCTTCACCGTCACCGGCTACGCGCTGACGCTTGCCGTCAGCGCCTACATGCTCTGGACCTTCGGCCGCCTCGACGGCCTCTCCGCCTCCGCCGCGCTGCAGGCGGTGGTGGTCCTCGGCTTCCCCGCCGCGATCGGCGCCGCCGCGGCGCGCCTGATCCTCTGAGGCCGCGATGTCGCACCCGGACGCCGGCGAACAGCCCCTGCAGGAAGAGCCGCCCTCCGCATGGGAATGGCTGGTGGCCGCCATCGGTCTGGTCCTGCTCGTGGGCAGCATCGGCTATCTCGCCTGCGACGCGATCGCGGGCAACGGCGACGTTCCCGTCCCCACCCTGCGCGTCACGGCCATCGAACCGCAGGGCCCGCACTTCCTCGTGCGGCTGCAGGCGGTGAACGCGGGCCGCGGGACGGCCGCGGACCTGCGTGTCGAGGGCGAGCTGCGGCGCAATGGCGAGGTGGTGGAGCGCAGCGAGACGGCGTTCGACTACCTGCCGGGGCGATCGGTGCGCGAGGCCGGGCTATTCTTCCGTCACGACCCGCGGGCGCTCGAACTCGTGCTCATCGCCCGCAGCTACCAGCAACCCTGAAGAGAGGAGTCCACCATGTTCAAGCGCATCTTCGTCCCCGTGGATGGCAGCGAGCCCTCGCTGGAGGCCGTGCGCCTGGCCTGCCGCATCGCCGCCGAGAGTGGCGGCGAGCTGCGGCTGGCGCACGTGCTCGATCGCGGCGCCTACCTCACCGGCTACGACGTCGGCGGCGCCTCGGGTGCGCTGTACGAGGCGCTGCAGGCCAGCGCCAACAGCATCCTCGCCGAAGCGCACGCCGAAGCCCTGGAGGCGGGCGCGCGCGCCGACACCCTGCTCGTGAACGAGATGGGCACCAGCCTCGGCGAAGCCGTTGCGTCCGCGGCGACCGAATGGAAAGCGGACCTCATCGTGGTGGGCACGCACGGCCGGCGCGGACCGAGCCGCCTGTTCCTGGGCAGCGGCGCCGACCAGGTGATCCGGCTCGCGCCGGTGCCGGTGCTGGTGAGCCGGTCCGCGTCCGGCGGGTGAAGAGGGCGGCGCGCGCTCAGCGCCGGCCGCGCGTCGAGCCCTTGTCCATGGCGTCCTGGTTCACCCAGGCATCGCTGCCCGCGGACTGGTTCCAGCCCTCGGGCAGTCCCAGCACGGTGCCGACGGCACGCATCAGCGCCTCCGGCTCGAAGGGCTTGGTGATGTAGCCGTCGGCGCCGCTCGCCAGCCCGCGGATCACCGCTTCGCGCGTGGCCTTGCCCGTGAGCATGATCACCGGCACCTTCTCCAGGATGGGATGCTGGCGCAGGCGCAGCAGGATGTCGAAGCCGTCGGCGTCCGGCAGCATCACATCCAGCAGGACCAGGTGCGGCCGTGGCGGACGGCGGATCTGCGCCACCACCTCCTCGCGGTTGCCCGCGGTGCGCACCTGCATCCCGCTGAGGGACAGGTAGGTGCGCGTGAAGTTGGCGAGCACCGGATCGTCCTCGACCAACACCACCTGCACGTCCTCGAGCCGCGGAGGCGTGGTGCCGGCGCGGCCGCCGCGGGCGATCTGCACGTAGAAGCCGGAGCGCTGCAGCGATGCCAGGCCCGTGTCGGCTTCCTCCTTGCCGACCGCGCGCGCGAGATGCTTGACGTCGGTCTGGAATTGCAGGGTGAGGGCGTCGATCTCGACGGGCGCGATGAAGCCCTGGTCACGCAGGCGGCGCGTGCTTGCATCGAACGGCGGCACGGCGTCGGCGGGCAGGGCCGCGGCAATCTGTTTCAGCGTGAGGTTGCCGTCGAAGCGCACCAGCAACTCCAGTTCCGCCGCGGACAGGGCCGCGGAGTTGCCGCGCAATGCGGCTTCGCCCCGCGGCGTCAGTGCATAGGTCTCGTCGGTGTTCATCCGTCCTCCGGCGCGCGGCTTCGCGCCACGGCCCGATGGTACGGCAGCACGCGTGTCGGCGGGGGCCCGCGTGTCCGCGCGCGCTCAGCGCATGAACTTGCCGTTGGGACCCACTACCGTGATCTCCACGAAGTTGGAGCCATGGTGGTTCTCCGGGGAGAACTGGAAGACGTAGCCGCCCAGGTCCACCTGGCCCAGCCGTTCCAGGCCGCGCGCCACGGCCACCGGGGTCGGATCCCGGCCGGCGGCGCGCAGGCCTTCCAGCAGCACGCGCGCGTTGATGTAGCCGGCGAAATGGTCGTAATCGATCGGCTTGCCCGCGGCCTGCATCAGCCGTCCGAAGTTCCGCGCCAGGGCGGTGGTCGCGCGCCAGGGATAGGGGGTGGCCCGCGACACGGCCAGGCCGCGCGCGTCGTCGCCCAGCGCCTTGAGGATCGCCGAGCCGACCGAGAGCGAGAAGGTGTAGACCGGCACGCCGGCATGCGCGCGGTGCGCCCTCACGTAAGCCACCACCGCCGGGCCCGCCACGATCATGATCGCGGCCTGCGCGCGGGCCGCCGCGACCGCCTGCGCGCAGGCCGCGGCGTCGGCGCCCGAAACGGCGAGCGCCCGCGCGATGGTGACCTCGCAGCCTTCGGCAGTGATGACCTTCTCCGCCAGGGGAAGCAGCAGGCGGCCGAAGTCGTTGTCCTGGTAGACGATCGCCAGCCGCGTGGCCTGCACCGAACGCAGGTTGCGCACCATGCGCACCAGTTCGTCCGCATAGCTCGCCTGCGTGGTGAAGAAGTAGGGGTTGTGCGCCACCCGCAGCGCGGGGCTGCCGGAGTAGGCGGCGATCAGCGGCACCTTCTTCTCCGCGATGTAGGGCAGCACGGCGGCCGTCTGCGCCGTGCCCACGGTGCCGAAGAGGGCCACCACCTGCCGCTCCTCCACGAGCGTGCGTGCGTTCCGCAGCGTTCGCGCGGGATCGAACGCGTCGTCCATCAGTTCCAGCTGCACCGGCCGCCCCGCGATGCCGCCGGCGCGATTGGCTTCGTCGAGCGCGAGTTGCTGCCCGCCGAACACGCCGGTCAGTGTGGGGGCCATGGGACCGCTGAGGGGCGCGCTCTGCCCCACGAGGAGGGGGCCGTCGCGGGAGAGCGAGGCCTGGGCGGCGAAGGGCAGTGCCAGCGCGGCGAGCGCGCGGCGGCGCGTGAGGGCGAAAGGCGACCGTTGCGACATGAGGGCTCCTGGCGCAGGGGACCGGGGACGGGCCGCCTGCGCCACGGCCCGTGGAACGCAACAGTAAGTAGGAGTCCCTAACGCCTGACCCGGTGTTTCCCTAGGCAACTGTCGCGGGTGCGTCAGCCCGCGGAGCGCGGATCTTCAGGAAACACGCCTCAGTTTCGCCACCGCTTCCACTTCGATCAGCGTGTCCTCGGATGCGAGCGAGGCCACGCCCACGCCCGTGAGCGCGGGACGCGTGGCGCCGAAGTGGCGCGCGAAGACGGGGACGATCGCGCCCATCTGCGCGGACAGCTCGCCGCGGACGTATGCGCGCAGTTGCAACACCGCGTCCAGCGAGGAGCCTGCTTCGGCGAGCACCGTGGCCAGCCGCTCGATGGCGCCCTCGGCCTGTTCTTCCAGGCTGCGATGGCGCACGCGCGATCCGGTGTCCCAGTCCACCTGCCCGGAAACGAAGACCAGGCCCAGGTGGGTGTCGACGACGGCCTGCGACATGCCGACGGCGGCGCCGTCGTAGAGGTTGGCGGGATTGATGTTTTTCGTGTCCATGCGATGCAGCTCCTTGGGCCGCCAGCGTAGGCCGCGCGAGGAAGCTGCGCCATCGCATGGCGCTTGTAGCGGCTACAAGCCGCCCGCGCTTGACGCGTGGAAGGCCGCGCGCAGCTGCCCCAGCACCCATTGCAGCAAGGGATCGCCTTCACTGGCGGCGTGCCAGGCCGCGACCACCTCGTAGCCGGGAGGCAGTTTCTCCAGCGGCACCTCGTGCAGGCCTTCGCAGGGCAGCAGGCGGGAGGGCAGGAAGGCCACCAGGTCCGAGCCGCGCAGGAATTCCTGCGCCATGAAGAACGAGGGCACAGAGAGGACGACCCGGCGCTTCAGGCCCTGCTGCTCGAACCAGGAACTCGCCGAACCCTCGAAGCCGGCGAC
The DNA here is from genome assembly GCA_023438115.1 of Pseudomonadota bacterium. GTDB lineage: Bacteria > Pseudomonadota > Gammaproteobacteria > Burkholderiales > Burkholderiaceae_C > Ramlibacter. Next base: position 9,014 of record JAEZEB010000052.1, on the reverse strand, counting down.
GCCCGGCGAGACGACGAGGAAGTCGCGCCGCACGATCTCCGTGAGTGGCACGCGCTTTCCCGGAATGTCTGGCGGTCGGCCCGCGACGCAGACGTAGCGTTCGGCGAAGAGCGGCAGCGTGCGCAGGCCTTCCGGCACGTACGCGTTGGACGTGAGCGCCAGCGTGACCTCGCCCAGCTGCATCCTGCGCGCGAGGCCGGCGGCCTCGATGTTGGAGACCTGCACGCGCACGCGGGGCGCGGCCTGGCGCAGGAGCGGCAGCAGCTGCCCCAGGACGACGCGCTGCGCATGGTCGGTGGCGCAGATGTGGAGCGTGCGCTCCGAGTCCTGCAGGGAAAGTTCGCCGGCGCGCGGGATGGCGTGCACCAGCACCAGCACCTGTTCGACCTGCCCGCGGATCTGGCGCGCATGCGTCGTGGGCGCCATGCCGTGGCCCGTGCGCACGAACAGCGGGTCGCCCAGCAATTCCCGGATCCGCTTCAGCTGCAGGCTGGCGGCCTGCTGCGTGATCCCCAGCTTCTCCGCCGCCGCCGAGAGGGTGGCGCGGTCGTAGAGGGCGCCCAGCAGCCGCAGGTGGTGGAGTTCCAGCTTGTCGATCATCGGCCGGCGCCTCGTCGGAAACGGGCAGGGCGCCCGGTGCGCCCCAAAGACGAAGCCCCGCAGGGCGGGGCTTGTCTGGTGGTGCCGGAGAGAGGAATCGAACCCCCGACCTTCTCATTACGAATGAGCTGCTCTACCGACTGAGCTACTCCGGCGAAGCCCGTGATTATAGGGCAACTCTGGCGTGGGTTTGGTGGGCAGCGCAGCTGGCCACCCTACGCATCGATTTCAGGACGTGTGGTAGCTGGTCACCCGTTCCACTTCGTTCTTCGAGCCGAGGATCACCGACACGCGCTCGTGCAGCTTCTTCGGCTGGATGTCCAGGATGCGCTCGCGGCCGTTGGTGGCCATGCCGCCGGCCTGCTCCACCAGCCAGCCCATGGGATTGGCTTCGTACATCAGGCGCAGCTTGCCGGGCTTGTCCGGCTCGCGCTTGTCCCAGGGGTACATGAAGATGCCGCCGCGCGTGAGGATGCGGTGCACGTCGGCGACCATGGAGGCCACCCAGCGCATGTTGAAGTCCTTGCCGCGCGGGCCTTCCTTGCCGGCCAGGCATTCGTCGACGTAGCGCTTCACCGGGGCGTCCCAGTGGCGCATGTTCGACATGTTGATCGCGAATTCCTTGGTATCCGGCGGGATCTGAACGTCCTCCTGCGTCAGCACGAAGGAGCCCTGTTCGCGGTCCAGCGTGAACATGGCCACGCCGTCGCCCACGGTCAGCACCAGCGTGGTCTGCGGGCCGTAGATACAGTAGCCGGCGGCCACCTGCTTGTTGCCGCACTGGAGGAAGTCGCCCTCGTCGACGCCGCGGTCGTCCTCCGGCATGCGCAGCACGCTGAAGATCGTGCCGATGCTCACGTTCACGTCGATGTTCGACGAGCCGTCCAGCGGGTCGAACAGCAGCAGGTATTCGCCCTTGGGGAAGCGGTTGGGCACCACGTAGATGCCCTCCATCTCCTCGCTGGCCATGCCGGCGAGGTGGCCGCCCCATTCGTTGGCCTCGATCAGCACCTCGTTGGCGATGATGTCCAGCTTCTTCTGGATCTCACCCTGCACGTTGCCCGTGCCGGCGGAGCCGAGCACGTCGCCGAGCGCGCCCTTGTTCACGGCGTGGCTGATGCGCTTGCAGGCGCGGGCCACCACCTCGATCAGCAGGCGCAGCTGGCCGGGGATGTGGCCGTGGGTGCGCTGCTGCTCGACGAGGTAGCGGGTCAGGGAGATGTTGCGTTGGGTCATTCCAGGTTCTCCTATTGCCTTGTCATCCCGGGCTTGACCCGGGATCCACGAAGGCGCATGGTCGAGCGCCGCATGGATTGCGGGTCAAGCCCGCAATGACGAGACATGTTCAGTCCGCCAGCGCGCGGGTGACCACCTCGCGCACGTCGTTGCTCAGGTCCGGCTTGGCGGCCACGCGGGCGATCGCCTCGCGCGCGGCGCTGCGCTGCGGCTCCGCCAGCTTGCGCCAGCGGTCCAGGGCGCGCGCCAGGCGGGCGGCCACCTGCGGGTTGATGTTGTCCAGCTCGATCACGCGGTCGCCCCAGAACACGTAGCCCGCCGCGTCGCTGCGGTGGAAGCCGCCCGGGTTGGCGCTGCAGTAGCTGAAGATCACGCTGCGCGCGCGGTTCGGGTTGCGGATGTTGAAGTCCGGGTGGTTCATCAGCTGCTTCACCACCGGCAGCACGTTGCCGCCGCGGTCCGGCGCGCCGGCCTGCAGCGCGAACCACTTGTCCAGCACCAGCGCCTCGCCCTTGAACATGGCGTGGAACTTCTGCAGCGCCGGTGCCGCGAGTTCATGGCCCGAGACCACCAGCGCCGCGAGGGCGTTGAAGCGGTCCGTCATGTTCGACGCATCCTTGAAGCGCTGGTAGGCCTTGCCCGGCCACACCGGATCGCCCGACGTGCGAGCGGCCAGGCACAGGTGCGTCAGCGCCAGGCCGGCGAGCGCGCGGCGGCCGCTGGACACGGGGTCGGGGCTGTAGGCGCCGCTGTCCGCGTTGGCCTCGAGGGCCTGTTCCCAGTCGGCGAAGAGCGCCTGCGCGATCTGCTCGCGCATCGCCTCGCGCACGGCGTGGATGCGCTGCGGGTCCACCACGTCCAGCTGCTCCGCGATGTAGGTCTCGGCGGGCAGCGTGAGCACCAGCTCCTTGAACGCCGCATCGAGCTGCGGGTTGCGCAGCACCGTGCGCATCGCGTCCAGGTAAGGCTCGTCCAGCTGCACCTCGCCGCCGCGCACGAAGGCGAGCGCACGGGCCGTGGACAGGCGCTGCGCCGCTTCCCAGCGGTTGAACGGATCGGTGTCGTGCGCCAGCAGGGTGAGCAGCTGCGCGTCGGTGTACTCGTACTCCAGGATCACCGGCGCGCTGAAGCCGCGCAGCAGCGAGGGCACCGGTTCGGACGCGTAACCGGGGAAGGTGAGCGTCTCGCTTTCCTGGGACAGCACGTGCATGCCGCCGGTGAGCTCGCGGCCCTCGGCGTCCAGCAGGCCCAGGGCCACCGGGATCACGAAAGGTTGCTTTTCGGCCTGGCCCGGCGTGGGCGGGCAGCTTTGCGACAGCGTCAGCGAGTAGATGCCCGAGACCGGGTCGAACTGCGTCTGCGCCTTCAGGCGCGGCGTGCCGGCCTGGCTGTACCAGCGCTTGAACGGCTCCAGCAGCTGCGCGAGCTGGGAATCCGGGTTGGCGTCGGCGATGGCCTGCGCGAAGTCGTCGCAGGTCACGGCCTGGCCGTCATGGCGCTCGAAGTAGAGCGTCAGGCCCTTCGCGAAGCCTTCGCGGCCCACCAGGATCTGCATCATGCGGACCAGCTCGGCGCCCTTCTCGTACACCGTCACGGTGTAGAAGTTGTTGATCTCCAGGTACTGGTCGGGGCGCACCGGGTGCGCCATCGGACCGGCGTCCTCGGGGAACTGCGCCTGGCGCAGCACGCGCACGTCCTCGATGCGCTTGACGGCGCGCGCCGAGGGCGTGCCCGCCAGGTCCTGGCTGAACTCCTGGTCGCGGAAGACCGTCAGGCCTTCCTTGAGCGAGAGCTGGAACCAGTCGCGGCAGGTGACGCGGTTGCCCGTCCAGTTGTGGAAGTACTAGTGGCCGACCACCGATTCGATGTTGGCGTAGTCGGTGTCCGTGGCGGTGGCCTGGTTGGCGAGAACGTACTTCGTGTTGAAGATGTTCAGGCCCTTGTTTTCCATGGCGCCCATGTTGAAGTCGCTGGTGGCGACGATCATGAAGCGTTCCAGGTCCAGCGGCAGGCCGAAGCGCGCCTCGTCCCAGGCCACCGAGGCCATCAGCGAGTTCATCGCGTGCTCGGTCTTGTCCAGGTCGCCGGGGCGCACGTACACCTCCAGCAGGTGCTCCTTGCCGTTGCGCGCGGTGATGCGCTGCTGGCGGCACACCAGCTGGCCCGCGACCAGCGCGAACAGGTAGCTGGGCTTGCGGAAGGGATCGACCCACTTCGCGAAGTGGCGGCCGTCCTCCAGCTCGCCCTGTTCGACCAGGTTGCCGTTGGACAGCAGCACGGGGTACTTCCGCTTGTCCGCGCGCAGCGTCACCGTGTAGCTGGCCATCACGTCGGGACGGTCCAGGAAGTAGGTGATGCGGCGGAAGCCCTCGGCCTCGCACTGCGTGAAGAACGAGTCGTTGCTGACGTACAGGCCCATCAGCTTGGTGTTCTTCGCGGGCGCGCAGGTGGTGAAGATCTCCAGCTCGAAGGGCTCGTTGCCGTCCGGGAGGTTCTCCAGCACCAGCTGGCCGTCCTCCATCTTGAAGGACGTGCCCTGGCCGCCCACGAGCACGCGCGCGAGGTTCAGCTCCTCGCCGTCCAGGCGCAGCGGCTGCGGCACCACCTCCGGGTTGCGGCGCAGGCGCATGCGGTTCAGCACGCGCGTCTTGGCCGGGTCCAGGTCGAACACCAGTTCGACGGTGTCGATCCAGAAGGCCGGCGGCTGGTAGTCCGCGCGGTGGATCACTTTGGCTTGCCCTTCACGCATGGAGGCTCTCCCGTTTCCTTGTCATACACCCTGCTTCAGCGAAGCCTCGATGAAGGCATCCAGGTCCCCGTCCAGCACCTTCTGCGTGGCGGAGATCTCGACGCCCGTGCGCAGGTCCTTGATGCGGCTGTTGTCCAGCACGTAGCTGCGGATCTGGTGGCCCCAGCCCACGTCGGTCTTGCTGTCCTCCAGCTTCTGCTGCGCCTCCATGCGCTTGCGCATCTCGTGGTCGTACAGGCGCGAGCGCAGGCGGCGCCAGGCGACGTCGCGGTTGCTGTGCTGGCTGCGGCTGTCCTGGCACTGCACCACGATGCCCGTGGGCACGTGCGTCAGGCGCACCGCGGAGTCGGTCTTGTTGATGTGCTGGCCACCCGCGCCAGAGGCCCGGTAGGTGTCCACGCGCACGTCCGCGGGGTTGATGTCGATCTCGATCGAGTCATCGATCTCGGGGTACACGAACACGCTGGCGAAGCTGGTGTGGCGCCCGCCCGAGGAGTCGAAGGGCGACTTGCGCACCAGGCGGTGCACGCCGGTCTCGGTGCGCAGCAGGCCGAAGGCGTAGTCGCCTTCCACCTTGATGGTGGCGCCCTTGATGCCGGCGGTGTCGCCCGGCGTCTCGTCTTCCACGGTCGTCTTGAAGCCCTTGCGCTCCGCGTAGCGCAGGTACTGGCGCATCAGCATGCCGGCCCAGTCGCAGGCCTCGGTGCCGCCGGCGCCCGCCTGCAGGTCGATGAAGCAGTTGTTCGGGTCCGCGGGCTGGTTGAACATGCGGCGGAACTCGAGGTCCTTGACCACGGATTCCAGCTTCCCGGTGTCGGCCTCGATGGCGGCCAGGCCGGCGTCGTCGCCCTCGTCCTTGCTCATCGCGAAGAGCTCGAGGTTGTCCGCCAGCTCGCGCTCCAGGTCGCGGATGGTGACCACCACGTCCTCGAGCTGCTTCTTCTCCTTGCCCAGCTCCTGGGCCTTCTTCGGCTCGTTCCAGACCGCGGGATCCTCCAGCGCGGCGTTGACGGTCCTCAGGCGCTCCGACTTGGCATCGAAGTCAAAGATACCTCCGGAGATCCTGCGTCCGGGCCTGGAGGTCCTCCAGGGTGGATTCGATGTTGTTGGTGCGTTCGGCTTCCATGTCTCGTTCCTTCATGAGCCGGCCCCGCTGCGCGTGCCGCGGCGGCCGTCAGGTGCAAACCCCGGATTTTCTCATGCCGCCGCCGGCGGCAGGGGCAGGGTGAGGATGAACTCCGAGCCCTCGCCGGGGGTGCTGCGCACCTCCAGGCGGCCCTGGTGCGCCTGCGCGATCTGGCGCGCGATGTACAGGCCCAGGCCGAGGCCCGGCACCTGGTTCGATCCTTCGGCGCGCTCGAACTGCTCGAAGATGCGCTCCTGGTCCGCCGGCGCGATGCCGGCGCCCTGGTCCCGCACCGAGACGAAAGCTTCACGCTCCTCCTGGCGCACGCCCACCGTCACGGCCACGGGCTTGCCGCCGCCGTAGCGCAGGGCGTTGGTCAGCAGGTTGGTGATCACCTGCTCGATGCGGAACTCGTCGCCTTCCACCGGAAGCGTGGACGGCGACGCCAGGGTCACGGGGATGCCGGCGCCGTTGGCCTGTTCCTGGATGGCCTCCACCACCGCCTCGGCCGAGGCCGCGAGGTCGAAAGGCCCCGGCACGATGGCCAGGCGGCCCGTGCGCGCGCGCGAGACGTCCAGCATGTCATCGAGCAGGCGCACCATGCTGCGGATCTGGCGCTCGTCGCGCTCCACCATCTTCAGCATCGCCAGGCTGTCCGGCGGCCGGGGCGCGGCCAGCATCTTGCGGCGCAGCTGCGCCTGCAGGTACACCGAGTTGAGCGGGTTGCGCAGCTCGTGGGCGATCATCGACATGAAGTCGTCGCGCATGCTCACGGCGCGCTGCAGCTGCGCCTTGGCTTCCTGCAGTTCCTGCCGCTGGCGGAACAGGTCCACGAACACGTTGACCTTGCTGCGCACCGCGTGCGGGTCCAGCGGCTTGTAGAGGAAGTCGACCGCGCCCGATTCGTAGCCGCGGAAGGCGTAGTTGAGGTCCCGCCCGCCGGCGCTCACGAACACGATGGGGATGCTGCGCGTGCGTTCGGTGCCGCGCATCAGCTCGGCGAGCTCGAAGCCGCTCATCGCGGGCATCTGCACGTCCAGGATGGCCAGCGCGAAGGCGTGTTCCAGCATCAGCGAGAGCGCTTCCTCGCCCGAGCGTGCGGTGAAGATGCGCCGGCCCGGCTGCCGGATCAGGGCTTCCAGCGCGACGAGGTTCTCCCTCAGGTCGTCGACCAGCAGGACGTTGACGTCGGCGGTGTCTTGGGTCATGGGCGAACCACAGTTTGCAGCAGGCTGCGCAGCCCCGCCAGCGGCAGGACGAATTGAGGCTGGGCCGCGCGCACCGCGGCTTCGGGCATCACGGGGTGGGCGGCCTCGGCCGGGTCCTGCACCGCGGCGAGCCCGCCTCCGGCCTTGATGGCGGCGAGGCCCTGCGCCCCGTCCTCGTTGGCGCCCGTGAGCACCATGCCCACGAGGCCGCGGCCCCAGGCTTCCGCGCACGATTCGAACAGCACGTCGATCGACGGGCGCGAGAACAGCACGGGCGCATCGCAGCTCAGGGAGAAGCTGCGGTCCGCCTCCACCAGCAGGTGGTAGCCCGGGGGCGCGACGTAGACGGTGCCGGCGCGCGCCGGGCCATGGGGCCGGGCTTCCTCCACCGGCACCTGCAGGCGGTGGGCGAAGATCTCCGCGAGCCGGCTGTCGTGGTCGTCCGGCAGGTGCAGCACCACGATCACCGGCACGGCCAGCGGCGGCTGCAGCGGCTGCAGCAGCACGAACAGCGCGTCGATGCCGCCCGCCGACGCGCCGATCACCACGGCCTCGGCGGCGTAGCGGAAATTCGATGGCAGCGACCGCTTCACGCGCCCTCCGGCCGCTTGCGGTAGATGCGCTCGGCGCGGCTCACCGGCTCGAAGCGGTGGCCGTAGCCGGAGAACTCCAGCGTCTCCTTGGAGCCCAGCCCGAGGAAGCCGCGGTGCGCCAGCGAATCGTGGAACAGGCCCAGCGCCCGGTCCTGCAGCTTGCGGTTGAAGTAGATCAGCACGTTGCGGCAGGACACGAGCTGCATCTCGCTGAACACCGCGTCGGTGGCCAGGCTGTGGTCCGCGAAGGTGATGCGATCGCGCAGCTGCCGGTCGAACAGGGCGCCGCCATAGGCCGCGGTGTAGTAGTCGCTGAAGCTGCGCGTGCCGCCCGCGCGCTGGTAGTTGCGCGTGAAGGCCTGCATGTGGTCCAGCGCGAAGATGCCGCGCCTGGCCTTGTCCAGCGAGGCGTGGTTGATGTCCGTCGCATAGAGGATCGTGCGATCGAGCAGGCCTTCCTCCAGCAGCAGGATCGCGAGCGAGTAGGGCTCCTCGCCCGTGCTGCAGCCTGCCACCCAGACCTTGAGCGAGGGATAGGTGCGCAGCACCGGCACCACGTGCGTGCGCAGCCCGAGGAAGTAGGCCGGGTCGCGGAACATCTCGCTCACCGGCACCGTGAGGTACTGCAGCAGCTGCGCGAACGCGTCCGGGTCGTGCAGCACGCGCTCCTGCAACGCGGAGATCGAGGGCGCGCCCATGCGCTGCTGCCCCTGCAGGACGCGGCGCTTCAGCGACGCCTGGGCGTAGTCGCGGAAGTCCTGCCCGTAGCGCAGGAAGATCGCCTCCACCAGCAGGCGGATCTCGATGTCGGCCAGCGACTGCGCCACTCAGATCCTTTCGAGCTTGGGCATCCATACGCGCATGAGCGAGAACAGGCGTTCCAGCTCGATCGGCTTGGCCAGGTAGTCGTTCGCCCCGGCCGCCAGGCTCTTCTCCTGGTCTTCCTTCATCGCCTTGGCGGTGACCGCGAGGATGGGCAGCTTCTCCCAGCGCGGGTTCTTGCGGATCTCGCGCATGGCGGTGTAGCCGTCCATTTCCGGCATCATGATGTCCATCAGGACGAGGTCCATGCCGTCGGGGTCCTGCTCCAGCTTCTGCAGCGCCTCGATGCCGTTGCGGGCCACCTCCACGTCGGCGCCCTTCTGCTCCAGGGCGCTGGTCAGCGCGAAGATGTTGCGCATGTCGTCGTCCACCACCAGGATGCGGCGGCCCTCGAAGGCCTTGTCGCGGCTGCGCGCGGTGCGCAGCATCTTCTGCCGTTCGGTGGACAGCTGCGTTTCCACCTTGTGCAGGAACAGCGTGACCTCGTCGAGCAGGCGCTCGGGCGACCGCGCGTCCTTGATGATGATCGACTGGGAGAAACGTCGCAGCTGCTGCTCTTCGGCGGCACTGAGCGAACGCCCCGTGTAGACGATCCCCGGCGTGAACGAGACGTGCTCCTCGGACGCCATCCGCTCGAGCAGGTCGGCACCGGTCATGGCGGGCAGCTTCAGGTCCATGAC
>JAEZEB010000340.1 GCA_023438115.1 Pseudomonadota bacterium | reverse complement strand
TCCTACGGCTGCGGGCGCGGCTCGGAGCTCACCTACTTCGGCCGTGCGATGTACGCCGAGGCGCTGCGCACCACGCGCACCTTCGTGGCGGCGCATGCCACGGCGCGCGAGGTGATCGCGCGGCGCGAGCAGGAGGCCGGCAAGCGCGACGGCTACTCCAACCCGCAGATCCGCATGGGCGAGGCGATCCGCCCGAAGCTCGTCGAACTGGCCGCCCGGCTGGATGCTGCGGCGCGGTGAGCCTCCCTACAATCGCAGCCCTCCTACAGGTGAGACCGGCATGAGCATCAAGAGCGACAAGTGGATCCGCCGCATGGCGCAGCAGCATGGCCTGATCGAGCCTTTCGAGCCGGGGCAGGTGCGCGAGGTGGACGGCCGCCGCGTCATCAGCTACGGCACCTCGAGCTACGGCTACGACATCCGCTGCGCGCCCGAATTCAAGGTCTTCACCAACATCCACAGCACGGTGGTGGACCCGAAGAACTTCGACGAGAAGAGCTTCGTCGACTTCCACGGCGATTCCTGCATCATCCCGCCCAACAGCTTCGCGCTGGCCCGCACGGTGGAGTACTTCCGCATCCCGCGCAACGTGCTCACGATCTGCCTGGGCAAGAGCACGTACGCGCGCTGCGGCATCATCGTGAACGTCACGCCCTTCGAGCCCGAGTGGGAAGGCTACGTGACCCTGGAGTTCTCCAACACCACGCCGCTGCCGGCGAAGATCTACGCGGGCGAGGGCTGCGCACAGGTGCTCTTCTTCGAGAGCGACGAGGAATGCGCGGTGAGCTACAAGGACCGCGGCGGCAAGTACCAGGGGCAGCACGGCGTGACGCTGCCCAAGGCCTGACGCACCCCCCTTTTGTGTAGTCCTTTCCGGAGGCGTGATCGCGCGTCCGGGTGGGCGCTCGCTTCGCTTCGACTAAGGCCGTGCACCTGGGCGCCGCCAGCCGGTGCCGTGACGCGAGCCCGCGTGCACTTTCGGCTGTCGCGGATTGGCTGCACGTGGCCCGCCTGTTGGCCCGGCGCGACTGAACACGCTGCATTTTTCCTCGCGGACGGCCCGGTTGGGTGGCTGCGCCGCAACGAACTCGCGTGCTGCGCTGCCCGAGCAGCGCAGCGACCTGGCGCGTCCGGATCCTGCGGCGCGCCCAGGTGTGGGCGAGGGCACGGAAGGTCAAGCTGAGCCTTCAAGATTTTGTCCTACAGCAGTTCGCGCTTGGCACTCTTTCTGCGCTTCCGGGCGGCTTCTACGATGAAGCCACTCAAGGAAGCCCGCCATGTCCGCCCTGTCCAACGCTGTCGATCCGCGCATGCAGCATCCGCGCAGCCGCCTGTTCTGGATGGTCCTCGGGGCGCTCGTGGCGGGGCAGCTGTTCGCGTTCTGGCTCCTGTGCAGCCACCAGGTGCGCAAGGCCGAGGCGCGCGGCAACGAGGCGCTGGTCCACCAGATGGCGCTGGCCGACTGCCTGCAGTACATCCCCGGCTCCACCATCGCCAGCTGCAGTGCGCGCCTCAACCCCGTCGCGGCGCGGCAGGTGCCGCCGGCCGCCATCGCCGGCGCCGTGCCGGTGAGCTACACCTACCGCTGAAAGGTCCCGCCATGAACCCCCTGCACGCGCATGCTGCCGATGGCGGGGTCGCCCCGGCCCTGACTTCCGCTGCGTTCGGGGCCTCGGAGGACCCGTGGGCCGCCGGCGCGCAAGCGCGCTACTGCCCCATCGGGCTGCTCGCGGGCTTCGCGCTGCTGATGGCGGGGCACGGGCGCTGCGTCAACACCGACATGATGCTGGGCGACCGCGAGTACGCGCTGTGGCAGCTCCAATGCGCGCGCAACACGGACGACGGCGAACTCGCACAGGTCGCCGCGCGCCTCTCCGCCTATTTCGACGACGCTCAGCATTCGGCCATGCCGGTGCTGGGCACCGCCTGAACCTCAGAGTTCCGCGCCTTCGACGAGGAAGCGCACCCTTCGCGCCCCCTGCCATTCGTCCGCCTCGAGGCGGAACGCGATCTTGCAGCGCGCCGGCAGCGGCTCGGTGCGGCCGAACCAGATGCCGTCCACGGGCTGGCCCTGGTGGCGCAGCTTCAGCGCCAGGTGCTTCTCGCCGACCAGGCGCTGCGAGACGACCTCGACTTCCTCGCTGAACACCGGCGGCGCGAAGCCCTGGCCCCACACCTCCTGGTGCAGCGTGTCGACCAGGTCCGGCCGGCGGTATTCCGGCGCGAGCGGGCCGTCGGTGTGCAGGCTGCGCAGCAGCGTCGCCGCGTCCAGCCATTCCTGCGCAACCTGCGCCAGCGCCTGCTCGAACACGTCGAGGTGTTCTTCCGCCACGGTGCAACCCGCGGCCATCGCATGCCCGCCGAAGCGCAGCAGCACGCCGGGATGGCGCTTGGCCACCAGGTCCAGCGCATCGCGCAGGTGGAAGCCGGGGATGGAGCGGCCGGAGCCCTTCAGCTCGTGCTCCTTGCCGGGCGCCTGGCTGGCGGCGAAGACGAAGGTGGGCCGGTGCAGCTTGTCCTTGATGCGCGAGGCCACGATGCCCACCACGCCTTCGTGGAAGTCGGGATCGAACACGCAGATCGCGGGCGGCGGCTCCTCGCCTTCCTCGAACAGCGATTCGGCCATCTCCAGCGCCAGCTCGCGCATGTCGCCCTCGATCTCGCGCCGCTCGCGGTTGATGCCATCCAGCATGGCCGCGAGTTCGTCGGCGCGCGCGGGGTCGTCCGTCAGCAGCAGTTCGATGCCCAGCGTCATGTCCGCCAGGCGTCCCGCCGCATTGATGCGCGGGCCCAGCGCGAAGCCGAAGTCGAAGGTGGTCGCCACGCGCGCGTCGCGTCCCGCCACGCGGAAGAGGCTGGCCAGGCCGCAGGGCAGGGCGCCGGCGCGGATGCGGCGCAGGCCTTGCGCCACCAGTCGCCGGTTGTTCGCATCCAGCTTGACGACGTCGGCGACGGTGCCCAGCGCCACCAGCGGCAGCAGCGCGTCCAGCTTGGGTTGCGTGCGCTCGTCGAAGGCGCCGCGCGCGCGCAGTTCCGCGCGCAGGGCCAGCCGCACGTAGAACATCACGCCCACGCCGGCGACCGATTTGCTCTCGAAGCCGCAGCCCGGCTGGTTGGGGTTCACGATCAGCGCATCCCGCGGCAGCTCGGCGCCGGGCAGGTGGTGGTCGGTCACCAGCACGTCGAGACCGAGCTCGCGCGCGGCCGCCACGCCGTCGATGCTGGCGATGCCGTTGTCCACGGTGATCAGCACGTCCGCGCCTTGCGCCTTCACGCGCTGCGCGATGGGCCGCGTGAGGCCGTAGCCGTCCACGACGCGGTCGGGAACGAGATAGGCCACGTGCTGCGCGCCCAGCAGGCGCAGGCCGCGCACGGCCACCGCGCAGGCGGTGGCGCCGTCGCAGTCGTAGTCGGCCACGACGCACAGCTTGCGGCCGGCGGCGATCGCATCGGCCAGCAGGCGCGCGGCTTCCGTGGCGCCCTTCAGCGACGCGGGCGGCAGCAGGCGCGCCAGGCCGTTGTCCAGTTCGTCCTGCGCGGCAACGCCGCGGGCGGCATACAGACGCGCGAGGAGGGGATGGATACCGGCCTGCTCCAGGGCCCAGGCCGCGCGCGGCGGAACGTCACGGGTCAGGATCTTCACAGGCCCTCCAGCGCTTTCGCCAGCGAGGGTGCGCCCAGCCAGCCGGTGAGCCGCTTCCAGGCGCCCACCGCGGCGGACGACCAGGTGCGCGCGCCGGCTTCGCCGCACAGCGTCAGGCGCACCGTGCGGCCCTTGTCCAGGTCCTTGAGCAGGCGGACGGCTTCGCGGCCGTCGAATTGCTGCCAGGCCGCGGCCCAGCCGCGCCAGTCGCCCGCCATCGCGGCGTCGCGCAGGTAGGGCGTGACCTGCAGTCCCGCGGCGGTGCCCGGATGGTCCGCAGGCAGCGCGCCGGTGCCGCTGATCCAGAAGGAGTTGACGGGCAGCAGCCCGCCGCGCTGCCGCGCCTCGTTGAGCGGCAGGGTGTAGAGAAGCATCTGCATTTCCTGTTGTAGCCGGCGCAGGGGCGCGCCGGCGGTGCCGGAAGGCATCCAGTCCTGTTCCAGCGTCCGGCCCATCACGCGGTCGAGCGAGGCGGTGGGCAGGTGGCGGAAGAGGTCGGACCGCGCGCGCCAGCGCAGCGGCGCGTCGTAGGTGAGGGTGATGCCGTCCTCGGCGAAGTAGGGCGCCATGGCGGCCAGCAGCGCGCGCGAATCGTCGGCGTCCAGCTGCAATTGCTGCGGATGCGCCATGGTGATGTGGTCGCGGGCCACCTGCCAGTGCGCCGGCGTGACCCAGGCCCAGCCGTGGCCGGCGGCGTCCTCGCCGGCCCGCTGCACCTGCAGGGCCGCCAGCGGGATCAGGCCTTCGGCGGGTTCCAGCCCGCAGGCGCGGGCCAGCACCCGCTCGTGCGGCGGCGAGAGGCTGCGGGCGTCGCCGGCATCCGTCGCCTCCACGGCCAGGCGCCGCAGGAGCTTCTGCACATGGGGCAGCTGCAGCTCCGCCAGGGCCTGCGCCGCCTGGGGGCCGGCGCCGGCGGCGAAGGGAACGAGCAAGTGGACTCCGTCTGACACAGCCGTATCGTCGGGGATGCCACAATCCCGGCCGATGGAATATCCCCACTAGGCCGCCGCGATGGCCCTTCCCTACGAACTGGTGCTGGGCTGGCGCTACACCCGCGCCGGCCGTGCCACCCGGCGCAACGGCTTCATCTCCTTCATCTCCGGCGTGTCCATGCTGGGCATCTCGCTGGGCGTGGCCGCGCTCATCATCGTGCTGTCGGTCATGAACGGCTTCCAGAAGGAAGTGCGCGACCGCATGCTGAGCGTGGTGTCGCACATCGAGGTGTACGGCCCCGGCGGCGGCGTGCTGCCGGACGTGAACCGCACGCTGGGCGAGGTGCGGCGCCATCCCGACGTCGTGGGCGCGGCGCCCTTCGTCGCGGCGCAGTCGCTGCTGGCGCGCGGCGAAGACATGCGCGGCACCATCGTCCGCGGCATCGACCCGCGGCTGGAAGGCGAGGTCACCGACCTCGCGTCCACCTCGCAGCCGGCGCTGGACAAGCTGGTGTCCGGCCAGTTCAACGTGGTGCTGGGCGTGGAGCTGGCGCGCGCGCTGGGCGTGCGCGAGGGCGACCCGGTGACCATCATCGCGCCGGGCGGACAGGTGACGCCCGCCGGCGTGGTGCCGCGCCTGAAGCAGATGACGGTGGTGGGCACCTTCGACTCGGGCCACTTCGAATACGACAGCGGCCTCGTCCTGATGAACGTGGACGATGCCGCGCGCCTGTTCCGGCTGGAAGGCCCCACGGGCGTGCGCGTGAAGCTGCGCGACCTGCACGAGGCGCGGCGCGTCGCTGCTGAGCTGTCCACCACGCTGTCCGGCGACTTCCTGATCCGCGACTGGACGCGCCAGAACCGCAGCTGGTTCGCCGCCGTGCAGCTGGAAAAGCGCATGATGTTCATCATCCTCACGCTGATCGTCGCCGTGGCCGCGTTCAACCTCGTGAGCACGCTGGTGATGACGGTGACGGACAAGCGCGCGGACATCGCGATCCTGCGCACGCTGGGCGCGAGTCCCTCCAGCATCATGGGCATCTTCGTCGTGCAGGGTGCGGCGGTGGGCGTGATCGGAACGCTGGCGGGCCTGCTGCTCGGGCTGCTGGTCGCCGCCAACATCGACGTGATCGTGCCGGCGCTGGAGAGCGCGCTCAACGCGAGCTTCCTGCCGCAGGACATCTACCTGATCAACCGCATGCCCAGCGACCCGCAGGCCAGCGACATCGTGCCCATCGCGGTGATCTCGCTGGTGCTGGCCTTCGTCGCGACGCTCTATCCCAGCTGGCGCGCGAGCCGCGTCAACCCCGCCGAGGCCCTGCGCTATGAGTGAAAGCGAAGCGATCCAGCCGCACACCGGCGTGGTGTTGTCCTGCCAGGGCCTGACCAAGCGCTTCACCGAAGGCGGCCTCGACGTCGAGGTGCTGCGCGGCGTCGACCTGGAAGTGCATGCCGGCGAGACGCTGGCCATCGTGGGCGCGTCCGGCTCCGGCAAGAGCACGCTGCTGCACGTGCTGGGCGGCCTCGATGCGCCGACCTCGGGCACCGTGCACCTGATGGGCAAGGAGCTGCCGCGCCTGGGCGCGGCGGAGCAGGGCCAGCTGCGCAACGCGCACCTGGGCTTCGTCTACCAGTTCCACCACCTGCTGCCGGAATTCACGGCCCTCGACAACGTCGGCATGCCGCTGCGCATCCGCCGCCTGCCGGTGCACGAGGTGCATGCGCAGGCCGCGGAGATGCTGGACGCGGTGGGCCTGAAGGCGCGCATGCGCCACCGGCCCGCGGAGCTGTCGGGCGGCGAGCGCCAGCGCGTGGCGATCGCGCGCGCGCTGGTGGCGCACCCGGCCTGCGTGCTCGCCGATGAACCCACCGGCAACCTCGATCGCGGCACGGCGGATGCGGTGTTCGCGCTGATGCTGCGCCTGGCGCGCGAGCGCGGCACGGCCTTCGTGATGGTCACGCACGACGAGCAGCTCGCGGCGCGCTGCGGCCGGATGCTGCGCCTCACGTCCGGCCACCTCGCCTAGCCCGCGGGCGCGCCGCAGCGGGAGTCCTCGCGCGATGAGCGATCCACGTCCGGACCACGCGCCCGCCGCCACGCCTTTCGCGGCACGCCTGCTGTCGGTCGCCCTGCTGGTGCTGGTGGCGCTGCTCACCTGGCGCCTCTCCGGCCTGCTGATGCTGCTGTTCGCGGGCATCGTGCTCGCCGTCGGCCTGCGTGCCCTGAGCGAGGGCGTCCGGCGCGTGCTTCCCGTGTCGGAGCGCTGGGCCGGCGTGATCACCGTGCTGCTGCTGGCGCTGGTGCTGGGCTTGCTGGGGCGGCTTCTCGGCGGGCTTCTCCTGCAGCAGTTCACCGAACTCGAATCGCGCCTGCCCGCCGCCTGGGAAGCCGTGCTCGCCTGGCTGCAGCAGCATCCCGCGGGCCGGCGGATGCTGGAGCTGACGCAGCAGGCCTTCGCCGACGGACTGCCCTGGGGCCGCATGGTGGGCTTCGCGCGCGGCGCGGTGTTCGCGCTGGGCAACCTGTTGCTGATCCTCGTGCTCGCGGTGTACCTCGCGCTCGCGCCCGGCCTCTACGTGCGCGGCACCTTGCGGCTGTTGCCGGTGCCTTACCGCGAGGATTGCGGCGCCGCGCTCGACGCCGCGGGGCGCGGCCTGCGCCAATGGCTGCTGGGGCAGCTGATCTCGATGGTGTTCGTGGGCCTCGCGACGACCGTGGTGCTCTGGTCGCTCGGCGTGCCGCTCGCCACCGTGGCCGGCCTGATCAGCGGCCTGCTGGCTTTCGTGCCCTTCTTCGGCGCCTTCGCGGGCGGGCTGCTCGCCGTGCTGCTCGGGTTCATGGAAGGCCCGCAGGTCGCGCTGTGGGTTGCGCTGCTGTGCATCCTCATCCAGCAGGTCGAAGGCAACCTGCTGATGCCGCTGGTGCAGCGCTGGGCCGTCTCGCTGCCGCCGGTGCTGGGCATCCTGGCCTCGGTGCTCTTCGGCCTGCTGTTCGGCATCATCGGCGTGCTGTTCGCGACGCCGCTGATGGTGGTGACGATGATCCTGGTGCGCGAGTTGTACGTGCGGCGCTTCCTGGAGCAGGAGGCGCGTTCGGGGCTTGCGTAGGTCGGGGTTCGGCTGCGCGCTCACCCCGACCTACGAGAGGAAGTGGTCAGAGGATCCTGTTGAACCAGAGGAGCGACAGCCCTGCCGAGAAGATCGAGAGCACCGCGGCCGCCAGCGCGAACAGCGCCGAGACCTCGGTTTCGCGCTTCTCCACCGTGAGCTTGGAGCTGAGCGTCTCGTAGACCTTCTTCAGGTCCTGCGCCGTGCCGGCGTAGAAGTACTCGGCCGCGGTCTTGCTGGCGATGGCCTTGAGCGTTTCCTCGTCCAGGCGCACGCGCATCGACCAGCCTTCGAAGCCGATCGTCTCGCCGTCGACGGTGCCTATGCCCACCGTGTAGACGCGCACGCCGCGCTCGGCCGCCATCCTGGCGGCTTCCAGCGGGTCGACGCCGGTGGTGCGCTGGCCGTCGGTCAGCATGATCACGGCGGCGGACGGGAAGGAGCCCGGCTCGACCGGCGTGAACTCCTGCTTCGGCTTGCGCTCCTGGTCCAGCGAGAAGCCGCGCACGCGGTCGCGTCCTCCCTGCAGCGCCTCGAGCTCGATGCCCGCGTCGGGGAACAGCGTCGCCAGCGAGATCACGATGGCGTTGCCCGTGGCCGTCGCACGCTGCAGCTGGAAGCGATCGATGGCCGTGACGAGGTCTTCGCGGTTCACGGTCGGCAGCTGCGCCACCTGGGCGGAGCCCGCGAAGGCGACCACGCCCACCTTCACGTGCCGCGGCAGTTCCTGCAGGAAGGCCTTGGCCGCGTTCTGCGCGGCGACCAGGCGGTTGGGCTGGACGTCGCTCGCGCGCATGCTGCCCGACACGTCCATCGCCAGGATGATGGTCTGCTGGTTCGAGGGCAGCGTGACCACCGCCACCGGCCGCGCGGCGGCGAGCACCAGCGCCGTGATGGCCAGCAGGAACAGCACGGGCGGAACGTGGCGGCGCAGCTGCGGGCCGCGGCCCATCGCTTCCTTCACGATGGAGAGCGAGGCGTAGCGCACCGCCATCTTGCGCTTGCGGCGCAGCAGCAGGATGTAGAGGCCCACCAGCAGCGGCAGGGCGAGGAGCAGCCAGAGGAACTGGGGCCAGAGGAATTGCATGGTCTTCTCCCTGGTGGGTCAGGCGACCCGGCGCAGGTGCGCGGGCAGCCCGCCGGAGGACAGTTGGGTGCGCCGCTTGCGCATGTCGACGAAGCGGACGATGGCGTCCACCAGGTCGGCGTCGGTGGAAAGCTCCAGGGCGTCGACGTTGCTGCGGGTGAGCGCCTCGCGCAGCTCGGCCTCGCGCTGCGCGGCGATGCGCGCGAAGCGCTTGCGGAAGCCCGCGTCGTGCGTGTCGACCACGACCTGCTCGCCCGTTTCCGCATCGCGCAGCGTCAGCAGGCCGAGGTCGGGCAGGTCCAGCTCCAGCGGATCGAGCACGCGCACCGCCACCACCTCGTGGCGCTCGGCGAGCTGCGCCAGCGGCTTTTCCCAGCCGGGTTCGCTGATGAAGTCGGAGACGACGAAGACGGTGGAGCGGCGCTTGATCACGCCGGCCGCGGAAGCCAGCAGCTCGTGCAGGCGCGTCGGACCGCTTTCGGTTTGCGCGACGCGGTCCAGCATGCCGTGCAGCAGGTGCAGCACGTGGCGGCGGCCGGTGCGTGTCGGGATGATGGTGCTGGGCCCCGCGCCGTACAGCATGGCGCCCACGCGGTTGCCGTGGCGGGTGAGCAGGCGCGCGAGCACGGCCACGAACTCGGCCGACACGTTGCGCTTGCGCAGCTCGCCCGAGCCGAAGTCGACCGAAGGGCTCAGGTCCAGCAGGAACCAGGCCGACATCTCGCGGTCCTCGGTGAAGACGCGCACGTGCGGCGACTGCATGCGGGCCGTGACGTTCCAGTCGATGTGGCGCACGTCGTCGTGCAACTGGTATTCGCGCAGGTCGGCCAGGTCGAGGCCGGTGCCGCGCAGCAGCGTGCGGTAGTCGCCCTGCAGCAGGCCGTCGAGCCTGCGGATGACCTTCCATTCGAGGCGGCGCAGCACCTGGTCGGCATGCCCGGCGGCCGCATTCCCTTCGCGTGCCACCGCGGAACCGGCTTCGCCGGGACGCTGGTGGCGCCCCCCTGGGGGGGAGGCGCCGGAGGCGCTTCGGGGGGGAGCTTTACGCCACCAGCTTTTCATGTTCGAGCGGCTTGGCCGGCGGGGGGATCTTGGCCATGATCTTCTGGATCAGGGCGTCGGAGCTCAGGCCGTCCGAGAGCGCCTCGTAGGAAAGCACCACGCGGTGGCGCAGCACGTCCGGCACCAGATCGACCATGTCCTCGGGCAGGGCGTAGCCGCGGCCGCGCAGCATGGCCAGCGCGCGGGCGCCTTCGACCAGGCCGATCGTCGCGCGCGGGCTGGCGCCGTAGGTGATGAAGCGGCCGAGGTCCTTCAGGCCGTGGCGCTCGGGCGTGCGCGTGGCGGACACCAGCTTGACGGCGTACTGCACCAGCGAGGGATCGACGTAGACCGCGCGGCACTCGCGCTGCAGGCCGGCCAGCTGCTCGGTGGTGGCGACCGGCGCCACGTCCACGCGCGCGCCGGTGACGCGCTGCACGATCACGAATTCCTCTTCGTCGGTGGGATAGTCCACCAGCACCTTCATCATGAAGCGGTCCACCTGGGCCTCGGGCAGCGGATAGGTGCCTTCGGTCTCGATGGGGTTCTGCGTCGCCATCACCAGGAAGGGATCGGGCACGCGGTGCGTCTCGCCGGCGATGGTCACCTGCCGCTCCTGCATCACTTCCAGCAGCGCGCTCTGCACCTTGGCCGGCGCGCGGTTGATCTCGTCGGCCAGCAGCAGGTTGGCGAACACGGGACCCAGCGAGGTGGAGAAGTCGCCCGTCTTCTGGTTGTAGATGCGCGTGCCCACCAGGTCGGCCGGCACGAGGTCGGGCGTGAACTGGATGCGCTTGAACTGGCCGCGCATGGTGCTGGCCAGCGTCTTCACCGTCAGCGTCTTGGCGAGACCGGGCACGCCTTCGACGAGCAGGTGGCCCTGCGCCAGCATCGCGACCATCACGCGTTCGAGGAAGCGGTCCTGGCCCACGACCACGCGCTTGACTTCGTAGAGGATCTGTTCCATCAGCTGCGCGGTGGCGCTGTCGGTGCGGCTCGTGGTTTCCATGCGGTCCTGCTCGAAGGTGGGAGAAAGGGCGGCCGTCAGAACGGCGGCAGCCCGGCGGCGGAAGCGGCGTTCTCGATCGGCACGGCGAAGCCGATGCCGAGGAAGGTGCGGGCCGAGGTGGGGTTGAGGATGGCCGTGACCACGCCCACCACCTCGCCGTCCATGGTGACCAGCGGGCCGCCGGAATTGCCGGGGTTGGCCGCCGCGTCGAACTGGATCAGGTTCTTCATCTCCTGCTGGCCCTCGGGCGAGCGGAAGACGCGGCCGAGGCCGGAGATCACGCCGCCCGAGGCGGACGGCCCGATGCCGAAGGGAAAGCCCACGGCCAGCACCTTGTCGCCCGGCGCGAGGTCGTTCGTGGAGCGCATCGTCGCGGCGATCATGTCGTCGGGGATCTTGTCCGCCTGGAGCACGGCGAGGTCGTTCTCGGCCTGCACGCCCGTGATGCTCGCGGACGCCTCCAGCCCGTCGTGGAAGACCACCTTGATGCGGTCGGCGCCGTGCACCACGTGCAGGTTGGTGAGGATCACGCCCTTGTCGATGATGACGAAGCCGGTGCCGACGCCGTTCTCGACCTCGTCCTCCTCGCCCGTGATGTCTTCCTGCGCGGGGCCCAGCGGCTTGGGCTTGGCGGTCCTGGCGGCGAGCTTCTGCTCGGTGTCCTTCAGGCGGCTCTTCTTGATGTAGCTCACCACCCGCACCACGGAGGGCCGGATGTTCTCGTAGGCGCGCGCGTACTCGGAGGGCATCACCTGCGTCTGCATGGTCTTGAGCACGGCGCGGTCGATGTCTTCCTGCGTCAGCCGGCGCTGCTGCGGTTGCAGCGACAGGCTGGCCAGGAGCGCGGCGCCCAGCAGCAGGATGGCGATCCACAGCAGCGCGGGATGCGAAGGGGAGGGCAGCCAGCGTCGCTTGCGCGCGGGGGCCGCGGCGGCGGCTTCGGCCTCGGGCGTGGGCACCGTTTGCGGGGCCTCGGCCTGGGACGCGGCGGGCCGGGCGGTGCGGCTGGAACTGTAGAGGGCGGGCCTGCGCATCCGTATTCCTTGGGCTGTTCCGGACAATCGCCTGGGGCCACGCCGATGCAGCCCTGGCGATGGCACACGGTATCACGGTTTCCCGGGCCGTGCACGGGTTGCGGCATCATGGTCGCAGATGTGGATCGATACGCACTGCCACCTGGACGCCGGGGAATTCGCGCACGACATGGACGCGGTGCGCCGGCGCGCGGCCGCCGCCGGCGTGTCGCACTGCGTCATTCCGGCCGTCGCGCCGTCCAACTTCGATGCGGTGCGGGAACTCGCGCACCGCCACGGCGACAGCTATGCGCTGGGCATCCATCCGCTGTGCACGCCCGGCGCGAGCGAGGCCGACCTGGACCTGCTCGACCGGACGCTCGCTGCGCACCGCGACGATCCGCGGCTGGTGGCCGTGGGCGAGATCGGGCTGGACTACTTCGTGCCGGGGCTCGACGCGGACAAGCAGGAAGCCTTCTACCGCGCACAGCTGGAGCTCGCGCGCAAGCACGGCCTGCCCGTGCTGCTGCACGTGCGGCGCTCCGCCGACCGCTTGCTCAAGCAATTGCGGCGCATCCCGGTGGCGGGCATCGCCCACGCGTTCAACGGCAGCGCGCAGCAGGCGGCGGAGTTCGTGGCGCTGGGCTTCCGGCTGGGCTTCGGCGGCACGGTCACTTTCGACCGCGCGCTGCAGGTGCGGCGGCTGGCGCGCGAACTGCCGCTGTCCGCGCTGGTGCTCGAAACGGATGCGCCGGACATCCCGCCCCACTGGCTGTACCGCACGGCGCAGCAGCGCGAGGCCGGCGAGCCGCAGGGCCGCAATGAACCGGGAGAGCTGCCCGCGATCGGGGCGGTGCTGGCGGAATTGCGTGGATTGCAGGCGGATGAACTGGCGGCTGCCACCGCGCGCAACGCGCGCGCGGCGCTGCCTCGTCTGGAAGCGCTGCTGCCTGGACCGGAAGGCGCAGGCGCCTAAGCCAGGCCGGCCGCTTTTTCTTCCATGCCGGCCAGCTGCACGGCGAGTTCCTGCTCGCCCGCGCGCAGATGCACCAGCTGGGCGGCGGCCTGGGCGAGGCAGACCTGCGCTTCGTGGTGGGCCTCGACGGCGCCCAGGAGTTCCTCCGGCACCAGCGGGCGGTAGGCGGCGGCCACCAGCAGCGGCTGCAGCGCCGCGCGCAGCCGGGCGCAGGCGGGCTCCACTTTCTCCTGCAGCGTGGCGCACAGGGCCGTGCGCTGTTCCAGCAGTTGCTCGCACAAGGCATGGATGCCGCGCGCGTGGCCGCAGAGCCTGTGCACCAGCTGCAGGCGCTTGTGCAGCGCCGTGCCGCGCCGGCCCAGTTCGTCCAGCGCCTGGCGCGTGACTTCGAGCGTGGCCGCGGCGCGCCGGGACGCCAGGTCGCGGTTCATCTGCGCGATCCAGTTGGCGCCCTGGCGCACGCGCTTGCGCAGCGAATCGGACTCCAGGACCATTTCGATCCAGACCAGGCGCACCACGGGCAGGTCGGTGACGTGGGCTTGCGCGAGCGACGTGCCCAGGCCGGCCAGCTTCGCCGACGCGGCGACCACCGCCTCGCCGTCGCGCAGGAACAGCGGCAGGCGATCG
The DNA here is from genome assembly GCA_023438115.1 of Pseudomonadota bacterium. GTDB lineage: Bacteria > Pseudomonadota > Gammaproteobacteria > Burkholderiales > Burkholderiaceae_C > Ramlibacter. Next base: position 7,199 of record JAEZEB010000340.1, on the reverse strand, counting down.
CCGTCGCGCGCGGCCAGGAAGTCCAGCGCTTCCATGCTGGCCTGCAGCTGTTGCACCGCCTCGTGGACCGCGGGCAGGTCGGCGGGCAGCGCCTGTTGCAGGCGGCGGCGCAGGACCTCGATGCGCGGCACCCGCTTGGCCACCAGCGCCTCCAGCAACTGGTTGGTCGCCGTGGCCAGGGCGGCGGCCGAGCGCGGCGCCGGGGGCGCCGGCGGGGGCGGCTCGAAGCTGCCGTCGCCGTCCGAGCCCCAGACCATCTGCGGCACCTGGCTGGAGGGAGCGAACGTGGACTCCGGCGCGAAATCGGTCATCGGTTCGGTGCGCAAGTCGGACGTCTCGGGGATGCCATGGCGAACATTCTGTAACGCCTCGGCGGGGTGCGGGCCTGCGCGCGCAGGCAAACGCACGGGCGGTCGGCGGCGGGGGGCGAGCGGGCGTCGGAGGAAGACGAGCGGGGCGCGTACGCAACAGCGCCGGGACGGGTGCGGATAATCGCCAGCCAGTGAAAGCCGCCCCCGCCCTTCCCGAAGTCAATTTCTCCGACCACGGCGACATCCGCTACCTGCACCTCGGCACCGAGTGGGTGCAGGGCTCGATGCGCATGGACGCCCCCTTCGACATCCACCTGGAGTACGTGCAGCGCATGATGGCCTGGCTGCTGTTCATGGAGCCGCAGGGCGTCGCGAAGCGGCATGCGATGCAGCTGGGGCTGGGCGCGGGTTCCCTCACCAAGTTCTGCCATCGCAAGCTGCGCATGCGCACCACGGCCATCGAACTGAACCCGCAGGTGGTCGCGGCCTGCCGGCTGTGGTTCAAGCTGCCCAGGGACGATGCGCGCCTGTCGGTGGTGCTGGGCGATGCGGCCGAAGTCGCGGCGCACGCGCACTGGCGCGGCCAGGTCGACGCGCTGATGGTGGACCTGTACGACCACGAGGCCGCGGCGCCGGTCCTGGACAGCGAGGCCTTCTACCGCGATTGCCGCGCACTGCTGACGGAGGACGGCTGCATGACCGTCAACCTGTTCGGCCGCAGCTCCAGCTACGAGCGCAGCCTCAAGCGCATCCAGGCTGCCTTCGGCCGCGACGCGGTCTGGGCCTTCCGGCCGACGCGCGAAGGCAACACCATCGTGCTGGCCTTGCGCGAACCCGTGGAGCCCGCGCGGGGCCTGCTTTCCCAGCGGGCGGAGGCGGTCGAGGCCCGCTGGGGCCTGCCCGCGCGCAAGTGGCTGCGCGTGCTGCGCCCCGCTACCATCCGGGAATGAGCGCGCAACCGAAGCCTTCCGCCCGCACCCCGCATCGGGGACCGCTGCACTGGCGGAACGTCGTGGAATGGCTGTCGGAGGACGGCGTGATCTCGCAGGAGGAGGCCAGGCGCACGATCGCGCGCTGCTCCCAGGCCGAGAGCGCGCAGCATCCGCTGGTGCGGCTGGCGGCCGTGGCCATGGCGCGCGCCGTGGACGGCAAGCCGCTGGACATCGAATCGCTCACCCAGTACCTGGCCGGCCGCGCCGGCATGGACTACCTGCGCATCGACCCGCTGAAGGTCGACGTCGCCAAGGTGGCCGACACCATGAGCGCGGCCTATGCCGAGCGCCACAAGGTGCTGCCGGTGCAGGTGACGGGCAGCGAGGTGGTGGTGGCCACCGCCGAACCCTTCATCGAGGGCTGGATCGACGAGGTCGAGCGCCAGTCCAAGCGCAGCGTGCGGCGCGTGGTCGCCAACCCGCAGGACATCCACCGCTACACGGCCGAGTTCTTCGCCCTTGCCAAGTCGGTGCGCGCGGCGCAGAAGAGCGGCGGCAACAGCAGCGCCGCGAGCTTCGAGCAGCTGGTGGAACTGGGCAAGTCCAACAAGCAGCTCGATGCCAACGACCAGAGCGTCGTGCAGGTGGTCGACTGGCTGTGGCAGTACGCCTTCGACCAGCGCGCAAGCGACATCCACCTGGAGCCGCGGCGCGAGCAGGGCGTCATCCGCTTCCGCATCGACGGCGTGCTGCACCCGGTCTACCAGATGCCCATGGGCGTGCTCAACGCGATGATCGCGCGCGTGAAGCTGCTGGGGCGCATGGACGTGGTGGAGAAGCGCCGGCCGCAGGACGGCCGCATCAAGACCCGCAATCCGCGCGGCGACGAGGTGGAAATGCGCCTGTCGACGCTGCCCACGGCCTTCGGCGAGAAGATGGTGATGCGGATCTTCGATCCGGACACCGCGGTGAAGGACCTCGATGCGCTCGGCTTCTCGGCCCACGACGCGCAGCGCTGGGAGGCCCTGGTCAAGCGTCCGCACGGGATCATCCTCGTGACCGGCCCCACCGGTTCGGGCAAGACGACCACGCTCTATTCCACGCTCAAGCGGCTGGCGACCGAGGAGGTCAACGTCAGCACCGTGGAGGACCCGATCGAGATGATCGAGCCGTCCTTCAACCAGACGCAGGTGCAGGCGCAGCTGGACTTCAACTTCGCCGAGGGCCTGCGCGCGCTGATGCGGCAGGACCCGGACATCATCATGGTGGGCGAGATCCGCGACCTCGCGACGGCCGACATGGCCGTGCAGGCGGCGCTGACCGGCCACCTGGTGTTCTCGACCCTGCACACCAACGACGCGCCGTCGGCCATCAGCCGCCTGATGGAACTGGGCGTGCCGGCCTACCTGATCAATGCCACCGTGATCGGCGTGCTCGCCCAGCGCCTGGTGCGCACGCTGTGCCGCCAGTGCCGGGAGCCCGACACGGAGACGCCGCGCAGCGCCTTCGACGAGGTGGTCAAGCCCTGGAAGCTCTCCGGCAACTGGCAGCCGTACCGCCCGGTGGGCTGCGTGGACTGCCGCATGACCGGCTTCATGGGCCGAATGGGCCTGTACGAGCTGCTGTCGGTGAGCGAGGCCTTCAAGGACAAGGTCTCGCGCGAGCCCAATCTCGGGGCGATCAAGCGCCAGGCCATCGCCGACGGCATGCGCCCGTTGCGGCTGGCCGGCGCCCTGCGCGTCGCCGAGGGAATGACCACCATCGAGGAAGTCCTCACCGCCACGCCGCCGCTCGACTGAGGGCCGGCGCGTGTCTCCTGCGCAACAGTAGGGTAACCGGCTGTAGGTGGTATCCACATCCGGAGGACCGGATGAGGCTTGCACAATCCGCCGGTTCCAATCCTTCCCAGGAGACTTCCCCATGAGAATCAAGAGCCAGAAGGACTTCTTCGCTGGCCTCATGTTCATGGTGGTCGGCATCGCGTTCGCGTGGGGCGCCACCAACTACAACATCGGCACGGGCGCCCGGATGGGCCCGGGTTACTTCCCGCTGATGCTGGGCATCCTGCTGGCCGTGATCGGCGTGTTCATCACCTTCGAGGCGATGGTGGTGGAGACCGAGGACGGCGAGAAGATCGGCAAGGCCGCCTGGAAGCCGCTGTTCTTCATCATCGCCGCCAACCTGATCTTCGGCATCTGCATCGGCGGCCTGCCCGCGATCGGCCTGCCGGCCATGGGCCTGATCGTCGGCATCTACGCGCTGACCTTCACCGCCAGCCTCGCCGGCGAGGAGTTCCGCGCCAAGGAAGTCTTCGTTCTCGCCACCGCCCTGGCCGTCCTGAGCTACGGCGCCTTCATCGTGGCGCTGAAGCTGCAGTTCCCGGTGTGGCCCACCTTCCTGACGAACTGAGAACAGGCGAGACACCATGGATCTCTTCAGCAACCTCGCAATCGGCTTCGGCGTCGCGTTCACGCCGATCAACCTTCTGTACGCCTTCATCGGCTGCGTGCTGGGCACGGCCATCGGCGTGCTGCCCGGCGTCGGCCCCGTGGCAACCATCGCCATGCTGCTGCCCGCCACGTACGCGCTGCCGCCCGTGTCGGCGCTGATCATGCTGGCCGGCATCTACTACGGCGCCTCGTACGGCGGCTCCACCACGGCCATCCTGGTGAACCTGCCGGGCGAATCGTCCTCGGTGGTGACCATCATCGACGGCTACCAGATGGCCAGGCAGGGACGGGCGGGTCCCGCCCTCGCCTCCGCGGGCATCGGCTCGTTCTTCGCCGGCTGCGTCGGCACCCTGATCCTGGCCGGCTTCGCCGCGCCGCTGACGGAAGTCGCGTTCAAGTTCGGCCCGGCCGAATACTTCTCGCTGATGGTGCTGGGCCTGGTCGGCGCCGTGGTGCTGGCTTCCGGCGCGCTGATCAAGGCCATCGGCATGATCGTGCTGGGCCTGCTGCTGGGCCTGATCGGCACGGACGTGAACTCCGGCGTCGCCCGCTACTCGTTCGACATCCCGGAACTGACCGACGGCATCGGCTTCATCGTGATCGCCATGGGCGTGTTCGGCTACGGCGAGATCATCTCCAACCTGGGCAAGCACGAGAGCGAGCGCGAGGTCTTCACCTCCAAGGTGCAGGGCCTGATGCCGACGAAGGAAGACTTCAAGCGCATGGCGCCCGCCATCCTGCGCGGCACGGGCCTGGGCTGCGCCCTGGGCATCCTGCCGGGCGGCGGCGCGCTGCTGTCCTCGTTCGCGGCCTACACGATCGAGAAGAAGACGAAGCTGCAGCCGGGCGAAGTGCCGTTCGGCAAGGGCAACATCCGCGGCGTCGCGGCGCCGGAAGCGGCCAACAACGCCGGTTCGCAGACCTCCTTCATCCCGCTGCTGACGCTGGGCATCCCGCCCAACGCCGTGATGGCGCTGATGGTGGGCGCGATGACCATCCACAACATCCAGCCGGGCCCGCAGGTGATGACCAGCAACCCGGAACTGTTCTGGGGCCTGATCGCCTCCATGTGGATCGGCAACGCGATGCTGGTGATCCTGAACCTGCCGCTGATCGGCCTGTGGATCAAGCTGCTGAGCGTTCCCTATCGCTGGCTGTTCCCGGCCATCGTGCTGTTCTGCGCCATCGGCGTGTACTCCACGAACAACAACACCTGGGACATCTGGATGGTGGCGATCTTCGGCGTCATCGGCTACACCTTCATCAAGCTGGGATGCGAGCCGGCGCCGCTGCTGCTCGGTTTCATCCTCGGCCCGATGATGGAGGAGAACCTGCGCCGCGCCCTGCTGCTCTCGCGCGGCGACTGGAGCGTGCTGGTCACGCGTCCGCTGTCGGCCGGCCTGCTGGCCGCGGCGGTGCTGCTGATCGTCATCGTGGCGCTGCCCGCGGTGAAGAGCAAGCGCGAGGAAGCGTTCGTCGAGGAATAATCACCTCCTCGCCAAACGAGACGGCGCCCCGCGGGGCGCCGTTTTCATTGCGCGCGACAATCGCTTCGATGCCCGACGCGCCAGCGACCCTTCCCGCCACGCCCGCCCGCGCGCCCGCCACGAGCACCGGCCTCGCGCTGGCCCTGGCCGGCGCCATCGCCTTCAGCGGCAAGGCCATCATCGTCAAGCTGTCGTACCGCTACGGCGTCGACGCGGTCACGCTGATCATGTACCGCATGCTGTTCGCGCTGCCGCTGTTCGCCGGCATGGCCTGGTGGGCCGGGCGCGGCAAGCCGCCGCTGTCGCGGCGCGACTGGCTCGCCGTGATCGGCCTGGGCTTCAGCGGCTACTACCTCTCGAGCTTCCTCGACTTCGTCGGGCTGCAATACATCACTGCTTCGCTCGAGCGGCTGATCCTCTACCTCAATCCCACGCTGGTGCTGCTGTTCGGATGGCTGCTGTACCGCCGTCCCTGGACCGGAAGGCAGGTCGCGGGCATGGCCATCAGCTATGCGGGCGTGGTGCTGGTGTTCGGCCAGGAGCTGCGCATCTCGGGCGGCAACGTGGCCCTGGGCAGCGCGCTGGTGTTCGCCAGCACGATCACGTACGCCCTCTACATGGTCTACAGCGGGCAGGTGGTGAAGCGGCTCGGCTCGCTGCGCCTCGTGGGTCTGGCCACCAGCGTGGCCTGCGTGCTCTGCATCCTGCAGTTCGCGCTGCTGCGGCCGCTGGATGCGGCGCTGCAGGTCGCGCCGCAGGTGATCTGGCTGTCGCTGCTGAATGCGAGCCTGGGCACCGCCGTGCCGGTGCTGCTGGTGATGATGGCGATCGAGCGCATAGGCGCGGCGGCGACGGCGCAGGCCGGGATGATCGGCCCGCTGTCCACCATCGCGCTGGGCATCTGGCTGCTGGACGAGCCCTTCACCGCCTGGCTGGTGGCCGGCACGGTGCTGGTGCTGGCGGGGATCTATGTCTTCACGCGCTCGCGCCCGGCGGGCTGACGCTCAGCGCTGGCGCACGCGCTGCGCGATCGGCACCGAGGGCTTGCCGCTGAAGGCGTCGAGGCGGTTGCCCATCGCGGCTTCCAGCTGCTCCAGCCGTTGCTGCGCGGGCGGGTGCGTGGCGAGCGTCAGGCTGAAGAGCGGGTTGTCGGGCGCTTCGGTGCGCAGCTGCTGCAGCACCGCGGGCAGGCCATAGGGATCGAAGCCGGCGCGCGCCGCGAGCGCCACGCCGGTGCGGTCGGCGTCGAACTCGTCGCCGCGGTCCAGGCCGCGTGCATAGAGGTCGCGGCCCAGCGCCAGCATCTGGCCGGAGACGAACTGCCCCGCGGCGCTGCCGCGCACCTGCGAGGCGAGCAGCTGCGTGGCCAGGCCCGAGCGCGCCTTCGCCGCCAGCGCCTGGAGGTGGTGCTTGCCGGTGACGTGGCCGATCTCGTGCGCCAGGATGCCGGCCAGTTCCGCCTCGTCGACGCGATCGACGAGGCCCTTGGTGACGAAGACGTAGCCGCCGGGCGTGGCGAACGCGTTGAAGCCGGGGTCGTCCAGCACGCCGAAAGTCCAGGGCAGCTGCGGCCGCGGCGACTGCAGCGCGATCCACCGGCCCAGGCGGTTGACGTAGCGCTGCAGCCCCGTGTCGGCGTGCAGGGGCTTGCTGCCCAGGAGCACCGCCGCGAGCTGGCGGCCGATGTCGATCTCCCTGGCCTCGTCGATGTTCTCCACCGACTCCGACAGCATCTGCAGCAGGTCGCCGGTGGCGGGCGCGCGGGGCGCCGGGGCCTGGTTCAGGAGGTTGCCGGCGCCGCCGGGCAGTTGCCGCAGCAGGTCGCCCAGCGCGCGGGTGGGATCCTGCGCCTGCGCGCCGGCAGAAGCAGCCACCAGGGCGGCGGCGAGAAGGAGCGCCTTCATGGGGCCACCTCCTGGCCGGGGTTGCCGCCACCCACGGGTCCGGCGGCGGGCATCCCGCTGGGCACGGGCAGCGGATCGACCGCGGCGGCGCGCCAGCCCACGCGCTGCGCGAAGG
>JAEZEB010000318.1 GCA_023438115.1 Pseudomonadota bacterium | reverse complement strand
GGCGCGGGCGCCGGCGACCGCCGCCGCATCGAGGTGCCGGCTGGCGCTGGGCGCCTGCACGGCCGCGTCGACCACGCGCCCGGCCGCGTCGACCTGCACGCGGACGACGACGTCGCCCATCTGCTCGTTCTCCAGGGCGTGGTGGGGATAGTGCTGCGCGCCGCATTGCGGTGCCGCGTCGGTGGGCAGCGTGGCCTGCGGGGTGGCGCAGCCCGCAAGGAGGGCGGCGGCGCCGAGGATCGCGAGCAATCGGTGGTTCTGCTTCATGGCGTGGGAGCGCCCGCCTGGAACCACTGGCCCAGGAGCGCACGCTCGTTGTCGGTCATCTGCGTTGCGTTGTTCAGCGGCATGGTCTTCGCCACCACGGCCTGCTGGTAGATCGCCTGCGCGTGCAGCTTCACGGCGGCCGCATCGTCCAGGCGCACGTTCTTCATCTGCACCTGCGCGCCATGGCACTGCACGCAGCGCTGCTGCAGCACCTCCTGCACCTGCGCGTAGGTGGCGGGCGCGGCGGGCGCGCGCGCCGCCTCCGTCCGCTGCGCGGGCGTGAGCCACACCAGCACCGCCACGATCACGGCGATGCCCACCAGCGCATAGCCGGCCGGGTGGCGGTTGCGTCCCAGCTTCCAGCCGTGGCGCATCACGAAGAACTGGCGGATCGCCGCGCCGGCGAACATCATCAGGATCAGCACCACCCAGTTGTGCGCGTGCGTGTAGAGGAAGCTGTAGTGGTTGGACAGCATCGCGAACAGCACGGGCAGCGTGAAGTAGGTGTTGTGCACGCTGCGCTGCTTGCCGCGCTGGCCGTGCACCGGGTCCACCGGCTGGCCCGCCTTGATGGACTGGATCACCTTCTTCTGCCCGGGGATGATCCAGAAGAACACGTTGGCGCTCATCGCGGTGGCGAGCATCGCCCCCACCAGCAGGAAGGCGGCGCGACCGGGGAACAGGCGGCAGGCAAGCCACGACGCCACGCACACCAGGAGCAGCACCAGCGCGCCGACGATGCGGTCGCCGTTCCTGCGGTGGCCGAAGACCTGGCAGATCACGTCGTACAGCACCCAGAACACGGCGAGGAAGGACAGGGCCACGCCCGTGGCGGCGCCGGGCGACCAGTCGACCAGCGAGCGGTCGACCAGGTAGCTGCCCGCGTGCCAGATGTAGGAGGCCGTGAAGAGCGCGAAGCCCGAGAGCCAGGTGGAATAACTTTCCCAGAAGAACCAGTGCAGGTGCGGTGGCAGCTGCGGCGGCGAGACCGCGTACTTCACCGGGTGGTAGAAGCCGCCGCCATGCACCGCCCACAGCTCGCCGGTGGCGCCCTGCTCGCGCAGCTTGGCATCCGCCGGCGGCGTGAGGCTGCTGTCGAGGAAGACGAAGTAGAAGGAGGAACCGACCCACGCGATGGCCGCGATGACGTGCAGCCACCGCAGCAGCAGGTTGGCCCAGTCGAGGAGATAGCTTTCCATGCCGTTCCGGACGAGGACCTGCTCACCACCGCGGGCGCTCTGAGCAGAGGAAGGTCGCGTCACTGGGAGAACACTCCCATGCGCCGCTGCGACCTGCGGACGAAAGTGTAGCGCCAGCCCGGCGGTCTCAGGAAGGCGGCAGCTGCAGCAGTTGCGCCGCGACCGCGACGGCGATCACCTCCGGCTCCTTGCCGCGCATGCCGGGCACGCCGATCGGGCAGGTCACGCGCGCGAAGTCCGCCTCGCCGAAGCCCCGCTCCTCGAGACGATGGCGGAAGGTGGCCCACTTGGTCCTGCTGCCGATCAGGCCCACGTAAGGCAGGTCGTCCCGCGCGCGCAGGCGCTTCAGGCACGCCGCGACGATGTCCAGGTCTTCCGCGTGGCTGAAGCTCATGACCAGCACGCGGGAGCCGGGGGCGAGGTCGGCGACGGCGGCCTGCACGGGATCCGAGTGTTCGCAGGCGACGTTGTCCGGCACCTGCGGCGGGAAGATCTCGTCGCGGCTGTCGATCCAGGTCACGGCGAAGGGCAGCGTGCCCAGCACGTTGACGATCGCGCGGCCCACGTGCCCGCCGCCGAAGAGCGCCACCGGGATGTCGCCTTGGCGCAAGCGTTGCGGCAAGGACACGGTGTCGGCCGCGGAAAGTTTGTCGAAACGCAAGTGCACGACGCCGCCGCAGCACTGTCCGAGCGCGGGGCCGAGCGGGAAACGCAGCACCGGATCGCCGTCCGCGCCGGCCAGGCGGCGACGCGCTTCCCCGATCGCCTGCAGTTCCAGGTGTCCGCCGCCTATGGTCTGCACCACTCGTCCGCCGAAAACGACCATCCATGCGCCGCGCTCGCGCGGCACCGAGCCTTCCGTCGCTTCGACCGTGACGAGGACGCCGTCTTCGCGCGCCAACTGCGTCGTGACTTCTTTGATGGGCAGCATGCTTTACGTCGTGGCGATCCGCGCCGGTGGTCTACTTTTCGTAACCGCCGCCATCATGGCACCGGCTCTGCTGTTGTAGATTGCGACCGCGGCTCGAGCCGTGTTACAGGACCGATCATGAAGCATTACCGCGCCCTGCGTCCCCTCAAGCTTGCCCTGCTGGGCGTTGCCGGCCTGCTCGCCTCCTGCGGCACGTCGCCGCCGCCCGAGCCGCCCGCCGCGCCGGCGC